>NZ_JAQDKN010000019.1:0-54274 GCF_027662015.1 Coprococcus sp. AM100_B19A
CATATAAGAATCTGTATGACCATCACCAATATTTTTATAATGCTCATTTGGAATCGAATAACTAATTATTTTCCCCTCTAATGTTTCAAATCTTTCTGTTTCATCAATTCTAATTTCACATGGTTCAAACATTTTTTTTATAAACAAGCCCAATTCATAATCCGACATTTCTATAAAATTAATATAATCTTTTTCTTCCGTTTTTCGCGAATATCCCCCTCTATTATTCCGTTCCCATCTTCTAATTTCTAATTCATCTCCATTTTGTTTCAAATCAATTCTTTGATAATTCTTGGAAAATGTTGGAAAACTTTTATATTTTGTTTGTTTCCAAAAATTGTTTAATTGAGATTCGTCTACTTTTGGGGAACTTTCTGCAATTTTTATTCCTTTTCTAATTGCACAGCCTATCTTATCTATTGTTTCTTCAGCCATAATTTCAATTGTAGGTTCGATAGAAATATAACATCCCATAAACCTTTCAATGGCATTAGGCACAATTAAGAAACCATATTTTTGATTATAATATACAGAAATCATATCCGTTTTCTCCTCTCTATTACTTAAGGGGAATAAAATATTCCCCTTAAGCTATTTACTTTGCTATTATTTTCCTACTGTAATAATGAGTTTAACACCTTTATCAATACCATGTTTTGTAGCATTATTAACTGCATTTATCTGAGCTTCGCTTAATGTTACATTTGGAACAACTACTTGTAATTGTCTACCCACTATTTCTTCCGCATTAACAAATTTACCATTAAATGTTTCTCCTATAAATCCTGAAACTTTATTAATGTCCTTGACAATTACCTTTTCCAATTTATTACCATTTTGATAAGTCTTTGCACCTAAGTCTCGGCTTTTAACACTAGTCACAACACCATTTTCTACTTTATCTATGGTCGGGAAATTGTGTCCCAAGTTATTTCCCATAGCTTTGTCAATAATATCTCCTCGCTCTAATGGTGGTTTTTCCCAAGTGCCTTCTGGCAATTTTGTTTCGGTTACTTCTGCAACTAATTTTTTAAACGATTTATCAATCCCATCATTATGGGTACTTCCTGCACTCCTTACTACATTCAAAAGTTTCCCAGCCCCATAACTAAGGCCACCCATAACGCCACCTGTCACTGCTCCTGCAATACCACCGACTAACGTATCTTTTGCTACTTGTTTCAGACTATTTCCAGACAAACCTGAATTCACTGCACTATATGAAGCTCCACCAATAGCTCCAATAACTGCTCCTGAAACCATCGCCGTTCCTAAGCCACCCATTGCTGGCAATGCTGCCAGAACTGCTCCTGCAGCCAAACCGCCTGTTGCAGCAACTACAAGACCAGAAACTGTAACCGCAGTTATACCAATGGCTACTTTTTTCACCGCATTCCAGTCTACTTTTCCAAGCTTATCTGTAATACGATTTGTTGTCGTACACATATGTCGTACCACTTCTGAGCGGATTTCTGCCGTTCTTTCTGAAACATAGGATTTGAAAGATGTATAAGTTTTTCCAATTTTCTGTACCCCATTGCTTACAGAACGAATAAACTGACTTCCTCTGGATGTGATCTTTTGATATGTACTGCTACTGGTTACACGATTTTTCACAGATTGATATGTCTGTTTTGCATGTTTAGCTGCATTTTTGGCAGTTTTTGCTACCCCCTTCACTGTGTTAACAATAGTTTTTGCTGCTTTCTTAGCTGTATTTACTACTGTTTTGACTACCTTTTTCGCAGTATTAACGATTTTCTTGCCGACACTCTTGACTGCTTTCGCTGCTTTTTTAGCTGTACTCTTAATCCTGCTCCACAATGAATGTCCTGTCGGATCACTGTAATTCAGCGGATTATTGGTCGTATAATCGTAGCGGTTTCTGGTCAATGGATTTTCTGTCGTTCCAAGGTCACTATCTTCAGTTGTAAAGGTTCCGTTCTCTGCGTTATAGTATCTTGCCCGCAGATACTGAAGTCCTGTTTTTACATTTGTGGACTCCCCATTGTAACCGTAGTAATTGACACCGTCTGCTGTTCCTGATGTAAGGTTACCGTATGAATCATACTGATAACTGTTCGTCAGATTAGCTGTTTCGGTCAGGATTCCGGTCACGCTGTTTCTTCCGTCATATAAATAATAACTGCTTTCTTCCGATTTATCAACGCTTACCCGTTCTCCGATTCCACTTTCTCCATAAGTATAAGCCTGACGTACTTTCTCGTCTGCTCCATACTCTGCAAGGACTTCTGTATTCTCGCGATTGATATCGTTGATATACTCTGTCAGTGTGTATCCTTTGGCATTGGAACCGCCTTTTACCAGAGAGGCAAGCTGCTCTTTCGGGCTGTTTCCATCTTCGGTACGCTGGTTCGCCGGGATCAGGACTTCATCGCCATAGCAGTCTTCCCATTTATAGGTGTTATCAAGTTCGAATACCCGGTTGTTATCTCCATCGTACATGGCTGCCATCAGGACTGTTCCACCCTGTTTTACTACTGCCAAACGATTCTCTGCTGTGTATTCATAAGTAACCGGATCTGCACTGTTTGTCTTATCACATTCCTGGATCAGATTGCCATCTTTATCATAGCTGTAGGTTGTTCCCGGATCGCCCCAGATCTTTGCATTGGTGCGTTTGATGAGCTGGTTGGAATCGTTGTACTTATAGTTATATTTTGCTTTGCTGACACCATCCTCGATCTTCTCGTAAGAGGTCCGGTTTCCAATCTTGTCATAAGTATAATTATGGACTGTCTTTTTACCGCCCTCTGCTTTTTCTGTACAGCGTGTCAGTTCCCAGTTGTCATCGTATTCATAGGTACGTGTCGTCTGGATCTCTTTTTCCTGATGCTCACAGTCTGCTTTGTCTGTCTCTTTCTGTGTATCGCCCCAGTTGTACCAGTCTTCCCAGCTTGGCGTCTTTCTTGTTCCAGCTTCCAGTTCCGTAGCTGTTTCTCCAACTACATATCCCTGATCATTGTACTTGTACTCATAAGTACTGATTACTTTGCCGCAGGAACCACAGGTATTCACAATCTTTGTGATATGATCTTCTGCATCGTAAGATACTTCCGTCTTTGTTCCATTACTTCTAGTAACTTCTGTCACACGGTTCAGTGCATCATGCTTGTAAGTGGTTACTTTTCTATTACGGTCTGTCAGTTTTACCAGATTATCATTTAAGTCGTATTCATAGCTGATCTTTGTCCCATCCGGGTATACGATTGCCTGCAGATTATCTGCGTCATCATAAACGTAGCTGACATCCTTTTTCGAACCGCTTGTCACTTTGGTGATTCTTCCAAGTGCATCGTATTCGTAGCTGCTCTTGCCTGTCTGATCCTTCATGGATACCCGTTCCCCGGCACTGTTATATGCGTAGGTCACGTCCTTTTCGGATGTCTCGCCTTTTGCGTCCTGATAAGATTTCTCCAACAGGTCATTCAGTTTGTCGTAATCATACGTGGTTTTCTTGCCGCTTGCCTGTGTATGTCCGGTCAGTCTGCCTTTTTCATCATAGTCGAATTTCTCCGTTCTTCCTGCCGGATCTTTGATGGATGTCAGGTTGCCTTCTAAGTCATAAGTATAATTCGTTGTCTTATTTGCTGCATTGGTGAAGGTCACCAGGTTATCCATGTTGTCGTAACCATAAGTTGTTACACCGCCAAGGGCATCAGTTACTTTGGTCAGGTTGTCATTCTTGTCATATTCCAGATGGCTCTTTAATCCGGTCTTATCTGTAACAACCTGAATATTCCCATGTGCATCGTAATCAAATCCCGTTGTGAATCCACGCTTGTCTGTAATAGAAGTTACCCTGCTGTCCTTATCATAGGTATAGGATTCCTTCTGCCCCAGTGCATCGGTCTCTTCTGTTACACGGTTGTCTTTATCGTAGACTGTCTTTGCAACATAGCCCATCGGATCTGTTACAGATGTAACATTATAATTCTTATCATATCCATAGCTGGTCTTTCTTCCACCCGGTTTGGTGATCTCAGTAATATTTCCTGCCGGGTCGTAAGTGTAAGCAGTTATCTTACCAAGCGGATCAGCTGCAGAAGTCATCTGACCTGCCAGGTCATAACTGTAGGTATTGCTCCGTCCAAGCGGATCTGTCTCCTTCACCAGATTGCCATACTTATCATAAGAAAAGCTGGTTGTTCCATCCAGTGCATTGGTAGAAGACTTCATGTTATGGAGCTTATCGTAAGTATAAGTAGTGGTACTCTTTAAGCTGTCGCTTTCTTTTACCACGTTGTCCACTTTATCATAAGAGAAATTTTTAGTATAACCCAGTGGACTGGTCATACTCTTCAGACGTCCGGCTTTATCATAACTATAGGTATACTCTCCACCATTCGCCTGTGTCATCTTTGTGACATTGTCATTCAGGTCAACACTGTACTGTGTCTCATTTCCCTTTGCATCCGTTACAGAAATGACATTGCCATGCTTGTCGTAATCATATTTGGTAACTGCTCCCTTTGGAGAAATCTGTTCCGTCATGTTACTCAGGCTGTCATATTTGTATTCGGTAATGAGTCCCATCGGATCTTTTGATTTGGTAAGATTTCCAATGGCATCATAACGGTATTCATTTGTTTCTTTTAACGGAGAAGTCTCACCGATCTTGCGGTCCAGTTCATCATACTGGTAGGTTGTCGTATTTCCATTTCCGTCTGTCTGGGATACGAGATTGTCATTTTTATCGTAAGCATACTTGGTAACCGTACCGTTTTCATCGACAGATTCCGTCACATTATCATTTCCGTCATACTTAAAGGTGCTGGATGCTCCCAGTGGATTTGTCTGAGAAATAACCCGGTCTTTCTTATCGTAAGCGTATTTATATGTGGCTTCCTCTTCTTCTGTCATGGATAACTGGTTGCCGACTTTATCGTAGGTAAAGGTTGTTTTATGACCTTCCGCATCCGTTACCGCTGTAATGCGGTCCATAACATCATATTCATAAGATGTGATACTTCCGTCTGCTTCAGTAAGTTTCAGGAGTCTGCCGTACTGATCGTACTTGTATGTTGCTGTCCTGCCAAGTTCATCGGTCTGTGTCAGTACATTTCCGGCACCATCATAAGTATAATCCATACTGTTTCCACCATTGTCGGAGGAATGGATCAGGTTGCCTGCTCCGTCATATTGATAGGTAATTACGAGTCCCTGTGCATCCGTACATTTTACAAGCTGTCCGATGGCATCGTACTCCATCAGCACCTTGTCCCCTGTCGGCAGTATTATGGATGTGTTATTTCCCTCTTTATCATACACATAACTATACGCATTGCCGAGGGCATCTGTCATCTTTGTGCTGTTGCCCTGTGAATCGTATTCGTAAGTGGTCTTTCCTTTCAGGGCATCCACCGTCTGTTCCAGATTGTCGGTGGAATCATATTTCATTGCTGTAATGTTGCCCTTTGCATCGCTTACCGATGTCATGTTTCCATTACCATCGTAAGTCATGGTACTGGTATTTCCATTTTCATCGGTAGAGGATACCAGATTTCCATTTAAGTCATACTTCATGGATACGGTATATCCAAGGGCATCTTTGGATGTAGTCAGATTTCCTGCCTTGTCGTAAGCATAAGTATCTGTTCTTCCCTCTTCATCGGTAGAAGATACCAGATTTCCTGCTTTATCATAAGTATATGTGGTAGTTCCACCTTCTGGGTTGGTTTCACTTAAGCGGTTTCCTGTATTATCGTAGGTATAAGTCCAGGTTCTTCCACTGTCATCTGATTTTGATACCAGATTGTCTGCCGCATCATAAGTATAAGTGGTAACTGCACCTAATTCATCTGTCTCTTTAGCGAGTCTTCCGCAGTTATCATATTCCTTGGAATGGCTGCTTCCATCTCCATAAGTAATCTTGGTTTCATTTCCTAATGCGTCATATTCATATTTGGTTATATTACCAACTGCATCTTTGGACTGAAGCACCTGTCCAAGAGAATCAAACTTGGATACGGTTGCATTTCCATTTCCATCGGTATATTTTTTCAGATTTCCTGCTTTGTCATATTCATAGAGCTTTGTTCCAAAATCTTTATTACTCTCTTCTATGACACGTCCCATGCTGTCATACTTATAAGTAATTGTATTTCCTTTTGCATCGGTTGCTTTGACCTGCTGATAATTCTTATCATAAACGTAGCTGATCTGATTTCCTTTCGGATCTGTACCACTGGTCATGTTGTACATCTTATCATAAGTATAAGTGGTGGTATTCCCCAGTGCGTCAGTACTTGCTGTAATATTTCCCACACCATCCAGCGTATAAGCGGTCACACCGCCATCGGCTGCTGTCTTGGAAGTCAGATTGCCATTCGCATCGTAACTGTTCGAGGTTACATTTCCAAGTGGATCTGTCATGGTAACTGCACGATTCATCGCGTCATACGTGAATCCCCATGCTGCTCCATTTCCATCCACATATCCGGTCATGTTCGGTCCGTCATACGAATACGTTGTTGTGACACCTCTGCCGTCTGTCTGGGATACCATACGATGTTTGTCATCGTAAGTATAGGTAATGGCTGTTCCATCCGGTTTTGTAGATGTGACCATATTTCCATTACCGTCATAACTGTAAGTAACCGTTGCTCCGTTATATCCAGTTGCACTGGTCAGCTTATTCTGCTCATTATAAGTATAAGAGGCTGTCTTTCCATCCTCTCTTGTCTCCGTTGCTACATTGCCAAATGTATCATAAGTGTAAGTTTTTGTTCCGGCTGCTGTCGTTTCGGAAGCAAGCTGATTCTCTGCATTATAAGTCTTTTCACAGGTTGTTCCATCCGGATATTCAATGGATGTTGTGCGGTACTGATCATCATAATGATAAACGGTCTTATTTCCTTCGTTATCCGTTGTTGTAGTAGAACTCTTTCCGTACTTGAAAGTTGCCGTTCCTTTTTCTGCATCAGTCTGCTCTACAACTCTTCCTTCTTTATCGTAAGTATTCTTTACAACCGTATTGCCATTCTCATCTTTCCAGCTTGTCATACGGCTGTCATCATCATATTTGTACTCTTTTGTTGTTCCATTCGGATCTGTTACAGATATCAGATTTCCCTGCTCATCATATTTGTAAGAAACTTTTCCACCATCTGGAAGAGACAGTTCCTTGATATGCCCGAATTTATCCTGTTTTACCCCGAATGTTTTTCCGGATGGTGTTGTAATCTTACTCAGATTATAATCATCGTCATAATCTAATACTGTCTTAAATCCATTCACATCCGTTACATAACGTAAAATTCCATATTTATCAAATGACCAGACGCTCTGATCCGCATCTGTCAGTTCCCATCCGATGTAGTCATGGTCTGTATCTTTATAGCTGACTGCTTTTAAATCATATACATAACCATCCGGAGCAGTGTAGCTTCCATCTTCATTCTTATCAAAGATCAGATAACTTCCGTCCCCTCTCATATACAGAAGACTTCCGTCCTCCATTTGAGAAAGTGACTGGTCATAGTTAAAGCTCCATCCACGTCCGAACATGGAATGCTGGTCTGTTCCTTTGGAATTGTAGCTTCTTGTAATGGAGAATTCTCCATTCAGTTCATTCATCGTCGCATCGGACTGATCCATGTAGAAGTTACCAGTATTTAAGTTGACTGGTTCAAATCCAAATTCACAGTGCAGGCCTCTTCCCATCAATGCTCCGTCAATCCGCATCTTATCCTGATCGGTAAGCGGTGCAGGACTATATGGAACATTTGTCTGTGGGTTACGGATAAAGATCGTGTTATTTGCGACTACCAGTGCGTCCATAACCTGATTGTCTTTCATAATGTTCTTAAGCGGAACACCATAATATTTTGCAATCTTCGGGAATGTATCAAACTGCTTCACTTCATAGATCACAAAGCTGTCACTGGTCACTTCTTTTCCTGTTTCCAGCTTTCCATCAATCTCTTTCGATGCTTTTGCTTTGATCTTATAAAGCTTGTCCTTCGTCAGCCCTGAATACAGTGCACTCTGCCAGTTGGAATCTTTGCTGTAATACTTATTCGCCTCCGGGAACTGCTTATTGTATTCAGTACTGTCTGGATAGGAATACAATGGTTTTGCATCTGTTTCGTGATGTTCTTCATTTTCCTCATCTGGAAGCAGATAATATTCTACTGTAGATTTGCTCTTTGCAATTCCGTCTGCAAATACGGCATCAAACTTCAGCTTTCCATTTGTATTCTTTTCTGTCATCGGGCGAAGCAGGATCGTTGTTTCATCCAGTGACATATCTCGCAGATATGGATCTTCAGCCGGTGACCACTGGATGCTGAGTTTCGGTCCATAAACGGATGCCCTGTTATTCAGTACCTCACACTGCATAGAAGCTCCAAGGTTATTTGCCTCGGCAATGGCTACCAGTGCAAATCCGTTATTCGCATGAGTTCCCTGCACCCAGTCATTGACCAGATCTTTGACGTCATAATTGATATAGCTGTTCCTGCTGGTACTTGCATTCTGTACATCCTGAAACGTAAGATTTACTGGTTTTGTTTTCCATGTGATGGAGGTGTTCCACGACTGATCTACACGATAAAGTCCAAACTGGGATGCACCACCACTGTATGCAGTTTTCTGACTGACTGCAAATGTTGCACTGTCAATTTTGGAATCTTTCGGAATCTGACTAAAATTTGAATTTACTTTGATATAAGTCCGGCAGTTCTGGTGTGCAGTACCAAATCCTGCAAGGTTCCCAGACTTAATACCATCATCAAATCCGACATACGGATAATTGTTGTCACCAATCTGACTGGTAGGACTTCCCTCTTCCACACCGATCATGTTAAAGGAACTCTTCTGAATCTCTACTGGTGTCGGATCGATCCTGACCGGATACTGACGTTCTTCTGCCGAAAGCCAATCCCTATCTGGTTTTACGGTCAGGATTGTTTTTCCATCTTCTTCCCGAAGTTCCAATGTGATCAGGAAACTGATTTCCCCGGCAGCATCTTCCATTGATGGCGTCTCCAGAAGATACTTCGCATCTTTGATTGTCTTCCCTTCCGGATAGATATAGACCTGATTGTCTTTTACTTCTGCCTGATACCCCGGAATCTGCAGCTCGTATTCATAGACTTCCCTGTCTGTTGGCTGCTGAAGTACGATATCTTCCTTAATGCTGGAATCCAGTACTGTATACTGAACATCTGCGCCCTCGTAAACTTCATTATAAAGGATCGCATTGTCTTTAATAACGGAATGTGTATAATCTCCATCTACCGGAATGATCCCGATTCTGGTCTTTCCATTTTCAATCGTTACACCATTCTCTTCTGACATCTGTTCCGGAAGAAGGATAGCATAATCGTTTGCCTTGTTCTGATAAACTTCTGTTTTCTCTTCCTTTTCTTCAGTTGCCACTACACTGCTGGCTTCCTGTGCTTCTTCGGATGCCGGAGTATCTGCTTCTTCTGGTTTTACAAGTGTATTATCAACCAGCTCGGTATCTCCATCCTCATTCTTATAAGTTCCGACATAACCTCCATAAACGGTTGTATACTGCTTGTCCCCTGTCTTATAAGTCTTGGAAATGGCATCATAATCAATCAGTTCACCTTCCGGTTCTTCTGGAATCGGATAGTAATCCTGTGGTTCTTTCAACTCCACTTCTTTTTCCTGCGGATTTTCTTCTGTTTCTTCCGCTGGAGTTGTCTGTTCTTCCTGCGTCTCTGTATCTTCTGATGGCGTCGTTTCATTTTGTACGTCCGCATCAGACTGCTGACTCTTATCTTGTTCTCCAGATGTGGAATCTGTAATCCCTGCTTCCTCTTCCGTCAAAGCCTCTGGTCTGGAGAAATCTGCATTCTTCTGTACATCCTCAATGGCCTCTTTTGCCTGTACAAAAATAGGCTCTGTTCCCTGTAGTGCCATCAGGAGTGCAAGTACTAAGGCTATAGCCGACTTTCGAAATCTCTTCATAGTCTCTTTCTCCCTCTTGTAATCTTTTTCTATAATTCCTTTACAAAATAACCGCTACCCTCCTTTTTTCTGACTTTGGCACTACTATAATCTAAAAAATCACAAAATTTTCATAAATGGTAAAAATGCCCCTTGAGGTGGCAAAAATAGACGAAATCGGTCGAAAAAAATAGTAAGACACCATCGCCTTACTATTTTTCATCTAATTTCATATATAATAATATTTTCACTTGAAAGGATTTCTCCGTATGGCAGATCTCCATCTGACCATGATATTTTTCTACTACGAGTTTCACATTTTGTAATCCTATTCCATGTCCTTCTTTCCTGCTTTTCGTTGTCAGATAAATTCCATTCCGCACTTTTGGTGTATCTTTTATGCTATTCTCAATCTGGATATTCATGATTCCTTTTCCATAATACATCTGAAACGATAATCTCCTTTCATCTGAAGCTGCTGTCCCACGAATAGCATTATCCATAAGATTTCCCACTATTATACTTATATCAAATAATTCTTCCCCTATATGATTCGGTATTTCTACAGAAATCTCCGGATTTTCAATTACTGATTTCGAATCTTCCAAAATATAATTCAGCAGATTATTCATATTACGGTTTTCTGTATATAAATGATGACATAAGGCTGTTCCGGCTATATTCTCCATTTGTTTCAGATACGATAGAATCTCTTCATTTCCTCCCGTTTTTGCCATTGCCCCTATTGTTGTAAGATGGTGCTTGTAATCATGATGTATCTTATTCAGCCTGTCCTGTGATTTCATCATCATCTCCAGTTCTTTTGCATACTGGCTCATCTGAATCTTCATCTCTTCCTGTTTTGCTGTTTCAATATAACTTTTCTGAACCTCATCGTGCAGATAAAAAATAAACACATTGATAAACAGTAAGAATAATACAATCGTAGACCGCACACCTCTTCTGTCTGGCAGCAATATCCTGATACAGACTATAATACTGATCACCGGGACAGAAAGCATAGCAAGCCAATGACGGTTCTTTATATAATAACTTCTCTTTACATCCACTTTTCTTTCAATAACAACTTCCAGTAAAAAGAATATAAAATTTCCCATTACGATAGTTCCCGGTCCCATGTGATGATGCACCGGATTTCTTGCAACCGCATACCGTTGAAAGAGCACGATTGGAATCCCATTACATAAAATTCCCATAATATATACCATAAGTGTATTCCAGACATGATGTTGCCAGTCTGCCTGATATGCCACTGTTATAATTAACAGAGCGATCAGCTCAAAGATCAGATCTCCGTACATCGTTCCCCACTGCATACTTCCCCAACAGGAAAGCAGATACGCGCAAAAATATGCAAATAGCTTTTGTGTATCCTCATCTTTGGGATACAGGATGGTATTGTAACGGAACACAGTATAAATCCAGAATAATTTACTTGTCAGATAAGTGATCAAATGGATATTCATAATCTTTTCTTCTCCGTTTGTAATAGTCTTTCCCTGACCTTCTTGCGATTTGCTTTACTGATACTGAGACGTGTCTTGTCTTTCATAACCACGTTGTCATATTCGTAATGCTCCACGTGTTCCATATTGATGAGATAGGACTTGTGAATCAGTAAGAAATATTCTTCTGTTACATCCGCTACATCCTTTAATTTTCCTCGATATTCAAATTCTTTTTCCGATGTCACGATATGTACTCTTTTTCCCAGACTATAAAAATACAGGATCTTGTCATAAGAAATTTTGTGGATTCCTTTTGTATCTGTATATTCAAATATTTTCTTCCGTTCTTTTAACAGTTCACGTAATTCACCTATTACCCGGAAAAGTTCTTCCTCTCGGATCGGCTTTACAAGAAAATCAAATGGATGCGGAATAATTTCATTGCATATTCCTGATATGTTGAAATATAGGTAATCTGCAGTTCTTTTCCATAATTTTTCTTTCGTATCTCCGTTCCGATATCAATTCCATTCTCATGTTCCAGACAAATATCAAGGAATAACATATCGTAGGATTCTTCTTCTAGTCTGTTAAGAAGCTGCACCGCAGAATAGTATATTTCTACAGATATATGGCAGTCATTCGCTTTTCCATAATGGAACAACTTCTGTTCTAACCAATTACACAGGATGATATCATCATCACAGATTGCAAGTTCCAGCATATTTTCTCACCCTCAGTCTTTCGTAACACGACAAATAGGGAAAAGAATCCCCTTCAATTCTTTTCCCGAATGGACATCACTAATTTTGTGTCATTTTTCCGATGCAACAGCACCACTTCCTTTGCTGTCTTATTTTGTCCTCTATATAATAAACACTTGAGTAAGAAAAAACTGTCGCCATTTTATAATTTATTTATACTTTTTATAATTTATTTGTATTTTATCCAAATATAACAGCAATAACTAATAATGTCACCCCCTGCATTATTCTTTTTATTTTTTGCGTCATTTGATAAAACATCAACGTTTTTGATGAAAAAAAGGGGACTGGCAAAACCAGATCCCCTCTTTAAAATACATGCTCTTCTCTAAAAGAATGATAAATCCACCATCCTCTGCTTATTTTTAAAAACTTTTTCCTTTTTTACAATACTTATAAATATTAAATGGTTTTTCTTTTTTTTCAAATAAAATCCCTGTTGTTTTAATAATTTTTATAAGTTCATCCGACTCCATATCTGTCGTTTTAAATATAAATATTTTCTTTTCATTTGTTATGAAAAAAAAGAAGTTTTTATATAAGAACATTCTATCAATATTTTTAAATTCATAAATTTGATCTTCATCTATTTTAATTGCGTTTTCATCGATATCCACCGTTTCATATCCTGATCTACCCCAGACAAATTCATGAACATTTTTTTCAAAATTTTTACCAATCATTTGATACCAAATAATCCAAGCCACACAAGCCACACAAGTTCCAATCCCTATTCCAAACATCAAATAACTTTCCGACAGATAACAATTAATCGACAGTAAAAATTCTACAGGTGTAAAAATATAGATAATCATTCTACTTTTCTGTCTTGTTTTAAATAATTGATTAGGAATTATAAACCCAAGCGAAAGCATTCTTTCTAATTCTTCCCTATCCTCATCTGACACAATTGATTTAATATGCATTCTTCTTAATCCCCCTTTTGCCAGAGGTCCTCTTTATAAAATCGAACCTCTGGCCATTGTCTCTTTTATTCTTTTACAATTTACAGCGCTTGAATCAACAAACCAAAAACAGTACCTGCTCCAGCTGAAAATAAAGCAATAATTGACGGAATTGCATTTACAACTAATGCACCCGCAAGAACTAATATTACGGCTCCTGCCAGTATATTACTATGCTCTTTTGTGAATTCTACAACATTAAATTCAAGACCACTATTAGAATTTAATGTCATTGTAAAAATCAAAGCAACCGATATTGTCCACTCTTTTTCCTCTTCTGGCAGCAAATCTGATGTACTAAATACAATGGAAAACTCTACACTATTGGCAAAAACATTATTTATTTCAAAAGCAATATTACCAGATTTAACCGATAAAGCAATTTTTTCTATCGTATTTCCAAAGTTATCTGCTCCCTCTATACCTGTATCTGATAAATTTGATGAAATCTCCATAATTTGATTTTTGCAAGTTTGTGTCAATTCTCCATCATTTCCTATATCCACTTTTATATTATAAATTTTACCAGTTGAACTTTCAAGCGATGTGGATATTTTAGTAGAAATATCAATTGCTCCTTGAGGACTCATCATTGTTCCCAGTGAAATTTCCTTATCATACTCCACACCCACATCCATAATTTTATTCAGATAACCAAGCGGCTCCATTACATTATAGACATATTGATTTCGTGCTATTTTTACCTTTGCCCGAAGATTTTCTTGCGCTATTTCCTCATCTGTTTTTGTCGATACGGCATCGAACTTTTTAAATCCAGTATCTCTCCCTGAATATGCATCTTTATCCAGCGGAAACGAAGGTGATGAAGAAAATGAACTCAACTCACAAAATTGATCAAACGCCCAGTTCTTCGGCATCGAATATCCCAAATTACAGCTAAACCCAGTCGACATATCTGCCACAAAAGATTTACTTGCCAATCCTGCTTCATAAACTTTAGTGCATACATATCTTGGTGCATAAATGCCGACTTTATAGTTTTTATCATTTGTCGAACTAAAAAAGATCATGTGAATCTGTTCAAAATAAGGTATAATAAATGTATCAATCTGATACGAATAACAATCAAAATCCACTGCAAAGTATATAGTCGTTCCACTTGGTATGCCGATTCTCTCAGCCGCTAAAATTGCCGTCTGAGCATCAACACTTCCCTGTGATGGATCTTTAAAATAGTTTAATTCATATCCTCCATCCTGATATATCGGGAATACCGATAATCCTGCATTTTCAATGTTTTTCACTTCTGTTGATGTCAAATATTTCGGTGTATGTTCTTTTCCAACAGAACCTGTCAGATAACGTCCTACATGAGTATACCCTGCATTTTTTATATCTAATGCCTGTTGTTTATTTAATACTGTTGCACAGTCACACGCTTTTGCTGCCCTGTTTGTATCGCCTTTACTCGTAAGCAATGATTTCATAGTAGAAACATTTACTTTTCCTTTTGTTACAAGTCCAATTCCTGTCAGACCATAAAACTCCTGAAATTCTGACACCTTTGACTCTGTAGTCGAATCAAACACGCCATCGAATCTTCCCGGATTATATCCGTTAAAATATAGTCCGTATTGAGCAATCTTATTAAATGGAACATATTTCGTCGAGTTCTGTCCGTTCTGTAATGTACCCGGAAACGCATTTGTTGTTGCATCGCCAAAATTAACTGAATTCAAATCTGTAATTAATTCAGTTGTAACTCCTTCAGCCGCCTGCAATGCACCAACTAAAGACAAAATTGTCTGTCTTGAGGCAATTCCATCACAAGGTCCAACACCAATAACATCTGACCAGTCACTATTTAATTGCTGTTGAATAAGAACAATATTGGAATCCCCACCAGAAACCTTTGTAAACCAGTTTAGGGATAACAATCCAGACCAAACTTTCCAATCAATTTTGCCCGTAACTTCCAGTCCTGCATTTTCCTGCATCTTTTTAACTGCATTTACTCCTGATGTATAATAAATTCCAGTAATTCCTCCAGCAGCATATCCTTTGCAAAACAGAGCACACTGAATCAAGCATACATTAACCTGCGGAGTATCATTCGGATCCATTTTTGTAATAATGGCTAACTTCTTCATGGTATTAATAGTAAGTGGTCCAACCGTTCCTGTAATCGTTGAGATTCCATTCTGAATCTGAAATGCACGAATGATTCCCTGCATCACGGCTGTTCCGGTCTTTCCATCTTCATCCAGTTTTACCCAATCCTTATGTCCACCAAACATCGCATTTAAATATTTTTGTGCTGCTTTTACATTCTGATCACTCATATTCACTACCTCCTAATTCAAGTCAATTATAAAGATTTCTAACTCTTTATATGTCTATCACTAAAAGTTACAATAACAATTTATCAATCAACTGTGCCTATTTTGTGACTATTTTCCAAAGAATTCATTAACTCCCTTATAAAATCCTTAACAAATTATGAAAGAAACCATCAATTTATCACCCCATATCCCATTATAGAACTGTAATCTACTGCATAATTTCTCTGCCGTACCTGATCACTGGAATTTCCCTCAATCGTGTAAACTCTTCCACCTTCACACTTTTCTACTATTCCTACATGATCCGATGTTCCATCATGATCCCAGTCAAAAAAGATGATCATTCCAGCTGTCGGAGTTGTTCCGCCACTCTGCCACTTATTCTTTCCCTGAAACCAGGACACTCCATCACTGCACAATGAGAATTTAGGAACATTCCCACTTGCAATCAGACCGCTCTGATCCGCACACCAGCTTACAAAACAGGCACACCATTCTACCCGACTGTCAAATCCGTACCAGCTCCAGAACTTCTGACCGCCACTGTTTCCAAGCTGCCCCATTGCAACCGACACAATCTGCTGATTACCAAACAAACCAGCAAACAGGCTGCCACCGGAATAATACCGCATCACATGGGGAACGTATTGGGGATCTCCGTAACTGCTCCATCCATGCGAAGCTGCCTGTTCCTGTGAAAACTGCAATGCATTGGCTTCTGTATAACCGCCTCTTTGCAATGCCCATCCTATGTAGCCATTTCCATAGTTATATCCCTGCCATGCAAGTTTCAGCTTGTCCAGATCCTGTGGACTGCTGCATCCTGCCTGTCTGATACAGTCTGCAAAGGTCTGTACTCCAACCTCTATCGAATAATCCGGATCAGTAATAGAACCAGGAGTGTGTGGGAATCTTGTATTATATGGACTTTCCGAACACTGCATCGGGTCTGTTCCCCTGCCTCCAGATTCCTGCATCATGATGGCCTGTATCGCAGACACATATTCCGGAATGCCGTATTGGGATGCATACTGCTGTATCACAGAAGTATACGCAAGCACTTCTTCACTTAGGGATTCGGAGCTTTCCGAATTACTGCTGAAAGCTGCTCCTGCAATGATTCCCACAATCAGAATAAATACCAGAAGAAATGCACTACCTCCGGCAGCAATCCATTTTCCCATTTTTTCAAGAGCTACTACCCCTTTTTGAATCGCTGCTGTAATTCCCTGTACGGATAACTTTGAACCCTTTCCAGTTACCTGAAGGACTGCTTTTCCACTTTCTGCCGATGCCTGTGCTGACTTTCTTGCCATCTGGGCTGCTCTTGCTTTCTGCATCGCCTGAAGACTTTTTTCCATCTGCTGTTTCTGCATGGATGCCTGTGTCTTTATTTTTTCTTGAGACAGACCGGATACTTTTACCACTCTCGGTGCTGCTTTCACCTGCCGTTTACCATTCTCCTTGGCAAGTGCTGCCTGCTCCGGTTTCAACTTGATTAATTTCTTTCCGCTTTCTGCCCCCTGCTCCATTGCTTCTTCGGCAGCTTTCGCTTCTTCCTGTCTGCTTTTTCTTTCCTTTATCTTCCTGTAGGTCACTCCAGCAAGTTTTTTTCCACCTTGATATGTGGTTTTCCCTATACTTTTTCCTGCCACACTCGCCGCTCTGTACTGTACGGATTCTATTTTTTCAGTTCCATACTGTGTTGGGGATTCTGACTGCCCACTGCTTTTTTCATGTAGTTCCCTTGGCTTTTCTTTTGCTTCCAGAACCGCTGAGCGAACCAGTTCTTTCGGAAGTCGGGCAGCCGGATTTCGAATCTTCGGATTCTTATCCCTTACCCGTTCCTTGATATCTTTCATCCGGTCACCCTCTTTCCGTATCTCTTATCTCATCGGGCAACATCCCGATGTTTCTTTTTTTCCTGCTGTTTCTGCAACTGCTCCACCTGTCTGATTGCCTCATTTACCAGTGGATGTTCGTTGTAATATGGCACAAGTTCCAAGTCTCCCCTGTCTTTTGATGACAACGGTAATGGATATTCCATGTCTGAATAAATTGATTCTGGATCATGAATAGAAAACTCAATAGCCGGACACATATTGGCAGATGTTCTACAATATTTCTGGTACTTTTTATATGCCTCTTCCAGCGTTCTGCATTTTGTATATTCTCCTAAATCATGGAACTCACCGCACTCTGCAGCATAAAAAGTTATCGTTACTTCTTCTTTTTTCTTCATTATGATTCTCCCGGTTTTGTTGTCATTAGTTTATAAAGGTCTGTATTCTTTGGGAACGTATTCTCAAATGGTACGATATTCCCAGAGCAACGGATTAGGCCACTGCCAACCGATACATTTGTAATATAGGACAGTTGGTTTTCGGAAATATTCAAAAGAGCTGCCAATTCTTCCCTGTCTGTACTTGCCTGATTCAAAAGAATCAAAAACTCACTGTTTGCCAACATCAGTCTTGCAGTGTCCGATTTCAGAAGTTCCTCAACATTTTGGGTTAAACCTGTCACGAATCCATTGTATTTTCTGATTCTCTTGTACAGTCGGTAGAAGAAATTTGCACTGTATTCATAGCGGAATAACAGATAGAACTCATCGGCAAATATCCATGTCGTTTTTCCTTCTTTCCAGTTCTGAATTACCCTGTTGAAAATACTGTCTAAGGTAACCAGCATTCCCAGTGGCATAAGCTGTTCCCCCAGTTCCCGGATATCATAATCCATGATCCTGTTCTTCTTATTCACATTGGTCGGCTGTGCAAAGGTGTTCAGGCTTCCATTGATAAAAAGTTCGGATGACAGTGCAAGTCCCCTTGCCTCTTCTTCCGGCTGTAACATCAACTGTCGGTACATATCTTTCAATGTCGGAACTTCTCCGGTATAACCACTTCGGATATAATCCCGGTACACATCTGCAGCACAGCGGTCCAGAATCGACTTTTCTTTTGCCGACAGATTTCCTGCTCCAACCAACTGCTCGAACACAGACAGGATAAACTCCGATTTTTCAATCAGTGGATTCTTTTCATTGCCGTAGGCTGCGTCCATATCCATTGCATTCAGATGATTGTCTGATGTCGCAGATACTTTTACAACCTGTCCGCCCAGAGCCTCTACTAATTTTGTAAATTCGGACTCCGGATCAAGAATCAGGATATCGTCATCGGTACTCAATGCCAGATGCACAATCTCTTCTTTTGCCGAAAAGCTCTTTCCTGATCCACTGACGCCCAACCGGAAACTGTTTCCATTCATCAGTTTCTTCCGGTCGGCTACCAGAAGGTTCTTGCTGACTGCATTCTGCCCATAATAGATACCTCCCGGCTGCAGGATTTCCTGTGTATGGAACGGGATTAAAACAGCCGTTGATTCCGTTGTCAATGTACGCAGGGCATTGATCTTTCGCAGTCCGTAAGGAAGCACTGTATTGAGTCCGTCCACTTGCTGCCACTTTAATGTTGCCATCTGACACAGATGCTTTCTTGCGATTGACAGAATCAGTTCCGTATCGGAATCCAGTTGCTTTTTGCTGTCTGCCAGATGTACCATTGTCAAAATCCCGAACATCATACGCTGGTCTCTGGTTGTCAGATCATCGAGCATTTCCTTGGTTTCTTTTCTCTGAAGTTCCATATCGTATGGTACGATTGCCGAGAAGTTATTATTAGCGTTCTGCCTTCTCTGCCAGTTGGTCACGTTAGTTTCCACACCAAGCAGTCGGTTCTGGATTTCCCTTACCGCTTCATCCGTAGGGACTGGCAGGATGTCAATCGACAACATCAGATTCCGGCTAAAGTCACACAATTCTGAAATCATGTCATCTTTGACATAACTTGCATAATCCTGCATATACAGGACTCTTCCGTATCTGTCACCGATTTTAAAATGGTCACGTTCAAATTCCATAGAATCCGGACACATCCAGTCTTTGAAGCTTGTCCCCTTCTTGGCAAATTGTTTCAGATCAAACGGAAATGCCTGTGGGACATCTCCCTTGAAGAAATCCCTGAAAATCTGGAGCCGGCTCTCTGCGTCCAGTCCTTCTGCTGTGGACGATAACTTTGCCAGATGTGTTACGATGTCTGTTCCGATACGTGCAAAATAGGTTCTTGCATCATCAATCGATCTTTTATGTACACTGACGGTCAGATACCGTTCCTGATAGATGCTGTTGTTTGTTCCTGTAATCTTAGACAGGAGCATTTCGTTGTATTCTTCCCGATAGTGGTCCAGTCCATCTTCCTTCATTGGAAGCAGAATAGACTTTTCGAATTCTTCTTTATTGATTCTCCGATTATTGATGGTAATTTGGGCAGAAATGCCGGAATCCAGTGAATTTAAGAGTTCAGAATAATCCAGAAACATTTCTGTCTTATTGTCCTTACTCGCAATATAATAGTTGATATCTGTAAAACGATATGTTTTTGAGAATTTCGTTCCCTGTTGAAAAATTCCATCCGGCCAGATTCGCTGGATGGGAATTGCCTGTTGGACGGATTTCGGAACTTTGAAGCGTTCCTTATCCATCCGAAGTGCCTGACTTAAGGTTTTAATCAAAGGCATCACTCCTTCCCTTGCGTTTCTTTCTCTGTTTTGCTTCTGCTTTTTGCTCCCGCTCTTTTATGATTTCCGCTCCATCCTTTTGATTCTTTTCTCCCAGCGAGATGGTCTCCTGCATGCAGGAGTAGTAGATATCTTCCGACTGAAACACCAGTTTCTTCGGATACAGCAATTCGGATTTGATCACTGCCCATAAAAACTGTTCGGCTGTCATACCATGATATTTGAAAAAGCCACAGGCAGCAAATGGAGCAGCACCAAGCGCACACAGCCATCCGGTTATTTCCTGTCCGGTAATATCACGCATTCCAAAGTAAATTCCGATTGCTGTAAGAATCGCAAGAACAGAACACACACATTGTCTCAGGTCCAGTCCCATAAACATGGATTCTTGATAGTCCCTGATTTCTTTGTTCATCTTTACTTCCATAAATTATCGTTCCTCTCCCCTGTTTTGTTTCTTCGTTTTCTGTGGTTTTTCTTTCGGTACTTCTATCCCGGCAAATCTACAGTGTTCCGCAACGCCTTCCGGATCAAATTCCGCAAGTCTTGCAAGGTCAAACGCTACCTTCTGATAGGTTGCATATCCTGATCTTCCTGTTTCATTCAACACTTTTCCAAGTTTATGTTCCTTGATAAAATGAAGCATATCCTTGGTAAAATCTCCTGTTATAAAAGCCTCATTTGGCTCTAAGAACTGATAGGGCAGATTAATGGTTACATCTCCAAAATCTTCCCAGTCTCTCCCTTCCTTATGGCAGAGTCCTACATATAAATTCCCATTGTTCCGATAAGAGCTCACTCGTATCGCTACTGTCTCACGTCCGAATTCCCAGTTATATCTTAATGTTTTCTTTGTATCCATATTTTTTAACCTCCAAGTCCCATCATTTCTCTGACAATACGGTCAGATGCCTTAATTGCTCCAACCAGCACCAGTAAATTGAATACCAGTTCTCCTACATAGTTCCACACGATTGTAACTGCACTCAGCTCCGTATCTCCCACTGCCGGAGGACTTGCCGCATAAGCAGAAAAGATAATACACGCCAGTGCAATAATTGCCCCTTCCAGACACACGCCTATATAAGAACGGATAAAGTTCTTTCCAATAGACTGCGTGGGTTCTCCTGCAAACGAGGAAATCGGAATCGGGGCGATTGCCGTATACATATAGATTTTGAACATTCTGCCATACACTGTCAGGATCATCACAAATGACAATACGGTGATCAGCAGACTGCCAAGCAGTGTGACAATCCACAATGGAATGGATTCCAGCATTCCCACACTCTCGATCTTATCTACAATCTCCGTTGGCAGTTCCGTCACGCTTCCTGCCATACTGGAGCCACTCATTACGGTTGTCACGATTCCTTGCACAATGGAAAACAGTGCCTGCATAAGTTCCATTCCATACGTGATTGCTCCCTGAGCAAGTGCAAACCGGATAAATGCTTTTAGCACATGTTCCGGCTTTTTCAGATCTGTAAAACTGCCACACGTTTTAATGATTCCGGCTGCAAAAAACAACACCAGTAATCCATAGGCAATAGCTGTCAGTGCATCATTGATATTGGTCATAATCCGCCAGATGCCGCCGCCTTTAAAAGTTGCCGGATTTTCAGTAAGCAGTGTCCACAGTTCTGCCATCTTTTCACTCCATGTAGACAACGCAGAGTTCAGATTCTGTACAATCCAGTTATCGCTCAAAAACTTTCACCTCCCTGAACATACTTTTGAATGCAGGAGTACCTTCCGGCACTCCTGCTGTTTCCTGATATACTTTTTCAAAGAGGCTTACGCCATAATCAGATCCAGGATTTCTTTGGCGAACGTAATAATTACTCCTCCGGCCAGTGTCAGAAATCCATTTGCCCTCTGGCTTGGATCATGGCTTTTTAAAGACAGACCAACCTGCACAACACCAAATCCAAGCAAAATCAAACCGATTGCACGAATCAGGGAAAAAATAAAAGTAGACAGGTTATTGATAACGGACAACGGATCACCGGCTGCGAATGCGGTCGTTGCTCCAACCGTTACGGTCAGTACCAGTGCCATGTAAAGGCTCATCCACTTTTTCTGTTTTCTCCCCATCGGCATCGGGGTTGTCATTTTTTCAGTTGTATTCTTTTTTGTTCTATTCTTTTCTCCTGTGAGAAATTTCTTCAATACACATCACTCCAATCCATCAAAAAACTGCTATTCACCAAGGATGTCTTCGGTAGACAGCAGTTCGTAGTCGTCTAATCTGTTAATGTCAATCTTTAGGTCGTCGTGAGCCAGTGGTGTTTTCGCATAATCATAAGGCGATGCACCACCGTCCTCTGTGTATCTGAAATTCACATGCTTTTTTAAATCATATTTATCGTCCATGATCGGACGCTCCCCACGAATAAACAAAATCGCTTTGCGGTTATCTAAAAGCCGTATTTCATCCGGTGTTAAAAGTTCCCTTCCAGTCTGCTGATAATTCACCGAATAGCTGCCGCTACGCCCTTTTGTCTGTCCGTAGGTATTGGTATCCAATGTTTCTTTTCCCAATAATTCCGAGACATACTTATGTCCTTCTTTTTCATTTCCACCCAGATATAAAAATTCATCGCAGTTGCCGATCAGACTCTCATACGAGTCTTTAAATAAGGCTTTCATCTGTGCGATATTCTGGATGATGATACTGCAGGAAATCCCTCTGGAACGCATGGTTGCCAGAATCTTGTCAAAATCATCCGGCAAGGCTACGTTTGGCCATTCATCCATAATGCAGTGTACCGGAATTGGAAGCCTTCCTCCGTACTTCCGGTCTGCCACATAATACAGTGTCTGAAACAGATTACTGTAAATCATGCCGACCAGATAATTCATGCTGGTGTCGGCATCCGGAATACAGCAAAACAGTGCTACTTTTTTCTCCCCGATACTGTATAAGTCCAGTTCGTCTGTACAGGTCAGATTTGCAATCTGTTTCAGGTTAAAAGCTGCCAGACGGACACCAACCGAGATCAAAATAGACTTTGCAGTCTTTCCGGCTGCCTGCTTATAAATGGCATACTGCTTGACCGCAATACTCTCCGGGTCCCGCATTTCCAGTCTTTCAAACAAAATGTCCAATGGGGACTGGTAATCCTCATCATCTTCTTTGACCTGAGCGCTTCCAAGCATTTCCATGATCATCGGAAAGTTCTGTTCTTCCGGTGGAGCCTCATGCAGCAAATACAGCATAAGTGCCTGTAAAAGTGCAGTCTCGGACTTCTCCCAGAACGGGTCTGAACTCTGCGCTCCCTTCGGTGTTGTGTTGCGGATCAGGTTATTGATCAGCTTCAGTACATCCTTATCATCCCAGACATACGCAAACGGATTATAACACCAGGAAGTCTCCGGATTGATCAAATCAAAAACCCGGACTTCATATCCATTCCGTTCCAGAACACCTCCGGTTTTACGCAAAAGTTCTGCCTTGGGATCAGTAATCACCATCGAACAGTTGCACTGCATGATGTTTGGGATTGCATACGTCCGGCTCTTTCCAGCTCCTGAACCTCCGACTACCAGCACATTTAGGTTTCGTTTGTGCTTATAGCCGTCCAGTCCCATACGGAAATGCTGTGTTAAAAGCAGATTTTGCGTGTATCGTTTTTCGCAGTAACGTCTGCAGATTTCGGACACGTTGCCCCATTTTGCGGAACCATGTTCCACACCTCTTCTATAATTTCTTTTTTGGGATTCATAAATACCAATGCCTAAGAAATAGGCTGCTGTGAATATCAGAATACATTTGAACGTATACGGTGTATACGTGATAAAAAACGGCTGTTCGAGTTTTTCGCTCAGCGTTTCTAAGATTTGAATAAAATTCTTATCCGGTGCAATGGCACAAGCGGTAATCGCTGCCGCCCACCAGACAAATGGCAGAAAGACAAGACACAGAACCAAGTCCTGCTTTTTTTTACTTATCTCTGCAAGTCAGATTCTCTTTTCTTGCGTGGCTTTTCTTCTGGATGTTCCTGTCCTTCTTTCTTATGAAAGGAATCCACTCCCGGTATCAGTGAGAGACTTCTGCCGTTGTCCCAACTGATGCCGAGCTGACCTGCATCATCCACATACTGCACAGTTCCTTCCAGTCCCTGCGGCATACCCGCTTCTCCGTCCATCGAATCCAGACAGATTCTTGTTCCTGCCGGATATTGTTCTCTAAGTCGTGCCACTTTTTCTCTTGAATAAATGACCAATCAACCACTCCTTTCTCTACCAGAACATGTGTCTGGTGGTATTCGGTTTTGCAACCTGAATAATGATTTTATCTATTCCATCACTATATCTTCCGGCTGCAAGATATTTACTTCTAAGCCTGTTCAGTGCCTTACGGATCTGCCTTTGTTCCCCGGCTGTAATCTGCAGCCGTTTCTGGGCGAGGTCGTATTCACTTACTTTTTTCAGAAGAGCTTTCGTTTCTTCCAAACATTCATCCTGCTCACTCTGTGCCTGCAGCTCATCATTCAGTGCCACCACGAACATATTTTTCATAATGTTATCCATCTTCAAATAGTATTTTGTCATCTGGCTGACCTCCTTTTTTTATTACACCAACCATATCACAAGACCTCCGTAATAGCTACTCCAACCGTCCAACTTTTTCACTTTTATCGTTCCGGCTGGCTCTTTGCTTTTTTCTCTTTTCCGGATACTTGTTCAGATGGTTTTTCATCCTTGGTTTCCGGTATTTTTACAGGGTCTCCGATTGCGAACTCATCGGTTATATACTCCTGTTCCTTTGCACCAAAATTGCGTTCGATATGGTTTCGTATACTGTAGGAAGCCTGACGGACATCATTTAAAAAGTCTCTCAGTTCCTGCGGATCTTTCTTTCCACATTCATTTCTCTGTGCAATATACTCCAGATTGAATCCGGTAACATCCACACCATAACGTTTTGCAATCACATAGGCCGCACAATATGCCTGTGCGCTGACTTTCTGTCGGCTGTAGGTTCCGGTATGCTGGTCCAGTGCTGCACATGCCAGTTCTCTGTTCAGTGCATGGAATGTCGTTACTTCACTCATTCCGTTGCGGATATAAATGGTACGGTATCTCGGATTGTACTGGGCCTGCACTTTGTCTGGCAGATTATCCTCAATCTGTACACGCACCGACTGGTCTTTTAAGACAACTCCTACCAGTTCTGTCAGACTTCGCTGTGGGCGTTCTTCTAATGGCTTTCCTGACATCTGACTGATGTCAAATCCTTTTCCGATCGTATATCCTCTCCGCATTTCTCCGTCTTTTTCGTATTCAGTGGAAATCATATAAGTAATGCCATGCTCCCCTGCTTTTACTGAACGGTGTTCTTCTCTCCAGCGTTCATAAGACCTTACCACCTTAAAATCCGGATGCTGTCCGTAGATCAAAAGCAGATTCGGAGTTCTCTGTGTATTACACTCTGCCATAAAATCCAGAAAGCCTTTCAGTTTTTCTCCATCCTGAAAAACTCCCTGTGCCTGTGAATCTACTTCAGCCCATACCTCTTCTCTTTCCTGCTGCTTCTTGGCTGCATATTCTTCCTTGGTCAATTTCTGTTCAGGAATCTGCTGTTCTTCCGTTCCACCTGAAATCATGTCTGTTAAATCCATATACATTACCTGCCTTTCGTTTTCATATTCTTACGTTTCTTCCTGCTCTCTCTGGCATTTTTCCGTCTGTCCGGCCTCTTACGTTTCTCTTCCTGTTCCTTACGGATATCTCCGAGTTCTTTCCGCACAGATGGTTTTTCATTCTTTTCTTCCCAGCTAGTTTCCCGACCGGAAGAAATATTTTTGTTGCGCGAGAAAGGTTCGGACGGATTCTTTGCTTTCCCCTCCTGCGCATGTGTAAAATTTCCTTCCGGGAAAGCCTCATCCCCGATCTGGAACATTTCTTCCGCATCATCCAGTTCAAATTCTATCTTGCCTTCCGGCAGGACAACAGTCTCTGTCCGTACATTCTCCCCGGTTTCTTTTTCCATCTGGTTCTCTGCCTTTTCCGGTGCATTCTCTTTTTCCACTGCTTCTGTAACCATAGAGCCTGATTCTGCTTTTACAAAATCCAGATTCATCCGGTCTAATACCCGGTTCATCTTTGCTGCATCATCTGCAAATACCATGACCTCTGTCTGATCCGGATTCACCTTATCTTTGATGACAACATATAAGATACCTCTCGCTTTGGCTTCTTTCGCAAATTCTTTTAAGCGGTCACCCGGAACGGTAAAAAATTTCATCGGGCGCTGTTCCTTTAACATTCTGGTAAGCCTTGTTTTCCCTCTTGTCTTTTTCTGATCTTTCAGGGCGGCCGCAATAAAGATTGCCACATGCTTTGCCACATTTCCGGTAATCTTCAAAGAGTATTCCATTCCTTCCAGACTGTACCGCACCACCTGATCTGCCGGTTCTGCTCCGTAATTCATACTTATCTCACCTCCTGACTCTCTTTTTCTTTGTGTTCCACACGTTTCTCATTCTGGTTTTGTTCTTCTGCCTTTCGAAGTCTTTCTTCGATTTCCAATGAATGCTTTTCAATCCGGACGGTCATACGGACTTCTTTTCCGAGATTTTTTAATTCCTCATTGATTTCAGACAGCCGTGCTTTTCCACTGTCTTCACTGTCATTCCGATAGAGCTTTCTGCGTTCCTTCATCAGTTCTGAAATCTGCTTTTGTAACGGCTCACGGTATGTGGCAAGCTGTTCTCTGGTCGTAATGTCATGCTTCATTAAAAACTCAATCTGTTCAATCCTCTGATCCAGTTTCCGGATATCCTCTCTGACAGCGTATGGACTCCTTTTCGGTCTTTTTGGCAGTACCCCCATTTGATATAAATAGGAATAATACAGTGCCTGAATCCCGGTCAGTTTCTTTTTGGGATGAATCTGTACTGCCTTTTGATAGACTCGTTTCACCTTGGGCTGTAGTATCTGCCCACGTATTTCCTCTTCAGAATAATTTTTTCCAAGGGAACGCAGACGAATATACCGCTCCATTCCCGGAGCTTTTAAAGAAATGTATTTCCTGTTCAGTTTCCATGTATAACCCCGCTTTTCCATCTCTTTTAGGAATTGTGACCAGGAGTAGCTTTCCTGTACCGATTCCCTGATATCCAAACGGATCGCCGTTCTCCATGTCGGCTTTCCTTCCTGTTCTGCTTTCCACTGTACATAAGGGATTGATTTTTTCTGATTGGATTCAATGATAGACAGACCATATTTTCTGCACAGCTCATCGGAGATCTTCCGGATCTCCGTATAATAACTCTTTGCATTGCTGTGGTACTTACGCCCGTCTGCCATGCTCACAGAGTTCCAGACAATGTGGTTATGATAATGTCTGGTATTCAGATGCGTTGTGATAACGACTTCATACTGTCCCTTTAAGAGCCGGTCTGCCAGTTCCTGTCCGATGAGATGTGCCAGTTCCGGTGTCACCTCACCTTCTGCAAAACTCTGTACCAGATGGTATCCTTCCACACCGCCCATCTTATGGAATCTCTTTTTTGTTGCCACCATATCTGCATACGCATTTTCATTGGTACATCCGATGGTATCTTCGAAGACCGCCTGTTCCGTCTTTGTCCGGTTCATGGCATAATCAATGGCAGCCTCCAAAGAGTCTGCTTTCTGTGTGGTTTTTTCTTTGTCTTTCACATATTCGATGGAACGGTCCAGGCGGTGGACGGGGATAACACTTGTATAAGCCATCGGTCATTACCACTCTTCCTTTACCAGATGCCATGTCTCTTTGGTAAGCCGCAGCATTTCCTGAATACTCTGCTCGCTTGCCATACCAGAAGCATTGGCAACATGTGCAAGCTGATTGGCATTGTTGCATAAGCCTGCAATCTTTCGGAGCAATTCGGGATGATGCTCACAGGGTTTTGCATGAACCTGCGCTCCTAAAATCAACGAACGCATAAACTCTTCCCGGCTCAGACCGCTTCTTTCGACCTGCTCATTCAGTTCCCTGACTTCCCTTGCATTAAGCCGTACCGGGATCACATGGTTTCGTTTTCGCATTGCATCACCGTCCCTTCTTTTTTCTCTTCCTCTTTCATCATACCGCCAAGATCCTCATCGGATTTTTTCGCTGCAACCATGCAACAGGTCACTATCACTCCTATAAATCCTCCGCTCATCAATGCGATTACAATCATTACTCCATTTCTTAACATGACTTGATCCTTCCTTTCCATTTCCGTCTGTGTCCGGGGGATTGGGGTTCTCCCCAAAGTGCGTTTGGATATCCAAACGCTATGCTTGCAAAACGAGTACCGCCAGTTTCTGTAGCACCGGATTGACTCGATTCTGATTTATTTTGATTCTTTTATCTGTACCAGTCCATCAAGTGTCGTACAAATGATATGGAGTCTGTCTGCCATACTGATTTCGGTATTCATTGTTCCTGTCACTTCTTTCCCACATACGACTACCATCCGGCATCTCCGTAAAAGGATATGGGACATTCTTCCATATCCCTGCATATCTTCTGCATCAGACTCTTCCAAGAATGGTGAGAATACAAATCTCGGACAGATTGGTACATACCCAAGTTCATAGATTTTTCTGCAATATTTCTGCACTTTTACCCGGCTTTCTTCTGCTGAACAGCACACATAAGCCAGCGCCTGTTCCATACGCTCCATCTCCTTCCTGCATCCAGTTGGATGCCACTCATTTTCTCTATAAAAAACAAGATGTCCAATTGGACATCCCGGCTACTTTTCATCCTCTTTCTGCTCTGCTTCTAATGCAATTTTCACTCTGTCACTTCCCAGTTTGTAGTAGGCATCTGTTACCTCAATTCCCACTGCACGATAACCTGTCATAACCGCTGCAAGGACAGTTGTTCCTGCTCCGACAAACGGGTCCAGGATCAGCCCTCTCGGTTCACAAATCTGGATAACATCTTTCATAAGCTGCAACGGTTTCTCTGTCACATGAATCCGGTTCTGCGGATTGCCATATCGGAAGACGCCCGGCAGACAAGATACCGGACGGTTGATCGGCATCGGTCCGTTACTGCCCCACACAATATATTCAGCCTGCTGGCGGAAACGGCCTTTCTGTGGACGGGAGTTTCCCTTATCCCACACCGCTGTTCCTCGCCAGATCCATCCTGCCCACTGCAATGCATCGGTAATCGATGGATACTGACGCCAGTCAATGAACAGACAGATCGGAGCACCTTTCTTGCAGGCTTTCCGCACATCATAGAGCCATTCAGCCATCCAGTGCGTCCAAGATCTCTGGTCTTTGTTATCCCCATCGAAATCCGGAAGTGCATTGGCAGCACTCATACTGCTGTATTTCTGATTTGTAGTACGATTTCTTTCATTCTGTTTTGTTCCACCGGATGCATACGGCGGATCGGTAATAACTGCATCAAAGATTCCCGGCTGGAATGCTTTGACCAGTTTTAATGTATCTCCATGTAATATTTTCCAGTTTTCCCCTTCAGTATATTCCTCCGGGTATGTTCCCTCTTTCATAAGTTCTTCCAAACTCAGGCCATTTGTCATAGGCATCATCCTTTCTTTTCTCAGCGTTCCGGCTGATTTTTCTTCTTTGTCTTTTTATTTTCTTTGGGCGGCGGACTCAACTCAGTTTCTACATATTCGCTGATAATCAAAAGTGCTTTGTAATAGTCCCCACTTTCCAATACCCTTTTACGCATTTCTTTTGCTTCTGCTGTCTGTTTATTCTTTTTCAAAAGAGTTGAGGCATCGCCCATAATGGAAAAAATATTCCCATCATGTCCAAGGAGCTGTAACTTGGGACGTTGTTTCTCAGGCTTTGTCGGAATCTGCTCTGTTTTCTTTTCATACATTTTCGGCTGTTCCATATTAGGATGCCAAAAATGCACATTCATCGTTCCACCATCTACCTTGATATCCCTCTGTTCAAATCCTTCACCCCACCCGTCACTGTACTGCCCTGTAATGTATTCGGTGAATTCCTGTAGTTCTTCCTGACTTAAAAATTCATTTAATTCCAGTTTGGTACAGCCGTACAGGATTCCGTCTTTGTTTTCTATCGTAACAACTGCACTTTGTATCTTTTCCTGAATGGACTCACTTCCGTCAAAATACTGCATGAGATCATCTTCCCCATAGCGTTCCAGTTCTTCTCGGATGACTTCTTCATAATCGGCAAGTTCTGTTCCATCTAATGGCATTCCATATTCATCACTCTCCGACCACTCTTCTTCCCATTCGGATTCTTCTGAATAAAGATTTCCAGTCAGCTCCGTCAACAGATGTACGTGCATCGTTCCTTTTTCTTCCATTCTCTATCACCTTCTTTCCAATGGTCTGTCCCTGCATTTATTTGCCTGCTTTTTTTCTTTCGCAAGGTCTGCATAATCTGCCCCTTCTTTTTCCGGCAGATTGCAGATAATCTGATACGTTCCCTCGTAATGTTTTTTCATCTGTTCTTTCGCCCATCTCCCGGCAAAGTCATTATCGGTGCATATTTCAATTTCTTTGATTTCCGGATGGTTCTTCAGAAACTCTTCCAGTGCGTCCGGCGGCTTTTTAAAACGTTCACTCTGTATCAGTGCGTTTTCTTTCGGAGCAGCGATTCCCCCAAGGGAAAGACGATATTTATCCCTCTTTCCTTCTTCCAGTGTCATGTGTGCCAATGCATCAATACACGCTTCATATACGGCAACTCGCTTTGTTTCTCTTTCAGGTGGAATGCAAAAGCTGTACTTTTTTTCACTCCCGGTCTGCTCCATCTTGAATCCCTTCCCGTTTTTTTCATAGATTCCTCGCAGGAATGCATATCTTGCTTTTCTGGATTCATCTTTCCCAACAAAAACTGCGTTATGGTACGGGACACTTTCATAAAGGATTTCATGTGAAATACAATATGTGATCACTTCATCGCTGATTCCTCTGTGGTTTAAATAAGCCCTGATTCGTCTGCAATTACAATATCTCTCCGGCAGTTTAAATAGTGGTTTTTCCTTTTCGGCAGACTGTGTCGGAATAAAAGACGGACTCTCTTCGCACAGCAGTTTTACAGCATCTGTAAATTTCATTCCATCCACTTCAATCAGGAACCGCAGTGCAGACACTCCCCCGATATCTCTGGATTTCCAATGCCATTTACTCGACAATTCATTGATTTTAAAACTGTCATGGTCCGTCAACTGCCATTCATTTCTGGTTCTTGTCTTTTGCAGTCTCTGTGCCTGATGTGTTCGCAAATACTCATACGCAGTCATATTTTTTGCTGCCTGAATCTCTTCTTCTGTTACCCAAGGCATTACAGAATCGTATCCTGAAGAGCCAGTACCTTATCTGTCCGCTCCCAAGGAAACTCCTTTCTTCCAAAATGACCAAAAACTGCCGTCTGCCGGAAAATCGGACGATTCAATCGAAGGGATTCCATGATCTGAACGGGTGTCACTCCAAACACCAGTGGGATTGCTGCCGCCAGACAATCATCTGCACACACTTTTCCTGTACCAAAGGTATCTACCTCAATCATAACCGGTTCTGCTACTCCGATTGCATAAGCCAGAGACACCTGACACTTGCTTGCAAACTCAGCAGCTACTATATTTTTGGCGATATACCTTGCCATATAAGCCGCCGAACGGTCTACTTTCGAACAGTCCTTTCCCGAAAATGCACCGCCGCCATGCGGAATCATACTGCCATAAGTATCCACCATCAGCTTTCTCCCCGTCAGTCCGGTATCTGCATCAAACCCTCCACACACAAATTTTCCTGACGGATTAATCAGAATCTTCGTATCCTCATCCGGCGGCAGTAATCTGAGTGCTGAGCGAAGCACTTTCTCTCTAATCTCGGCATCTAACTTCTTCAGGCTCTTTTCTGCACCATGCTGGCAGGAAACAACAACACTTTCCAGTCTCACTGGTTTTCCATCTTCATATTCTACGGTTACCTGTGCTTTTCCATCCGAAAAGATATCTTTGATATATCCGCTTCTTCTGCAAGCCGAAAGTTCACGTGTGATCCGGTGTGCCAGAACAGTCGGCATTGGCATAAGCTGCGGAGTATCATCACACGCATATCCGACCATAACACCCTGATCTCCAGCTCCCCTGCTTCTATCTCTTAATTTTGCGCCGATATTATCCCGAAATTCTTTCGACACACTCACTGCTTTCGCAATATCTGGACTCTGCTGGTGTACAAACGTATCCATTTCTATCCCATCTGTACAATATCCACACTCTTCTAAAACTTTTCGGATCACATCAAACACTGGTGGTTCATATCCGCTGGTGATTTCTCCTGCTACAAACACATTTCCTCTTGTAGCAAGGACTTCACACGCCACTCTCGAAGATGGATCGTAACGCAGACATTCATCTAAGATTGCATCTGCTATCTGATCGCATACTTTGTCTGGGTGTCCTTCTGTTACTGATTCTGCTGTATAAAAACGTCTCATCATTCTTCTCCTTATATACAGACAGGGCAGAAGCTGCTTTATGCACATCTCCTGCCCTGTCAGATTGGTTTATCCTGTAATTCTTATTTTATTTTTCTTCTGTTTCTTTTTTGTTGTCTGTCATTTTTGACTTCTTTCTGCGGTATACAGTCACTCCTGTAGCTGTTCCAGCAGATGCCAGTGCAAGCAGAACAAACGCCCATATTTTCTGGTTATCACCTGTTTTTGGTGCATTTGTTTTTTCTGTTGTTTTCTCCGGTGTTCTGGCATCTTTCATTTCTACTTTCTGGACTTCCATTGTATCTTTCAATGTAAATGTGACATCTTCCGCAATCTCGTAACCATCCGGTGCTGTGATCTCACGCAGAGTAAGTTCTTCATTGACTGGGAGTTTTTCAACGGAATGTGGTTTTCCATCTGTAATCCACTCTTCCAGAACAGTTCCGTCTTTGCGGATAATCTGAAGCTTTGCCCCTTCCAGTTCTTTTCCGGTTGTAAGGTCTGTTTTTGAAATTTCCACTTTGGAATATTCATCTTTCATCTCAACCTTTGTCACACTGCCATCTTCTTTGACTTCAAACATCACATCGCTGGCAGACACATAGCCATCTTCATAAGGAGCCAGTTCCTCATGTAAGGTATAACTTCCTTCCGGCAGTCCGTAAATGACATGTTCTTCCTTACTGCTTACCCATTCTTCCACAACATTTCCGTCTTTATCAATGACCTGCAGTTTGGCTCCTTCCAGCTCATTTCCGGTAGTTGCATCTGTTTTTGTAATGCGTGTTTCTGTCGGCTGATTCTCAACTTCTTTGTTCAGTTCAATCTTTGCAAGATTCTGATTTTCGTAAGTTGCATCTACATTCCATACTTCCTCATTTGGAAGATATCCAGCTTTTCTGACTTCCTCTTTGACATAGTATTTTCCATGTGGAAGATCACTGTCGAAAGTAAGTGTTCCCTTTGCATCCGTTGCTTTCTTTTCCAGCAAGGTATCTTTCTCTACGAGAACCTCTCCCTGATTAGAAAGAATATCTTCTGCAGCATACAGTCCAAAAATAACACCTTCCAGCTTTTCGCCTGTGACAGAATCTTTCTTTTCTACTGATACGAAAACTTTCTGTCTTTCATTTTTATAGGTAACGCCTTCATAAACAACTGCCTGTGTATCATCCTCTGCTGTCAGGGTAAATTCTTTCTGTTCTGTATTTAGGACAAAATTCTCTCCTGCTACAACTTCTTTCAGATAATACGTTCCCAGTGGCAGATTGTTGATAACTGCTGTTCCATTTTCATCTGTAGTCAGTTTGGCTACCAGGTCATCTTTCTCATATCGGACAACTGGATTTCCTGCTTCGTCCTTTGCTCCGTCCGGTGAATAGATGGTATCTTTGGCATATATTTCGAATTCAGCGCCTTCTACTCCGGTTTCTTCATATTTAAAGCCTTTATAAATACCTGTTTCTTCTTTTCCAGATACGGCATTTCTTACTTTTGAAACCAGTGCTTTTACTTTTGCCAGAACAGAATCTCCGGTTACTTCGGTAAGCTGTTCTCCCTTTTTCGTCAGGAGCAGGCTTCCTACCTGTTCATCGTTTTTCTGTTCTACCTCTACAATCGCAGCTCCTGTATCTGGATCAATCTGATGTGCAGTGTTTGAGGATACTGTAATTACAATACCACTCTGTGGATTTTCTTTATATGTTCCTTTTGTAGTCTGTTCTAATGGTGAAATAATCGTTGTTCCATCATACAGGGACTCCTCGCTTCCCTGTCTTACAAATCCTTCCGGTGCTTTCACTTCTTCGATTCGGTAGGTAGAGCACTTCAGTTCCTGCGGTGTGATCAGATATCCTTCCTCGTTTGTTTCGAATACACTGATCTTTTCTTTCTTCGGATACTGAACAACCTGTTCCACATATTTCTTATTTGTCACATCGTAAATCTTATAAGAAGCACCAGCCTTTAAAACAGTATTTCCAGTCTGTGCATCCTTCTTTACAATTTTCAGCAAAAATTCAAACGGGCGGTCATCAAATACTCTCCACTGCATTGGCTCTCTGCTGTCATTTTCCACATTTACAACAAATGGATCAATGGTTTTCAAATTCTCAGGGGTAGTACTTTCCACTACAACATAACTTCCATACGGCAGTTCCGGGCTGACTGCATATCCTTTTGTATCAGTGATCAGTTCTGGTACTGGTACGGCTGTTCCATTCTCGTAAGTAACTGCAACCTGCTCTTTGCTGAAGTCATAATTTTTGAAATCGCTTGCTGTATAGCTTTCTCCATTGGCTGGCTTCAGTTTTCCATTTTTTACCTGTGTCAGGTCGCTGATCAGATATACCTTAAATCCTGCTCCTGCAACCAGGTCTGTTTCTGTCTGCTCTCCATCTTCACTGATTTTGATTAACTGGAATGCCTGTTTCTTTACCTGCTCTTTTACCGTAAGGTCTCTTGTCACTTCGGCAACATCCTGACCTTCATAAGTTACTGATACCTCGTATTTGGTAGTATCCAGTGTATATCCTTCCGGTGGAGTGATCTCTTTTACATACATTTCTCCAAGGTATAATTCTGAAAATTCCAGTGTTCCGTCATCTCCGATGACTCCCTGTGCAATCAGGCTGTCCTGTTTATACAGAACCCCTGTTGTGCCATCCGGATGCACGATGTCCTCTTTTGCATACAGACCATACACAGCACCACGAAGAACACTGTCCCCCTGCGCTTTAAATGCAAGTGTTTCTTTATCGATCTTTGCGATTTTCACCTTTCCGGTGACTCTCTCATCTGTTGCTGTTACAGTCATTGTCTTTCCGGCAGTAACAGCCACTTTATATACTTCTGTATTCAGTTTGTATCCTGTCGGAGCAGTGATCTCTTTCACGTACACTGTTTTCAGTGCAGAATCAAAATAATCGCTGACTGCTTTTCCGTCTGTTCCGGTTGCTGACATTGTCATCAGCAGATTTTCACACTTCTTATCAGTATAAATACCATAAACTGCTCCTGACAGTGGATTCTGTGTATTGACATCTTTCTTCATAAGTTCAATGCGTGTCATATTCAGCCACTGTACACTGAAGCTTACCGGCGCTGCTGTTTCGCTTTCAAATACACCGATATCCTGCTTGGAATCTCCGGTTGTCAACACCAGTGTTCTCCATGTCTTTCCGACAGAACCATATAAGTTGCCGGAAGCATAACTGCCTGTCAGTAATAAATCTGCGGACAGATAGAATGTATCTCCACCATAAATCTGGATTTTTCCATTTGTAACACTTGTTCCTTTGGAAAGATTATGTGCTGTCACATTTTCTGGTACACTCAGTGTCACATAGTTTCTGTGATCTCCAGACAGTGTGATATTTGGTGTTTTCTGGATGTTTCCATCCCGTACTGCATTCAGCTTTGTGCTTGAAAGGCTCAGTTCACCTTTTGGCGGTTCTTCCTGTCCAAACAGATAATTGATATATGCGATAACCCCTGCATTTACAAGGTCATTATAATTACACCCTGTAAATCCGGCTTCTCCTGCATAAGCATAGCTGGCTGCAATGTGTGTATACACATACTTTTCATCTTCCGTTTTTCCAGACAGATAACTTCCTGTCAGATCTCCTGCCCCGCCATAACCATAATAAAGGACTTTCTGCAGATTTTTATTGCTGTCCAGTACCTGTGCTACATAACTTCCACTCGGTGGGGATGCTTTCTGGGACTGAAGGCAGTATGCAATTTTTCCATTGACTGTAAACAGGCAAGTAAGATAATTTCCAATATAACTTGGATAATAAATAGTTCTCCCCTTTGTCAATGTAACTGTGGAACCGCTGCTTGTAGCTCTTTCAGCCGCAGACAATACCATCACATTTCCCTCTTCGATGTCCTCTTTCAGTTCTTTGATTGCCTGTGCAGATGCATCTTCTTCGGATGTTTCAATTTCTACATCTGTGTAGTTCTGCACAGGCGAATCCGAATCATCTTCAGATTCTGTATCTGACTTCTGTTTCTCTCCACCATTTTCTTCGGAATGTGCCTGTCCTTCGGTATCCGTCAGAGTCACTTTACGGGTGATGGTATAGCTGTCACTCTTATCTTTTGGAACGACCATATAAGTGGCAATATATGTTCCTGCTTTGTCTGAATGATACTCTCCACCATTCTCATCTTTGATACTTACAAGCGTAACATCTTCTTTTTCTGCATCATAATGGATTCCTTCCATACTGGTTTCCACTGCAAATGTATCATCTGAAACTGCTTTTGTGATATCATCTGCTGTAACTGATGTATCTTTCTGGCTTGTTACCGCCTGTTCAGATGCCTGTACTTCCGTCTGCTGTTCCGAGCCTGTCTGTTCGGCCGCAAACGCATTCGCACTGCTCAAGGTACTGATGCCCATCAGGACAGCCAGTCCAAAAGCAGCAATTCTGGTCTTTAATTTTCTAACCTTCATGTGCTTTTCCTTCCTATTATAAATAGATTTTTTCAGTAAAATACCGCAGAAGATGTTTCCTCTGCGGTACGTTTTATCTTGCATATCGATTTTTTTCTTTTTTTACTTCCTGTCTGGTACGTTTTACCGCTTCCATGACAGACTCCGTTGGAATCTGGTTATCCTTACATCCTTCCAGAATTCCATCCAGATAAAATTTCGATGGCTTTGCCGGAACATCTTTGTGCGGAGCGTTCATCATATATACAAACACTTCTTTCTCCACACCATCCTGATTTTTTACCCGAATCGATTCTTTCCCATAAAAACTTGGGAATCCTTCATAAAAATCCAGACTCTTCTCACACGCTTCTGTGATTTTCCATAAGACTCCTTCGACATAGCTTCCTTTTTCCGGCAGAACCGTTGCTACCCCATTGCCCGGAGCCCTTCCCCGAAATGCCAGCCGATAATTTTCAAGCCGGACGTTTTCCACAACTTCCGCAGCCGGACACCTGTACTTCATCTGCTCCAGATTCATGTTGCTGCCATAAGCGAAGTAATATCTATCTTTCATTTTTTCTCACCTCTATCTGACTCCTTCTGTCCTTTGATTTTTCTTCAGACACTCATACGTGCTTTTATCATATCTCCACGCAAGATCACCATCCAGATTTGCCAGCAGATGTTTTCGAACATTTTTATATTCGTCTCCAATTAACCCAAGTCTCAATAAAAATGTACGAAATGTAAATGCCGGGTTTTCTGATATCAGTGTCTTTTTCATCTGTGTCGATCTCTGATTGATTGCCTGTGCGGAAATGGCTAATGCCAGTGTAATATTTGCTCTCACCTTTCCTGCATGTAGTGTGCTTTCAAAACAACGCCATTCCAAAGTTCCCTTGGAAAACACAGCATGAAGATTCAGAGCATAATAACGGGTATGATCATAATGGGTATGACTTCCATCCCTGCCTCCATACCAGACATTTCTTACTCGGTCCATTGTGATTGATTTATTTGGTATTTTTCGGATTTTCTCCAATACCTCCGGTCGCACCCTCTGACAATAACTATTTGCTCTTCTCTCCTGCACTTTCAGTGCTTTGAACAGGATATCTTCCTTTGCATACATAATTGTCAGTGCATTTTTCAGACTCTGCGGTGTATGATTCGATGCATCTACATGAACATGCTGACCACAGGACTCATTTACAAAACCTCCATGCTGTCGCAGACATCGTACTACTTCCTGTAACTTTCCCATTTCATCATAGGATAATTTCGGTGATACCATTTCTGTTGAATATTCTCCACCTGCGTCTACAATTCGACCGTATACTTTCCGTTGTGTATAAATGCTCCCATCAGACATAAATTTCCACTTTTTTCCTTCCAGATCTATCACTGACCAGACTCCATAAGTAGTGCCGTCATAATATGCTTCTGTTCCAAACATTTCAGCAACAACTTCTGCAGCACGTTGTCTGGTAATCCCTGTCATTTCGATTTCTGTGCCAAAGTATTGGTCTTTTATTCCGATCATGCCTAATGGATTCCTTTCTCAGACACTTTCTGTGTGTTAAGTTCGGAGTCTGCCTTTTGTAACAATCTGCCAATTGCCTCGATAACATTGACAGTTACTCCGTTTCCAGCCTGTTTATAAAGCTGTGCGTCAGAAGTGCTGTCTATGATCTTATCAATCTGCCAGTCGTAATAACCCTGCAGTCGCAGACATTCCCTCGGAACTAACCTTCTTATTCTGCCGTGATACAAGATGCCATGACGATCGGTTGCAGTAATTGTAAACATCGGTTCTTCGGGTTCTTTCATACGTCTGCCGTTCTGACGAACATTCTCTTTTGCTGGTGTTAAGACTGCTCTTGCTCCATCCTCTGCTAATACACCAGAACATTCTCCTTTGTATTTGTGGACACCGCATTGTCTGGTATTCAGGCTTCTGCATTCTTCCGTTACCACCGGCGGAGGTGAAAGATCGACAAAGTGCAGCGTTCCCTGTTGAACACCTGTTGTCAGGGTATGTGCGATCTGGTGTCCGACTCTTCCTCTCCTGCTGTTGAGATTCGCATAACCCAGATCGATGCTGTCCCCTTCTCTTGCAAGTTTGTAGCCGAGCTTTGTATTCTCTTTGATTGGAACACCTACATCATATAATCCTGTCTTGCCGCCCATTCCACCTGCCTGTGATGTCAGGGTACAGCTTAGTCCTTTGGGACTGTAGACTCTTTTCCCCTGACTTCCTGCCCGGACTTGAACAAGAGCTGCTCCATTTGTTTCTGGTTCAGGTAATACTTTTCCGGCACATCGGAAATCAAAATATCCGACAATATACACCCGTTTTCTTGCTTGGGGGACTCCGAAATCCTTGCTGTTAAGCACTTTCCATTCGACATGGTACCCCAGTTCAGAAAGCGTACTGAGGATGGTGCAAAACGTCCGGCCTTTGTCATGCGATAACAAACCGGGAACATTTTCAAGGATAAAATACGAGGGTCTTTTAGCTTCAAGAATCCGGGCAATTTCAAAAAAGAGAGTTCCTCTTGCATCTGCAAATCCTTCTCGCTTTCCGGCGATAGAGAATGCCTGGCAAGGAAATCCTGCACAGAGTAAATCAAAATCTGGCATTCGTTCTGGTTCGATTGTTCTTGCGTCATTACAATACCACTCCCCTTCCGTATCAAACAGCAATCGGTAGTTCTTATCCGCATAAGTATCCACCTCGCAATGTCCGACACAGACAAAGTTTCCTGCCCGTCTTAAGCCTTCACGAAATCCCCCGATTCCGCTAAAGAGATCAAAAAATTGAATGGTTGCGGCTATCAACCTCCTTTTTGCTGATAAAAACAGGCGGCATGATCTCTCATACCGCCCTTCGTTATTCTGTATCAATTGGTTACCATTCTGTTGGTTCTTCTGCTTTGGATTCTTCCGGATCAGTCTCTCCTTCTGGTTCAGTTTCCTCTTCCGGTTCACTTTCCCCTTCTGGTTTGTTTTCCTCTTTCGGTTCACTTTCTCCATCCGGTTCGGCTTCCTCTTCTGGTTCACTTTCCCTTTCCGGCTCAGTTCTTTCTTCCGGTTGAGTTTCTTCTGTTCCCAATTCTCCAGTTGTCTGTTCGGATTCTTCAGGCTGCTCTTTGCTTTGCCATTCGACCTCTACCTTTTCCAGTGCTTCTTCTATAATCTGAATTAAGAAGTCTTTCTGTTTCATGTGTTTCTTTCCGATGACTACTTTTAATCTCTGGAATAATTCCTCTGATACCTGTACTGCTACTGTTCTTACTGCTCCCATGCTTATTTCTCCTTTTCCTTCCACTCTGTTGAAATGTTCTTCAATGACCTGTTGTAAAAATTTTTGTGTGCTGCTTTCTGTGAGTTCAATCTCTTCTCTTACTTTCTCATGTAAGTCCATCGGGATCTTTCCGCAGATATTTTTCATCTCTGCCATAACCTTTCTCCTTTCACTTTTGCTACACACAACATACTCCAAAGCCGCATGGAAAGCTATTCACAATACCCACCAAAGATATCGATGCATTTCTTGCCTTACCCCTAGCAGATCCAACAATGTATGTATCGTGCAATCATAGGCCTCACCCCCTTTACAAATTTTCCATTTGAGATAGAAAATCCATCATCTGATCTGGTATTTCTTCCGATGATGGTTTCGTTTTCAATTGTTCCGTAGTGCCACATATTCCTAATTCCCGAACACTTTCTTTTATCGTCTTTTGAATGACTTCTTCCATCCATTTCCGATCCTCTTTTTCCAGAATTGCCTGAACCAGATACTGGCTTTTCTGCCCTTCTGGAACACTTTGAAATTTCTCCCATGCCCTTTGGTGTTCTGGTTTTTTCAGATTCGGGCGGAACGAATACACAGGGCGTGTCATCTCGCCCACATCTGCTGTACAATCCGTTCATACCCTGTTGCGTTGGCATGGACGTCCTCTATAAAAACAGGGCGGCAAATCGCGTCCTGTGCGGTCACGTGGCGTTTTAAAATTGCAGAGCCTCCACCCATAAATACGGTTGGTACTGCCCGGAGATCAAATCCAGCTTCTGTTACCGCAGACAGTATTCTTTCTATATATCTACGTCCGTTCTCCTGTATGATCCGTCTGGCCTCTTCTGCCATACTGCAAGATTCCCCTCGAAGCACACGCTCAATCTGAGTTTCTGTCACAGACAGTCCGGTATTTCTACGCACTTGCTCTGCTGTTTCATCAATGCATCGGATCACTCCAAGCTCCAGACTCCTGCACGTTGCTGCATTCGGAACAGCATTGTCCAGCCTCATAAGGTCAACGGTCCAGCCGCCAATATCAACAAGCAGAACAGACGGTTCATTCTTCAGATACTCTGGATGCAGAGCAAGCGCAGAGTATCCCTGTGGGAACAGTTTCACATCTTTTATTGTTATCTCATATAACTCACTTTCATATAAAAATCGCACTGGCTGCTCTTTCCGCAACAGATACTCCCTGAATCCCTGTTTCTCTCTTCCAAAACTTGAAAGCGGAAGTCCGACAGCCAGAATTACCTCTGTCTTTCGTTCCGCTTTCCGATGCTTGATTTCTTCTGCAATGGCTGCCAACGTCAGCAGATAATAATTATCATTGGACGTTTTATTTTTTACCAGTGTCTGTCTCCCTGTACCACAGACGTAATACTTTCCCTGATACTGCAGAACATTCTGCATGGTATACGGCTCGTAATCATACCTAATAATTCCACTTGGGAAAGACACTTGTCTTGTTTTTATTGCATAATAGCCATGATCAATTCCTATGATTATCACAATCACACCCTTTCATTTTTCTGTTTAACGTAAGGTCAAAAATGCTTTCACTGCTGCAACGGATTGTTGCAAAAGTGCCATTCGTGAACACTTTTCTATGTTCCAGCGTCCCAAAACCTGCGGAAAATCTGGCTTTTTTATACCACTATCGCCAGAGGAACACTACTGTTCCTTCCCAGCCGGTTATAAAATATCCCTCTCCCGGCGGCGGTCCAGCCTGTCCGGGGGGAGGGATATATCGCAAGTTTTCTTTTTGAACAATCGCCTGTCTTTTTATTTTTATGAGATGTTTTTCCTGCTTTTGTAAAATGGGAAGATACTCCGGTTCTGTCAGAAACTTCCGTATGTAATTCCCCTTTTCTCCCAGTCTGTTATCATTTTCTAGCAGCTCCATTTCCACCATGTAATGGGTATCTGGATGAAATCTCTTCTCACACAAAATGCTGTCCCCTTTTATATAATCGGATTTAGCCGATTCTCTTGCTGCCGCCAAGAGTTCATAAATACTTACTTCCACCTCTTATCACCTCCCAAAAGACCAGAAAAAAGCAGACCTCTTAATCGAAGTCTGCTCCTGTCGGATATGGTAATCCTCTTTCTTCATATTTTTTATCAATATAATTTCGAATCCATTCCCTGTATTCTTCCGTTAATGCCAGTTCCTGAAATTCTAACAACCACTTTTCCCCTTTTGCTTCGTCATCAAGCCATCGATCTTCTATGCACTCCGGCTCATCTAACATTTTCATCATCGCTTCAAATGGCTCTTTTACATCATCACCAAATTCTTTCCATAAGGCGATTCCATAGTTCTCCAGTTCAAAAAATTCTGTCAGATATGTCAATCGTTCCATATCCCCCAATGTCATTCTTTTTTCATCTGACAATAATGCTCGATCTCTTTTGCCACATAGATTTAAAAATTTTCTCTTTTCCATCTCCACATCCATTATACTTTTACCTCTTCCTGTTAAAAATAATTCCTTATTACGAAACATTATAAAATTTAAATTCTTTAGAATCAATATATATGTTTCTGTATTACGAAACTTTTTATTTTATAAGGGGAGTTCATCATTATGCAAAAGATTAGACCAGATATGGATATTGGTAAAAATATCCAAGCAATTCGATATAAAAACAATATGACTCAAGACCAAGTAGTTGCAAAATTAAATCTTATGGGTATCTCCATCACCAAAAGTACCTATGCCAAACTGGAAACAAATCGCATGAACATTAAGGCATCTGAATTAGTTGCACTTGCAAAACTCTTTCATACCGATATCAATGCTTTCTTTTCCGGCTTGCTATAGTTCGACATTCCCCGACTCCCTGTGTATATAATAGCATATAAAAAATAAGAACCAGTCTATATTCTTATCGGATATAAACCAGTTCTTTTTTCTTATCAAATAATATAAAAGTGACAGGGAATTCAGATTCTTATCTTCTGTCACTCATGTAATTATTATTCTATTTTAAATTTAATGAATTTACCCATTCTTGAATTTCTTTTTCAATGTTATTTTCTATATAAACGTCATACACATTTTTCCACATTATCTGTGTATACTGTTATTTTCAACCCCATAATTATAACTTGGTACACGCTATACACTACTATAAACTGTACTCCATTTTAGGGAATCCCAGAAGGATCTCGTCATAAGAACTCATATCCATCTCTTTTTTCATAATCGCCGGTCTATATTTTTTATCACTCATTTCCACACTGCTTCTGGATTTTTTATTCATCCAGTCAAGATCAAGCTTTGTATATGGAACTTTCGGCTCAATCTCAAACAAATCCGCTTTTGCTTCCTCTGCGATCATCTGTGCTACTTTTTTTGTTGTTCCGCTTGCACTGAAAAATGCCACTAATTTTTTACTCATAATAAAAAGCCCCTTTCTATACGTATTTTTCACAAAAAAATAGATGTATAAGATTTACATTCATCTTACACATCTATTTTAAGCTCTATCGCTTCATTATGTCTAATGCTTATATTGAATTTTGTTTTATGCCTGAAAAGCATTAATCTCCTCGATCATTTTACGGACTGCCAAAGAATATGGGATATTCCGTCGCCAGGCAATCACCGTACTGGTCGTGATTTCAGGAGAAATTCTTCGCTGTACAAGAATATCCTCTCGCCAATACTTTGCAGCACCCTCAATTGAAATTGGATACCCCAATCCATTTGCCGCCATAACTCCGGCATTCGTTCCAAGATTACTCGTAAAAGCAATCTGTAATTTTGAAAAGTCTTTCCCAAACCAGTTGGCAAGTTCACTTTGAACGTTCATTCTTTCCGGCAGGATCAAGGGCTTTCCAATAAGATCTTCTTTTTTTATAAACTCTTTTTCTGCCAGTGGATCATCCGGCCGCATTCCGACACACCAGTGATCGCAATCTGTAATTCTGATATAATCCAGCCCTTCGGTGTCCACCGGCTCCATGAATAATGCAATATCTACAAGTCCTTTGTTCATCATCTCATACACTGCATCTGCTGTTGCAGTATGCAATACAATCTGAACCAGCGGATATTTTTCTTTATATGTTTTACATATCTTCGCCAATGTCTCCACTGCTGCAAATTCACCGCATCCAATGGTTATCGTGCCCTCTACAACCTCTTCTTTTCCTTTCAGTTCCTCAAGCGTCCTTTCCTCAAGATTAAGAATCTCCAAGGCACGCCTTTTTAATAAAATTCCTTCATCAGTGAGCGATATTTTCTTCCCGTTTCGAATAAATAATGTTATTCCCAGGTCCTCTTCAAATGCCGCCATTTGTCTGGATAGCGTTGGCTGGGTAATATGCAATTGTTCTGCTGCTCTTGTAAAGCTCTGTTCTTTTGCTACTGTTAAAAAATAGCGTAATAATCTTAATTCCATATCTTTATATTCCTACAAATTTTTCTTGTAACCATTCTATCATATTGCATCCCAGGCATCATCTATATCTTTACCTTTAATAATAAATCGCACACAAATCAATTATATCAAGAAGTAAATTATACTGCTTCTTTGCTGTATCGTACATTTCATGATTCGTCGGTGCGTTCTGTGAACACAACGTTGCTTCCGAAAGTTTTGATGGTGCTGAATGATATAACATCAAGTCTTCTACATGAATTTTCATTCTATTTCTGATATATCAAATTCAACCGCTTTCATTAAAATCTTACTCTGTGGCATCTTTTATTTCTATTATATTTAACATTCTACCGCCACCTTGATCACGCCGTTCCTCTTATTTTCAAAAAGTTCATAGGCTTCTTCGATTCTGCTAAGTGGATAGGTGTGTGTGATCAGTGGTTCCGTGTTGATCTTACCTTCCGCGATCAGTCTCAGCGTTTCTTCACAATCACAACCGTCTACTCCTCCTGTTTTAAAAGTCAGATTCTTTCCATACATATCCGGCAGAGGTAACGTCTGGGCTTTATCGTAAAGTGCCACCACCGTCACGATTGCATTTGGTCTTGCGCATTCCCATGCAAGACGGAAAGTAGATTCTGCTCCTGCAACTTCAAGAACAACATCCGCTCCACCATGCTCGCTGTTTGCCTGAACAAAATCAAAACATTCTTCCGGCGAAACTGTAAGAACTTCCGGATAATGTTCCCTGATAAAGTGCATACGCTTTTCGTCTTTTTCACACATGATGATCCGCTTCGGATTTTTCAGCATAACAGACAATAAGGTACAGATACCTGTAGGACCGGCTCCAATGATCAGCACCGTGTCATCCTCAGTGATCTCGGAAATACGTGCTGCCCAGTAACCGGTGGCAAGTACATCTCCTACAAATAACGCCTGTCTGTCCGTAACTTTATCCGGAATCTTATTCAGCCCCTGATCTGCAAATGGTACACGGACATATTCTGCCTGACCGCCATCGATACGGCATCCAAGAGCCCAGCCGCCATTTTCATCGGTACAGTTATTCACATAACCTTTCTTGCAGAAAAAACATTCTCCACAAAAAGTTTCTACATTTACCGTCACCCGGTCTCCTGGCTTCACATTCTTCACAGCAGTTCCGACTTCTTCCACAATTCCAACCATCTCATGACCGACTGTAATCCCCGGCACTGCCCGTGGAACGCTTCCATGCTTAATGTGCAGGTCACTGGAACAAATGCTGGCAAGTGTCACCTTTACAATGGCATCTCTTTCATGCATCAGCACAGGCTTTGGCTTTTCCATTAATTCAAATTTTCCTTTTGAAACATAAGTATAAGTCTGCATTCTTTTCCCCATCACTTTCTATAATAATTTATCAAGAATTTCCGCTGCTGATCTATTACCGAATACGCCATTGCCAAATAACAACCAAGATAAGAAGGTGCACCGGATAAAACGCATAACAGAAATACTTGAACCACTTGCTATGGTACCCCTGCTCTCCATGATATAACCAGATTGGAATCAGTGCCAGCAGTGCAAAGCTCTGCTGTGCAATCTCAAAATGATGTCCCAGAATCGTTACCGGATAATACAGATTTCCCAGCATAACTACATTCAAATAATACAGCCCGACAAGCTGTGCCGCAAAAGAAATCCAGGTTTTCTTGCGAAAAAAATAAAAAAGCAATACCGTCAGTATTCCTGCAGCATTGTAATCTACCATGGTTATGGTTCCAAGCAGAAAATCCATCAAAAGCACGAGGCAAACCACAAAAAACGATATCCATTTCTTTTGTTTCTTCTTTGCCTTTTCAATGATCTGTATCGATAACACCCCTAACAAAAAGGTCCATAGTACATTTTGATGAAACGGGTAAAATACAGAACTTCCCATAATCAGGTTAAATGGTATTTCTGAAATTATGGCAAATAGAAAAAGACGCAGCATGTATTTTTTCACATTCGAAGTATAATAGCATCCTTCTGCGATCATAAATGCGAAAATCGGAAAAGCAAGTCTTCCTACGCATGTCATCCATTCCTGTGCTGGAAATAGTGTCGCCCACAAATGATCACATAACATAAATAGCATTGCCAGAATATGTAGTGTAAACGAATCAATTCCTCTTTTTTTCTCCATAGGTTCTTCTCCATCTATCCAGGCATAGATATCTGCCTTTTATTCTTTTCATTATATTATGGAGCATTATCCAACGTCAATCAACTCTTGCGTCCTAATCTATCACTAATTCAGCCAGAACTCAAATACTCAACGCATTCTACTCATAAGGGGTGTTCATTTCTTATAATTTATATTATGCTTAGATTAAACAGAAGGGAGTGAATTATATGGATTTAATCAAAATCGGAAAATATATTGCAGAAAAAAGAAAAGCTCTTGGACTGACGCAGAAGCAATTGGCAGAAAAACTGAATATGAGTGACAAATCGGTTTCTAAATGGGAACGAGGCATATGCCTGCCGGACGTGTCAATTTATATGGAATTGTGCAGCATACTTAGAATCAGCATTAATGAATTTCTTGCAGGTGAAGATATCGGTGCTGAAAATGTAATTGAAAAATCAGACAGCAATCTTATTCAGATTACAAAAGAGAATAAAAAGAAACAAAAAAATTTAAAAACAATTCTTGCTGTAGTAACTGTTTTTGCAGTAATTGTCTCTGCGATCCTTGGCACTTTATTCTTTCACAAACTGATACAGCCAAAAAATTATATTACCGCAGTTGATCAGACAAGTCCTGAGATGAAAACAGCAGAATTATTATCCGGAACAGACGGCGCATATCTTTTTCATTATTTTACAAAAGATGAATTTAAAACACTCACCATTTATGTATCTGAATATCAGTCTGGGACACTGATCAGTAAAAGTAACGTGGCTGATTTAGACTATGACGGAATCGATTCCCCTTCCAGAGGCGTCATTGCTGTTGTGCCGGATTTTGAATCTTTTAAGGTAAAATTAATTGTAGCAGATGATTATGCAAAATATTCTACGGATTTTCCTATTTTAGAAAATATAGAAAACAGAGAATATTATGGCAGAAGTGCAAGCCAGATAAAAGGGGAGATTCCGATTCAGATTCATTCAGCTTCGACAATAGAAGGCAAGACTGCTATCCCTTCAGACTCTGAGCAGGGATTAATGGCTCTAATCTATGGAAAAGACGGGCTGTCAGGGATTCCTATCACGGAAATGGAAAAAGGAATCGTTGGTGTGGAAAATGATTATGTATATTATCTTTCCTTCCAATTTGGGGGTAATCAAAGTTTTTGAGGGGATGTCTTTTTGAGGGTTTAGATTGACGATTCCTTAAGGGTCTATATCATTGACAACAAATATTATAAGGCTTTCTGTATTTTTACAGTTTCATAGCACTGCGGATGCAGTTCTCAATAAATTCTTCTCCAAAATCTGTATTCAGGCTGAGATCAAAGTTTCCGGCTGCATCCCACATACGTCGGGTGTAATAGCGATAGTTATCTGCACGCAGTTTTTCATTTTTCTGAACCGTAGCTTTGGCTTCTCCCTCAGAGATATTCTGTCTCTGTGCCACTCTTCTAATTCTGCTCACAAGAGGTGCTGAAAAAAATACTTTCAAACAGTTTCCGGAATTTCTGAGAACGTAATCTGCACAACGGCCTACTATCACGCAATTGCCTTTTTTCGCAAGATTGCGTACAACCTGGCATTCTGCCTCGAAAATTTTATCCTTCGGCGCTTCATCCTGTCTGTCTGTATTCAGATACATCTGATTGACCAGATCATAAAGAAGGCTGTTTGTCATGATCTCCTCGTTTTTCTTAACGAATTCCGGTGTGTATCCGGTGGTCCCTGCTGTCTGTTCTTTTGCTTCGTTCTTGTTTTCTGCAGATACGCTTTCCGGGAAAATCATATCTTTCAGGAATGCAAGTTTCTTACCGATGAGTCTGGCGATAAAGCCTACCAGAAGGGCAGCAATAACAGTACCTTCTCTTATACCAGCCAGTCTGTCCGTTGCGATTTTCCCCTGATATAAAAGCAGGCAATGAAATTGCCGCCCGGTTTCAAAACACGCCATATTTCATGAAATGCTTTTTGCTTGTCCGGAAATGCATGAAAACCATTCATACGGACAACGGTATCTAAAAGCTTAAAACTATCGTTCTCTGATCTTTCTGACATTACGATTCATGAGGTGTCTTCCAATATGTCTATAAGCAAATGCTTTAAAGGCTGAAATTTCTTGATGATGTTCCTTCAATAGTTCATCTGGACAATCATAAACACCAAAATCCTGATTGATTCCCTCGCTCTGAATATAAGTATTGTTCCTATCAAACTCAATAATGAGATTTCTGAAATCCTTGACTGCTACTCCATAACCGCAAAATGCACCTGTACATTCCGAATTTTGTTCCTGTAACTTCTTTATGTAGGTTTTATCCAAAATGAAAGCTTCCAGTTCGTACCACTGATTTTCGAAATTAATTTCTACCCAGCTATGGAAAATACTTTTTGGAGCATTACGGTAAACAAACCCGGTCATAGCCCCTTTCTGCAATCTTTTATCAATCGTAAAACCATGTACTCTGCATGGAATATTGCAGGCACGTAAAAGTGCCATAAATAAAGTTCCTTTTGTATTACATTGTCCATAACCATCTGCAAGTACTTTTGAAGCTGAAATTCCGTCATCAATATTATATCCAAATAAAACATCATCTCTTACATAGTTGTAGATTGCCTTAATCCTTTCAAATTCACCCATTTCCTTCCATTTCATATTTTGAATAAGTTTTTGAATTGCCGGATTAGAAAAATCAACCATTCGTGTTTCCCTAAGATACTTATCTTTCATTTCCTATCGCCTTTCCCATAGGTTTTCTCACGACACAATGCATTCGCATACCTTTACGAATTTCAAATTTTTCTACTTTTAATCCTGCTTTTTTGCAACATTTTATGACCACATCTCTTGTTGGCACTTGGACATCTCCATGTCCGCATATATTTGCCAACGGCATTTCCAATGTATTCATTAGCCATACCAATACTTTATTGTCACTGGTCACATCTCTCAGTATCAATCTTCCATTTGGGCGAAGACATCTTTTCACACTGTCAAAAAATGCCTGTGGATCCGGATAATGATGGAAGCTCATAGAACAAATAATTGCATCAAATGAATCCTTTTCAAAAGGAAAGTTCTCACAGTCTCCTACAACAAATGTTGCATTTGAAATATTTTTCTTTTTTGCCTGTTCAATCATGGCAGGAGTCAGATCCAGTCCTGTATAATGTCGTTCTGGATATTTTTCTGCTAATAAAGAAATCATCGGAGCAGGTCCGCAGCCTGCATCCAATAAATCTCTAAATGGCTCCTTCTCTAATTCTTCCAGAATATCCGGATAATCCTTCTTGCACATTTCGTAAATACCAGCATGGCTACTTTCATATCTTCCTGCTGCTTTTGTAAATTCTTTAATTGACAATTTTTTATATTCTTCATTTTTCATGCTTTTTCTCCAATCACAGTACCTTTTTCGCCTTGCATCCGCATTTCTTCATTCTTTTCATATAAGCATAAAACTGCTTATGCAATTCCCTCATTTCATCTGGTGCCTTCATAGCATGTTGATACATAAATTTATCTCCAAAACTACTTCCAAATGTAACTGCCAGCATAATCGTCAGAAATGACAATGGCAAAAAGCGAAAAATATTCATTTTCCATGGTGACAGTTTACCCTTTTGTTTTCGCAAAAAGTTAAAATTTCTTTTCAGCCTTTCCGCTGTTTTCCTCATAATTTTCCATTCTTTTTCCACTTTCTCTGGATCGTCTGATTCATAATACGCATCTGCAATCGGTACCACCATAGCAAGATGACAAAGCTGCCATAGATGCATATCCGTTACTTTCTGGTATGGTATATGAGCATGCCTCAATATCTCTGAAAACTGCTTAGTTCTTTCGGATTTATTTCCTGATATTTCTGCAAATGTTGTCGGCTGAATCAACCTTGGAGTGAGTGCTGCATCAAGGATACCATCATCATTTATACTTCCGCCTGCTCCTGGAAAAGCCGGTAATATTCTCCCTTTTCCAACAATGTTTTCCCATTTATTGTAACTGTCCAGTGAATTTATCATTGTAACAATCGTATTACTTTTATTATTTTTCAATTCAGTAAGTGCTTCATACAGCTGGTTTTCCCGGACAGTAAGCAAGACAAAATCATAAATATCATCGTTTGGTAGTTCTCCAAGAATCCTAATTTCTGCCTTTATTACTTCCTGATTTTTCTTATATAGCAATCCATTATTTCTTAAAGCCTCAAATCTTTTTCCTCTGGCATAAATACTTGTATCATAACCGGCTTCTGCAAATAAAGCTGCATACAAGGAGCCGATCACACCCGCACCATAAATCAATATTCTCATAAGAATCATTCCTCTCCTCTTACCCCAGTGCCACATCCAAGATCATCATCAAACTAAATCCAAGTGCGAAGAAAAGCGTACCGATATTCGAGTTCTGTCCCTGAGACATTTCCGGAATTAGTTCTTCAACCACGACATATAACATGGCTCCTGCTGCAAAGCTGAGTAAATATGGTAATGCCGGGATTACCAGCTGTGCGACAAAAATCGTCATTACTGCTCCAATCGGTTCAACGACTCCTGAAAGTACACCTCCCAGAAATGCCTTTCTCTTACTTTCACCCTCTGCCCTAAGCGGCATGGATATAATCGCTCCTTCTGGAAAATTCTGGATAGCAATTCCAAGTGATAAAGCAAGTGCACTTGTTGCTGTAATCTGTGCATTTTCAGCAAGAAATCCAGCATACATTACACCAATTGCCATACCTTCAGGGATGTTATGTAATGTAACTGCCAACACCATCATCGTAGTACGGCCAAGTTTGCTTTTCGGTCCCTCTGCCTGATCACTTCCAACATGAAGATGCGGAATCAAATGATCAAGTGCGAGTAAAAACAATATACCAATCCAGAACCCAGCAACTGCAGGAACAAACGATAAAGTTCCCATATTCTCAGATTGTTTAATTGCCGGAATCAGAAGACTCCAGATTGAAGCCGCAACCATTATACCTGCTGCAAACCCTGCAAGTGCACGTTGCAGTAACTTGCTAAGTGTTTTTCTCATAAAAAACACGCATGCTGCACCTAGCGTTGTTCCAACAAACGGAATCAGTATACCTTCAAAAATATTTATTCGCATTATATTTTCCTTCCATATATGCTCGAAAAAATTCATTGGCAAAAATAATTATCTTCAGCGGTATAGTATTAGTTCTATAGCTTATTGATTATATTGCCTAATACCTAATATATGTTATTCTATAATCTTTCATACTTTCATCGTGTTAGTTTTAACTAACCGTCTAGTATAAAGAAAACCGTGTAAAAAGCAAACTGTAATTTTACACGATTTTCTTATGCTTAAGTATATCACTTACGTAATCATATAACAATATATTTCTTTCAACAATTTACAAAACTGGGCGGTGGAATTTACTCTTTCACACAATAATGTTATGGTTGTATCTCCTTCTGACAGCAGTACTGTAAAAATATCATATCTTCCAAAGGTGTAAATTCTACGTTTTTGCATTCGACTCTACGATTGCTGCATCAATCTTCTGAAAACGTTCTGTCAAATCTCTTTCCTCCTTCGTGTCATCTGATACAATACGGTTACCATTACAGAATTATTTTCCCAAGCTGCCAGAATGCCACCGCACTCGCCGCTGCCACATTCAGCGAATCAACGCCATGTGTCATCGGAATTTTAACCGTATAATCACATAACGCTATTGTCTCGTTTTCCAGTCCTTCACCTTCATTTCCAAGAATAACTGCCAACTTTTCTTCCTTCATCAGTTCCGAATCATCGATGCTGACCGAATCATCAGTCAGCGCAAGTGCTGCCGTCTTATAGCCAAGCTTTTTCAATTCTGCAATCGCCTGTTTTGGCCAGATTACTTCCCGCTTGCACCGCATTTCATTGCTATCCCGGATAAATGTCCACGGAATCTGAAATACGGTTCCCATACTCACCCTGGAAGCCCGTCTGTAAAGCGGATCACTGCATCCCGGACTCAGAAGTACCGCCTCCATATTAAGAGCCGCTGCAGACCGGAAAATTGCTCCTACATTTGTCGGATTCTGCACATTTTCAAGAATCGCGATTCTGTTTATCCCATCACACAGATCCTGAAATTTTCGAAGCGGTTTCCGTCTCATTGCGCAAAGCATTCCTCTGGTCAGTTTGAAGCCTGTCAATTTAGTCAGCACCTCAAAATCCGCTGTAAAAATCGATACTTTCGTATCATCAAATCTGTTCATAATCTGACTTGTTTCTTCATTCTCTTCCATCTGCTTCTTTTCAACAAGAACAGACAGTGGCTCATAACCCGCATCCAATGCTCTGCCGATCACCTTCGGACTTTCCGCAATGAACATTCCCTCTTCTGGGTGATCTTTATTCAGAAGCCGTGCTTCTGTGTACCTGGCATAAATATCCAATTCCGGCGCATTAAAGTCTTTGATTTCTATTACATTCAGCATTTCTTTTCCCCTGTTTTCATCCGTATATTTAATCTGATCACCTTTTACAGACCTTCGCGATACACCTTATTGATCGTTGCCTGCGCATGTTCCAATTCTTTTTTCTGGATAATTGCATTCCGATCGCTTAGAATTGCCAGCATCTCATCCACCACATCTTCCGGTCGCGGATCTGATATGCGGTACAGATAGCCGAGCATTCTTGTTGCTGTATAATCTGTGTTCATCTGTTTATAAGCAATTTCCCTGCAAAGGCTGTCCGGATAGCCTTTCTGTTGCAGTGCTTTGTATAGTTCATCATAAGTACCGGTATCTGATATCCTGCTGAACGGAGTTCCGACACCAGTTCATAACCATCCATAACCGGCATCATAATATCGGAAATGATCAGATCAATATACTCTTTATCCAATATTTCTAATGCCAGTGCTCCATCCGATGCACTTTTGACCTGATATCCATTCTTCTCAAGCACTTTTTGGAATAGCTGGCTTAATTCTTTATCATCTTCTACAATCAATATTTGAAACACGTTTTCCTTCCTCCTTATTAAAACAGATACCTTGCCCATCCAAGCAGATGCTGTACCAAAAGTACGTTTCTCTGACGCTTCTTTGTCAATTCAATTGGCTCTACATGATACGGATCACGATAGGTTCCATCTTCCAATACCTGTCGGGACACTCTTTCATATTCCATCATGCCTTCTTCCAACTGTTTATTAATCTCTTTGCTACGTATTACAAGCATCAGTTCCGTATCCAGATACGTGCTTCTCATATCCATGTTAAAGGAACCTATTACGGATAGATCATCATCAATCAGGATGCTTTTTCCGTGGTAAGAATAGCCGCCTTCATACTCCCAGATATCAATTCCTGTATTTAAAATTCTGTTTCTGTTTCTCGCATAATCAGCAGAACCAAACGGATTTCCATTGTTGGCAACCGAATTGGTCATGATAGAAAAATCCGGAACTCTCTCCGCAATCTCTTTCCATGTATTATACATCATATCATTGCA
>NZ_JAQDKN010000002.1:0-311726 GCF_027662015.1 Coprococcus sp. AM100_B19A
GTTCAATATAAACTCTTGGTCTTTCTTTTTTTTCGGGACTATTCTTTTTTCACAGCCCCTTAAACTGTCTGTAAAGAGAGGAAATAAAATGAATTGGATAAAGTAAATTAACAATAAGGTAGAGGGAAAATGGATAAATTCATCTTATGAATTCAAATGTAATTTATCAGAAATATTTTTTCTTGGAATTTTTGCCGTATGGCTGGTTTTGATTTACAGTTGGACAACGATGGCACATATTCCGTGGCCACCTTTTTTTATTTCTGTGTTCAGATAGGGATTGGACTGGTAGTATTGTTCCGGTATATGGTGATGAGACCAGTGGATATAAAGAAAATATTATTTGTATTTCTGATTATTGGATCATTTGTAATTGCAAGGAGATATTCTGGAGTTGATGCATTGCTTGAAACGGGATTATTGATTGCTGGTGCAAATGATATTGATTATAGAGAAATTTTAAAGGTATATTTGATTGTAGAAATTCCGATGACAATCTGTACGATGATTGCAGGATATACAGGAGTTATCACGAATTTGGTTTACCATAGGGGAGATCAGGTGCGGATGTCATTTGGGTTTATTTATCCTACAGATTTTGCGGCGGGCATTGTTTTTATGATAACAGCATGGATTGTACTCCGACAGGCAAGATGCACATGGATAGAAATTGGAATGATGATAATCAGTGTGGTTCTGTTTGCAAAATATTGTGATGTACGGAATAGTGAAATTGTAATGATGATTTTGATTATATGTGTTGTTTATTTGAAAATTAGAAACAAATTAGCTGCAAAGAAAGGAAAGGGATATATAGCATCACTATTACTAAAAATTTTATGTCTGGTGGCACCATATGGTTTAGCTGGATTTATGATCTTAGTATCAAGATTTTATCGACCAGATATAGAATGGATGGCAAAATTAAATACTCTTTTTTCAACGAGACTTTCTTTAGGAAAAGAAGTTTTTGACAGGTATGATGTTCAGATATGGGAACAGGACATTCCAATGCGTGGAAATGGAGGATCAACAGAAGTGGTAGCAGACTATTTCTTTATTGATAGTTCTTATGTGAATATTTTGATGAGGTTAGGACGGGTGGTATTTATACTGGTTATGCTGATTATTTCAATTATAATAATCAAAAACTTAAATCTTCCATATATGTTAATGGCTATGGCAATTGTCTGCATTCATTCAGTAATGGAGCATCATATGTTTGAAGCGTATTATGATGTGTTTTTGATGCTTCCGTTTGCGAATTTTGATGTGAAGGATATCGGAAAAAGACAGAGAAAATGTGGAAATTGAGTGGGGGATAAATGTTATGAAAACAAAAAGTACCAGACTGCAATATATAGATATAGCTAAAGGGATAGCAATGATCTGTATTATATTAGGCCATTTAGGAAATGCCAGTATTAATCGAATTGTGTTTACATTTCATGTTCCTATTTTTTTCTTTATTACAGGATATTTTACGAATAAGAAGCGCGATTTGAATGGTTTTATAAAAAATAAGGCAAGAACATTGCTTGTTCCATATATAATAACCAGCATAGTCATAATCATTATTGGAACGTTAAAGGGCGTATGGTGGAATAATGCTTTTGATGAATTTCAAAACTGGTGTTATGCAGCTTTATATGGAGCAGGTGATACATATACAGAGCCATTCTGGATACCGGGAATTGGTGCAATATGGTTTTTGTGGGCAACTTTCTGGGGAAGTATTTTCTTGAGAATATCGTTCAAGTTTGATAAATATATTAGATTGTTATTTATAGTGGGTTTGTTTGCAGTAGGATATTTTTCAAGAAGAATATTTTGGTTTCCTTTTAGCATACAGGCAGGAGCATGTGCTACAATGTTCATTTATATGGGATATCTCTGGAGGGGCGCAAAGACTAAAATTAGTGAGTTGCCAAAGGAAGTGAAAATCTTTTCAGTTCTTTTTGCACTACTTACTTGGATTTCATTTATAAAAAATTTCCAATCGTTCTGGTTAGTGCATTGTGATATTGGACGAGGGATAATAGATATTTTTGGCTGTATATGTGCATGTGTGATTGTTATTTTAATCTCCAAAATTATTGAGTGTAGGACGAAATATATTGGTGGAAGTTTGGCATATCTTGGAAGATATAGTTTGTTGATATTGTGTGTGCATATTGTAGAACTTGATCTTCTTCCGTGGTGGCAGATAACAGAAAAATATGTTGTGAATGGAATGTCAGCAAATATTCAGTTGATTTTGATTATTGCCGGTAAAGTGCTTTTAGATTTAGGGGGTGCATTTGTTTTATCAAAGATTACTTTGGTTAGAAAAATTTTTGGCTTTAAAAACTAAGTGTAAGTTATTAAGCAATGACAGAATGAAACATTTTTTAGAATTTGTATTGCTTGTGAATATTGCAATTTTTTTATATTTATGCTTTACTATATTATGTATGTTTGTAAATACTAAGTAAAGGAAATGAAAGGAAAATGAAAAAACCAAAGATAAAGAGTATCGGATATGGATTCTATTGTATTCTAATGATCATAATATCGGTTCTTGGATTTATTCTTTATAATCTGGGGAACTGGGTATTAGACACGTGGGGGCTGTTGTCTATCGATGAAATTATTTTTCATCTGAAAGTACCGCTTGATGGGACAAACTCAGATGTAGTACTGGATGGGATCAATGCATGCGTACCATTGGCAGTATTAGTATTATTTTTATCTATTTTCCTGATTATAGGATTAAGGAATAAGCATGGAAAATGTATGATTGCGTTATTTCTTGTAGCTGTGATTGCCTGTGGAAGTGCAGGAAGGGCGGCTTATGAAGTATATGATGAATTGGATGTAAAAGAATATCTGGTAAGTCAGAAGAAAGAATCGCATTTTATTGAACAGAATTATGTGGATCCACGTACAACGAAGATTACATTTCCGGAACAAAAAAGAAATCTGATTTATATTTATCTGGAGTCAATGGAATCCACTTATGCGTCAAAAGAAGATGGCGGTGGAATGGATTTCAACTGTATTCCGGAATTGACGACTCTTGCAGAAGAAAATACTAATTTTTCTCAAAGCGATAAGTTGGGAGGAGGATATCCTGCGTATGGATGCACATGGACGATGGGAGGAATTTTTGCTCAGACATCTGGAATTCCAATAAAAAATACAGAAGATATTAGAAATGTGAATGAGGATATTAATGATACATTAGCGGAGCAGACATCCTTTTCTTCAAGAGCAAAAAATTTAGAAGATATTTTATCAGAAGAAGGATATAATCAATATTTTATGATTGGATCAGATGCTACTTTTGGAGGAAGGAGAACATACTTTGAGAGTCATGGTAAAACAGAAATATTTGATTATACTACGGCTGTAGAAGAAGGAAAAATCCCAGAAGGTTATTGGGTATGGTGGGGGTATGAAGATCAAAAGTTATTTGAAAATGCAAAAGAAAAGTTAAGCGAAATAGGAACAAAGGACGAGCCATTTAATTTTACAATGTTGACAGTAGATACTCATTTTGAAGATGGATATGTATGTGAGCAGTGTCAAAATGAATTTGGAGATAATCAATATGCAAATGTAATGGCATGTTCAAGTAGACAGGTTGATGCATTTGTTAAGTGGATTCAGGAGCAGCCATTTTATGAGAATACAACAATTATAATAAGCGGGGATCATTTAACAATGGATTCTGATTTTTGTAATGATGTGAGTGACGATTATGAGAGAAGTGTATATAATGCATTTATAAATTTACCAGAAAATCTTGATACTTCTTTTGAAAAAACACATAATCGAGAATTTTCTACAATGGATATGTTTCCAACGACACTTGCAGCATTGGGAGCAGAGATTACAGGAGAGAAACTTGGTCTTGGTGTGAATTTATTTTCAGGTGTGGAGACTCTTACAGAACAATGCGGAAGAGAAAAATTAGATAAGGAACTGAAAAAGAAATCTACATTCTACGATATGCTGATTAACGATGTAGATATTAACATTTTGAAAAAGAAAAGAGCTGAAGAGGCTGAAAACCAGCAGGAGGAAAATACCGATAATCAGGACCAGCCAATGAATCAGCCAGATGCAGGTGTAGATACAAGTGGTATTGAAACGCCGGATGCATGGCAGGGGTATACGCAGGATAATTATCAGTATAATTATAATGACGGATCGAATGATTACTGGTATGACGGAGGAAATTCCTGGGACAATTCATGGAATGGAGGATATGATGATAATACTTATGTAGAACCAACTCCAACGCCGGAACCGACTCCAGCTCCAACGCCGGAACCGACTCCAGTTCCAACGCCGGAACCGGATCCAGCGCCAAATCCGACACCAACACCAGATCCGGCACCGGATTCAACACCAACTCCGGATCCCGGTGGAGGCGCAGAAAGCAATGCAGGCGGGACAACAGAAAATGTAAATTAGAGAAGAACTCCGGTTTATGCCGGGGTTTTTCTTCAGATAAAAAAAGCAGAACGGAGTTGTCCGTAAATTGATACAATGAGAAATTCTACAAACAAGTAGACATTTCCCCATAAAAAGTGTAAGATAGAGTCTAAGAGTATTTATACTTACAATTAATATGGTTAGAAAGAGGAAAGTACATGAAGATGAAGTTTACGAAAAAAATAGCGACAATTCTTTTGTCTGTATGTCTGATCGTACCAGGTTTTTCTGTGATGGCGCTAGCTGCAAATGGTGTGATATTCTTTTCTGATCTTGAGACAAGTGTCGGGGATGAATTTACGATCACAGGTACAGCAGTTGTCAGCGGAGATGTAATCGGAGACGCGACGATTCATATGACTTACGATCCTTCTTATATGCGATTTGAAGAGGGAGACGGAGTGAATGCAGACACGGATGGTAATCTGACATTTAGAGGTTCAGGTGACGGAAGCAGTGACCGGATTGAGTTTACAATGAAATTCCAGGCTCTCCAGGAAGGAAGTACAAGACTTGAACAGGGAGATGCGACGGTTACAGACAGCGCTGGATCAAGTGTGGCATGTGAAGAAGGATATGCGGATGTTACGATCGGAGCAGGAGATCCAAGCAAGATTAAAGATGTTGCGAATGGAGCAAGTGTCACGATTGATGGTCAGGAGTATACCTTATCCGGTGATTTCTCAGACAGCATGATTCCAGCTGGATTTACAGCAGGAGAGCTTACTTATAATGATTCGACGTATAAAGGTGCTGTGCAGGAAAAGACAGGACTTCAGATGGCTTACCTGGTAGACGGTGATGGAAAAGGCGATTTCTGGATGTATGATTCATCTGACAGCAGCTTCTCACCGGCAGAACAGGTTGTGATTTCAGATACTTATTCTATCGTAATTTTTGATGCAGGCAGTAAAGTGTCTATGCCATCAAAGTATTCAAAAGGAAATTTGGAGATCAACGGCAAGACTTTTGAAATCTGGGATGAACCGGACCGCGATGGTTTCTATGTATTATATGCAGTAAATAATGACGGTGAAGAATCCCTCTATTTATATGACTCTGTAGAGCATACTTATCAGAGAATGGAGACTCCGAAGTCTGCGACTACACCGGATAAGAAGAGTGCAAGCAAGTTTGACGCAATTTTAGAAAAGATTTCCGATCATCTGATCTGGTTTGTAGCAGCGGCAGCAGTTATCGTTATTCTTCTGGTAATCTTCCTTCTTGTTTCCGTTGTGAAGTTACATAACCGCAACAGAGAGTTGGATGATCTGTATGATGAATATGAATTGGACGATGAGCCGCAACGTAATCCGGTAAAACCGATCCAGCCTGTTAAGGCAGAAAAGAAATCACAGTTCAAAAAGAGACAGGATGATGATTTCGAAGATGATTATGACGACTTCGATGATGATTTCGACGATGATGATTATTATGATGATGACTTCGACGATGATTATGATGACGAAGGAATAAGTGATGATACTCGTAGCGTTGATGAGTTTGATGATGACGACTTTGATTCGTTCGATGATTATAATATCAAGAAAGAAAAGCGTAAAAAAGGTGATACTTTCGAAATGGATTTTATTGATTTGGATTAAAGAGAAAGGCGGGGATGACGATTGTTATTCCCGCTTATTCTTTACAAAAAGTCCCATATTTGCTACAATGTAACGAAAAGAGTAAAATTTATTTTCGCAAAAAAGACTGGAGGATATAGATAAATGTGTGGAATCGTAGGATATGTTGGATCGCAGCAGGCGGCTCCGATCTTACTGGATGGACTGTCGAAGCTGGAGTATCGTGGATATGATTCAGCAGGACTTGCTGTTCGTAATGGAACAGAAGAGACAGAAGTTATCAAGGCGAAAGGCCGTTTGAAAGTACTGTTTGAGAAGACAAATGGTGGTGCAGCCGTTCCGGGAACCTGTGGAATCGGTCACACCAGATGGGCAACACACGGGGAACCGTCAGAGAACAATGCGCATCCGCATATGAGTGACGATGGCAATGTAGTTGCTGTACACAACGGTATTATTGAAAACTATCAGGAGTTAAAGAACAAGCTGCTCCGCAAAGGATATACATTCTACTCTGAGACGGATACAGAGGTTGCTGTTAAGCTGATCGATTATTATTATAAAAAGTATGAAGGAACACCGGTAGATGCGATCAACCATTCTCTGGTCCGTATTCGTGGATCTTATGCGCTTGCTGTGATGTTCAAGGATTATCCGGAAGAAATTTATGTGGCAAGAAAAGACAGTCCGATGATTCTTGGCGTAGGAGATGGAGAAAGTTTTATTGCATCAGATGTGCCGGCTATTTTGAAATATACAAGAAATGTATACTATATTGGCAACCTGGAGATGGCAAAGGTCAGCAAAGAGGAAATTACCTTCTACAATCTGGACGGAGAAGAGATCCAGAAAAAAATGAAAACTGTTGACTGGGATGCAGAGGCAGCTGAAAAAGCTGGTTTTGAGCATTTTATGATGAAAGAGATCCATGAGCAGCCAAGAGCGGTTAAGGATACTCTGAATTCTGTATTAAAAGACGGAAAGATTGATCTGACAGATATCGGATTAGCGGAAGAGGATATCCGGAGAACAAGCCAGATTTACATTGTAGCATGTGGTTCTGCTTACCATGTAGGTATGGTGGCACAGTATGTGATCGAGGATCTGGTGAAGATTCCTGTTCGTGTGGAGCTGGCTTCTGAATTCCGTTACCGTAAGCCAATTCTGGATCCAAATGGTCTGGTGATCATTATCAGCCAGTCAGGAGAGACCGCAGACAGTCTTGCAGCGCTCCGTGAGACAAAAGCACAGGGAATCCGTACACTTGGAATTGTCAATGTAGTCGGATCTTCTATTGCAAGAGAAGCGGATAAGGTATTCTATACTCTTGCAGGACCGGAGATCTCTGTGGCAACAACGAAAGCGTACAGTACACAGCTGATGGCTTCTTACATCCTTGCAATTCAGTTTGCCAAAGTAAAAAATACAATCACTGAAGAGCAGTATGAAAATTATATTGCCGAATTACAGGCAATCCCGGAGAAGATTGAAAAGATTATTGAAGATAAAGAAAGAATCCAGTGGTTTGCAGCAAAGCAGGCAAACGCAAAGGACGCATTTTTTGTCGGACGTGGAATTGATTATGCAATCTGTATGGAAGGCAGCCTGAAGATGAAAGAGATCAGTTACGTTCATTCAGAGGCATATGCAGCGGGAGAACTCAAGCACGGAACCATTTCTCTGATAGAGGATGGAACGCTTGTGATCGGTGTGCTGACACAGCCGGAATTATATGAAAAGACGATCAGCAACATGGTAGAGTGCAAGAGCCGTGGTGCATATCTGATGGGACTTACAACTTATGGCAATTACAGCATTGAGGATACTGCTGATTTTGTGGTTTACATTCCGAAGACAGATGAGCATTTTGAGGCATCGCTTGCAGTGATTCCGCTGCAGCTGATGGGATATTATGTATCCGTTGCAAAGGGACTGGATGTAGATAAGCCGCGTAATCTGGCGAAATCTGTAACGGTTGAATAAAGTGATGCAAGAAGTTCCAGCGGAATTTCCTGTTGAATAAACGAGATGGACGACATAAAAATGTGCCGTTCATCTTTTTTTTCATATTTTATCACACTTTCATCACAATTATGGGCTAAACTCTTAACTATAGAAAAGGAAAAGAAAGGAGTCTTGAATGATGGACAATCAGTACAATTATTACAGACCAGATTCAGATGAAAATAGAGGAGCAGGCAATCAGCAGGGATTCGGAGCAGGACCACAGAAGGATCCGAAGACTTCAAAGCCGAAAAAAGGTTACATGAAAAAAGTAGCACTTGTTGTAGGAGCAGCCGTATTATTTGGGGCAGTCGGCGGTGTGACGATGCAGGGAACCAGTTATCTGACTGGTAAGCTGCTTGGAAAGAATACAAAGAGTACCGTAGGCACAACAAAGACTGTATCGAACGCAAAGCTTACAACATCTACCAGTACAGTGACATCTGATGTATCAGATATCGTTGAAAATACACTTCCGTCAATTGTTTCTATTACCAATATGAGCGTACAGGAAGTACAGAATTTCTTCGGAGGAATCAGCCAGCAGGAGAGTGAAAGCGCCGGATCGGGTATCATCATCAGCCAGAATGATTCAGAACTCCTGGTTGTTACCAATAACCATGTTGTAGAAGGAAGCGATACACTTACTGTTACATTTAATGATGGTAACAGCGTGGAAGCGCAGATTAAAGGAACAGACTCCGCAAGGGATCTTGCAGTCGTAGCCGTTCCGCTTGATAAAATTTCAGACGATACAATGAATGCGATTAAGGTTGCAACACTTGGAGATTCAGATTCTCTGAAGGTTGGAGAACCTGCTATTGCAATCGGTAATGCGCTTGGCTATGGGCAGTCTGTTACAACTGGTATCGTCAGTGCAACCGGACGAACAATTGATGGATTTGACGGAGAATACATCCAGACAGATGCAGCAATCAACCCTGGTAACAGTGGTGGAGCTCTTCTGAATGCAAATGGTGAGGTAATCGGTATCAACTCTGCAAAGATCAACAGCTCGGCAGTAGAGGGTATGGGATTTGCGATTCCGATTTCTGATGCAAGTGATGTTATCCAGAATCTGATGAATAAAGAGACAAGAAGCAAGGTTTCAGATGAAGAAAGAGGATATCTTGGAATCAAGGGATACGATGTATCTGAAGAAGGTGCACAGATGTACAATATGCCGACCGGTGTTTATGTCAAAGAAGTTATGAGTGGTGGCGGAGCTGAGAAAGCCGGTCTTACAAAAGGATCGATCATTACTGGTTTTGAGGGAAGTTCCATCAGTGGTATGAGCTCTCTTCAGGAACAACTTCAGTATTATAAAGCCGGAGAAGAGGTAACGCTTACCGTACAGATCCCGGATAAGAATGGTGAATATACAGAGAAAGATATCAAGGTTACACTTGGTAAAAATTCATAAAATGATGTGAACACGCCGTTTTATGGGAGTATGAGGTGTTCGAGGATTGCGGGAATTGCATAGCAATGGAGCAATCCGGTTACATCATAAAATACTAAAGAAAGATGCCGTCAGATCAGAAATGGTCTGGCGGCATTATTGATGTTACGACCTGTTTGAAACGGAAACGGGCATCAGATTATACCGGATGCAAAAGTCAGAACCCTTTTTAAAAAATTACCATACAATAATATTGCAGATATAAGAAAGGGGAGCCAAAACAATGCAAAATTGCAGAAATAATAATCCATATATGAGACGTGCAAATTGTGGGTGTGGCAATAATAACAATAGCTGTAATAGTAATTCATGTATGGCGAACAATGATGGAAGAAATCCATCGATGGCAGTACCTGTTTACCGAGAACGATCTGGATGTAGCGACCGGGACGATGCGTTAGATGGAATGCCGATCGCAATGGCTTATGTGCCATGGCAGAGCTGGAGACACATATACGAAGCCGGAAAAGGATTCCACAGAGGAACCATATTCGAAGAGCTTGATCTTCCGTTTAAGGGGAAAGGAGGATGTAACGCATGAATGAAATGCCAAATTCCAAACCTTGTAGAAAAGATCTCCTGATGCAGATTGGTCATGCGAGCTTTGCGGTAGATGATGTGAAGCTTTATCTGGACACTCATCCTCGTGATCAGGAAGCACTGGACTATTTTTATGAATATAATAAAAAAAGGAACCAGTTGTTGAAAGAATATGCAAAACATTATGGACCACTCACAGTAGATACCGCTGTTCCTTCCTGCTCAGACAGATGGAACTGGATCAATGAGCCATGGCCGTGGCAGGAAGGAGGGTGTTAGTTTATGTGGAATTATGAAAAACGTTTACAATATCCCGTAAAAATTACCCAGACCAATCCGAAGATGGCCCAGGTAATCATCAGTCAGTTCGGTGGACCGGATGGAGAATTAGCTGCGTCCATGCGTTATTTATCACAGAGGTACACCATGCCGTACAAAGAAGTGACAGGAATTTTAACCGATATTGGCACAGAGGAACTTGCCCACATGGAAATGATATGTGCCATTGTTTACCAGCTTACCAAGGATTTATCTCCGGAGGAAATTAAGGCTTCTGGTTTTGATAAATATTATGTGGACCACACACTTGCACTTTGGCCGCAGGCAGCCAGTGGAACACCGTGGACAGCAACTTATTTTCAGTCCAAGGGTGACCCAATTACAGATTTACATGAAGATATGGCTGCGGAACAGAAAGCCAGGACGACGTATGACAACATTTTAAGGCTTGTAAAAGACCCGGAAGTATGTGATCCAATTCGGTTTTTAAGAAAACGGGAAATTGTACATTACCAAAGATTTGGAGAAAGTTTAAGGATCGTTCAGGATAATCTGAACAGTAAGAACTTTTATGCAATCAATCCGGAGTTTGATAAGGATTCAAATTGTAGCTGTGGCAACTAAAACAGCGAGTATGGAAAAACGTCCCCAATTATAAAAATTATGTTATAAAAATCCGGTTCGATAAACAAGGTGCAACCTCATAGGCTGCACCTTGTTTAATGCCGGCCTACTAATGTTATTCTGTATATACCATGCTGATATGCGATAATGCATAAATTCTACGCAGTATCTTATAATTAACGAGGGGAATGATCCTGGATATAATCCGCCAGCATCGAAATAAATTCGGATGCGGTCGGTTTGTCAAATACAGGATAACCAAGCAGCGGGCTTAAAATTTTATTAGAATTCTGATTCCAATAACTGTTGATCATTGTGCGGATGGCGGCTTCAACGCACATGTTGGAAACGCCATACTGCTCGCCGACAACACGGTAGAGATTAGAGGTTACGTTCTTCATATAAAATTCCTGATCTTTGAGAACGAGAGCGACTGCTGAAGCAAGATAGTTATAACCAGAGTAGGTGGAACGGAGACCGGCTTTTCTTAATACATGCCTGACGTCATACATAAGTACCTCCTTCAAATATTCATACCGACTATCTAACTATAGAATAAAGGAATTCTATAGATATGTAAATAATTTTGTTCATAACGATACATTTCGTGAAATTTCGATATATTGTGTGAAGTGGATAATGGAAAAATCTGCTTTTTTTTGCTATAATCCTTAATTGGATAGAACAGACAGAATCAATTTCAGGAGTGAAATTTATGAAGATACAATATCAGAAAATAGAAAACGGACTTGAAATTCTCAGGATCTGGCAGGATTCAGGAATCATAAAAGTACCGGAGCAGATAGAGGGAATTCCTGTCATCCGCATTGCTCCATATACATTTTCACTGCATAAAGATGAAGAAGAGAAAAATGCATCTGTTTATCAGACAGAGACAGATGAAGAGGATGATCGTTTTGCGCAGCCGGAAGAACTCTGCTGTGGTGGAATAGTAAGGGAGATCCATCTTCCGTCTACCGTACAGTCAATTGGAAATTATGCGTTTTATGGATGTATGAATCTGAAACTTTTCCATGGGACAGATGCAATCGTGCGGATGGGGAGCGGGGTATTTACCGGATGCCGTCTGGAGAAGGTGGAGATTGATTTTATGGATGGAAATAAGTCCTGTCTTAAGGAAATTCTGACGGAGATCCGGTATCAGATCATTGCAACACTGTGTTATCAGGGAACGGAGACGAAGATCCTGTTTCCGGAATATTACGCAGATGCGGTGGAAAATACGCCGGCGCGGATCGTGGAGACGCATTATTATGGTTCCGGTGGAGAGTACAGAGAGTGCTTTTACCGGCGGGAACTGGATTATGGAAAATACGACCGGCTGTTTGCACTTTCTGAAGCAAGAGATTCGGAAGAGGCAATTTTCAGTGTGGCTCTGACGCGTCTGCGATATCCGTGGAAGCTGGAAGATGCGGCAAAGCTGCGCTATGAAAATTATGTAAAGGCGCATATGGAAGAAATTGGAGAAAGCTGTATCCATGCGGTGAAAGAAAGACGCGAAATCGCCGCCGGAGATCCGCAGGAGGTTCTGCTTTTTTGCTGCAGAGAGCATTATTTTGATGAACAAGCGTTGGGAAAAACGATTACTTATGCGGCAGATGCAGGACAGGCCGAGATTTCAGCTATTTTGATGGACGAGCGTTACCGTAGTTTTCCAAAAAAGAAGAAAAAGTTTGTATTGTAAAAGAAGGTGGAAAGATTGGAAGAAATGTCATTAGAACAGGGTCTGGAAGAAATCGGACATAAAATACTGGTTCTGACGAGGAACGAACTGTATATGAAGATGAGATTTATGGATGTGGCGCTTTCGGCGTTTTATTATGTACAGGATTTTTCGGTAGACCTTCTTGCTACAGACGGAGAGACAATGTATTTTAACGGGCAGATGCTGGGAGGTGAGTACAGGCAGAACCGGATCGGGGTAAACCGCGCCTATCTACATCTGGTTCTGCACTGCATTTTCCGACATGTATTTCGCAGAAATGGACGGGAAGAGCTTGTATGGAACCTGGCGGCGGATATTGCGGTAGAATCTGTGATTGATGACTGGAACCTCCAGAATATACGAAAAAGCCAGTCCTGGATCAGACAGAGAACCTACCGGGATCTGAAAGAGGAAATCAAGGTATTTACAGCGGAAAAAATTTATGGAGTACTGGTAAGATGGAAGCTTTCGGACAGAGAGATGGAGCGCATGGTCCGGGAATTTACCGTGGATGATCACAAGTACTGGGCAAAAGATGAAGATGATGAAAAACAAAGCGAAATGAACCAGAGGTGGCAGGATATCAGCGAGAAAATGCAGACCGATATGGAAACTTTTTCGAAAGAAGCAGCATCAAATACCGGGCATTTTTTGGATCAGGTCCGGGTAGAGAACCGACAGCGATATGACTACCGCAGCTTTTTGCATAAATTTGCTGTACTGAAGGAAGAGGTTACCGTGGATGATGACAGCTTTGATTATGTATTTTACAGTTATGGACTGCGCCTTTATGGAAATATGCCTCTGATCGAGCCACAGGAATGGAAAGAAGTGAAAAAAGTGGAGGATTTTGCAATCGTGATCGATACTTCCATGTCCTGTTCAGGAGATCTGGTAAAAAAATTCCTGGAGGAGACCTATGGCATTTTAAGTGAAGCAGAGAGCTTTTTTCAGAGAGTCAATATCCACATTATACAATGTGATGACCAGGTGCAGTCGGACAGGAAGATTACCTGTAAAGAAGAATTACAGGAATATATGGAAAAGCTGGATCTTGCCGGGGAAGGTGGAACGGATTTCAGACCGGCGTTTGCCTATATTGATGATCTGATCGCGACGCACCGGTTCACTGAACTGAAGGGTGTGATCTATTTTACCGATGGACAGGGGATTTATCCGCAGAAAATGCCTTTGTACCAGACCGCGTTTGTATTTATGGACGACGGGGCAGAAGAACAGGAAGTTCCGCCGTGGGCGATGAAACTGGTTCTGGATGAAGAAGATTTGAGAGGAGTGAGAAATAGATGAATATTAAACGTGCAAAACAGGAAATCAAGGATGCGGTGCAGGCATACCTGATGAAGGATGAATATGGAGAATATCAGATTCCGGCAATCCATCAGAGACCGATCCTTCTGATGGGACCTCCGGGAATTGGAAAAACACAGATCATGGAGCAGATTTCAAGGGAATGTGAGATCGGACTGGTTGCGTATACGATCACGCACCATACCAGACAGAGTGCGATCGGGCTTCCGTTTATTCAGACAAAGATCTACGGTGGAAAAGAGTATTCGGTAACCGAGTATACGATGAGTGAGATTATTGCTGCTGTATATGAAAAGATAGAGCAGAGCGGCATGAAAGAGGGAATCCTGTTTATTGATGAGATCAACTGTGTTTCAGAGACGTTGGCGCCGACTATGCTGCAGTTTTTACAGTGCAAGATGTTTGGTAATCAGAGTGTGCCGGATGGATGGATCATTGTGGCGGCAGGGAATCCGCCGGAATATAATAAGTCGGTGCGGGAATTTGATGTGGTGACACTGGACCGGATCAAGCGGATCGATGTGGAAGCTGATTTTGATGTCTGGAAGGAATATGCGTATCAGGTTGGAATCCATCCTGCAGTGCTTTCTTATCTGGAACTTCGAAAAGAGAATTTCTATCGTATGGAAAATACAGTAGATGGAAAAATGTTTGTCACAGCCAGAGGATGGGAAGACCTGTCAAGGTTGATCCAGGTTTATGAAAAGCTTGGTAAAGAGGTGGATCGTGAGGTTGTGCATCAGTACCTCCAGCACTGGAAGACAGCGAAGGATTTTGCAAATTATCTGGAGCTTTACCGAAAGTATCAGAAGGAGTATGGACTGGAGCGGATCCTTGCAGGATATTATGAAAAAGATACCTTAGAACGTTTGAAATTTGCGTCGTTTGATGAGCGGCTGAGTGTGGTAAATCTTCTGGTCGGAAAGATGGCAGAACTTTTTAAAGAAGAATATGAGATGGAAAAATTTGTGGAGGGACTGTTTGCTCAGCTGTGTGCTTATAAAGAGGAATTGCAAAAGGAAGGTGCAGTTCCGGGAGAGGTCCTTGCTGCGAAAATTCAGTCTCTTAGGCGGGAAGTTGAACAGAAGAAGGTCGCCGGACAGCTTACAAAGGCGGAAATGCACCGTATGGAGCGTATTTTATGCAAATTGGAAGAATACCAGAAAGCTCCGGAATTTGAGTCTGTAAAGGCCACATTTGACAGCGAAGAAGAGCAGAGAGAGCAAATGGAAGATAAGACACTGGAAACGCTGAATCACTGCTTTGAATTCCTGGAATCTGCTTTCGGCGAGAGCCAGGAAATGGCAGTATTTGTCACGGAACTCAACAGTAATGTGTACAGCATTGCGTTCCTGCGGGAAAATGACTGTGCGATGTATTACAAATACAACAAAGGTTTACTTTTGGATGAACGCCGTGAAGAAATCCTGGAACAGATGGATGCCGTGGAAAATGTAGTGGAAAGAGGACTGGTTGAAGATTAAAGAGCAAGAACTGACAGAATAAGAACGACTATGCCTGTGGTATCATATAATGATAGAAAGCAGAAGAAATGGGAATGAAATTCATGCCAGATCTGCAATTTTGTAAGGAACTTCCCGAAATAAAACCAGGGGAGTATCGCCTGAAATATGATCTCACTTTGCGCGCGTCTCCCGGTCTTGGAACTGCGTTGTGCCGGGGAAACTATCACTGGGAGAGCTGCCTGAAAGCGGAAAGTAAGGTGTATATCTGCCGAATCAGATATTTGAGCAGATCTGTATGGGGATTGATAGAGAATACGGGGTGGATATGCCTTTATATGAATCATAAATGGCTGATAACTACTATAGCATAATTATAAAAATGACATTGTATGCCTGACGAGCCTGTTGGAGTGAAACTTACATTTCATGTAGACCCTCGCCAAAAGCGGAACCTTTTAAGCGTTGGCTTGCTCAGAAAAAGGACGCTGATAATTTCATATCAACGTCCTTTAAATCTGTCAGTAGGGGGATATACAATTATTTGTTGTTTACCTCAAGATTCTTCATCGCACGAACCTTCAGCGGAAGTCCGAACAGAGTGATGAATCCGCTTGCATCATGATGATCGTACATATCACCAGTTGTGAAGCTTGCCAGAGATTCATTGTAAAGTGAGTATGGAGAAGTAGTTCCGGCTTTAATGATATTTCCTTTGTAAAGTCTGAATTTAACTTCACCTGTAACATATTTCTGGGTAGATTTTACGAAAGCACGAAGAGCTTCACAAAGTGGTGTGAACCATTTTCCTTCGTATACAACCTGAGCGAGTTTGTTGCCAAGATCTTTCTTAACTTCCATGGTAGCACGGTCGATAACCAGTTCTTCAAGCTGTTTGTGAGCTTCCATCAGGATTGTTCCACCAGGAGTTTCATAAACACCACGGGATTTCATACCAACAACACGGTTCTCAACGATATCAACGATACCGATACCATGCTTGCCGCCAAGTTCGTTGAGTTTGCGGATGATATCAGAAACCTTCATGGCTTCGCCGTTGATTGTCTTCGGAACACCTTCTTCAAATGTCATAGTTACATATTCATCTTCATCCGGTGCATTTTCCGGTGTATTTCCAAGAACAAGAAGATCAGCGTAATTTGGTTCGCAGGATGGATCTTCAAGTTCCAGTCCTTCGTGGCTGATGTGCCATAAGTTACGGTCACGGCTATAGCTGTGGCTTGCGTCAAACGGAAGATCGATTCCGTGAGCTTTACAGTAAGCGATCTCATCGTCACGTGACTGAAGTGTCCACAGATCTGTCATTCTCCAAGGAGCGATGATCTTAAGATCCGGGGCAAGAGCCATGATAGAAAGCTCGAAACGGATCTGGTCATTTCCTTTTCCGGTAGCACCGTGGCAGATAGCAGTAGCACCTTCTTTTCTTGCTACTTCAACAAGTCTCTTGGAGATTGCCGGACGAGCCATAGAAGTTCCGAGAAGATATGCATTTTCGTAAACAGCATTTGCCTGTACACATGGCATAATATAGTTGTCACAGAAATCATCAGTGATATCTTCGATGTATAATTTAGAAGCACCTGCGAGTTTTGCTCTTTCATCAAGACCATCCAGCTCTTCGCCCTGTCCGCAGTCGATACAGCAGCAGATAACTTCGTAATCAAATGTCTCCTTTAACCAAGGGATCAGTGTGGTAGTATCAAGACCACCAGAATATGCAAGAACTACTTTTTCTTTCATTGTATATAAACCTCCTAAAAATTTTCTTTTGTATTCAATTCACAACCCACTATACACCATTTTTTATATTTATGCAATAATAAAATGAAAAAACTTTTAAAAATGTTATTTTATGCAAATAAAAGTAAAAATATACATAAAATATGCATAATTATGTATAAAAAAGGAAAGAGAGTAATAAGAAAAAAGAAGGATAGAAGAAGATTAAACAGAAAATATAAAGATAAATCAGAAAAATACCTGACATTTACACAAAAACCCGTAAAATATAACAAAAAGTAACAAGGTAACACGCTAAAGGAAGAAAGGAACCGGCGAGATGAGTGATATGCATAAAATGAATAAGAATAACATATTTGATTATGTTCTGACATTGCCGGTAGAAGGCAGTGTATTTTTCATTCCTACATTCCCGCATCGACCGTGTCCTTCAAGGGCACAGAACAGAAAATTCAATATTGCAGATCAGGGAATGCGTGTATCCAATATATACAGCTCAAAATGTTCATTTCGGATGGAATGAAAAAGTGATAGGTTTTGTTCAGTCATTGAAGTATTATGATTCGATAGTGAAAAAAGAAGCAGAAAAAGGTATCGCCGTATACTCTTTTTCTGCTTCTTTTATTTATACCTACTAAGAATATGAATTGAAAAGGGGAAAAACGAAATGGAATTAAGAGCCACTCTAAAGGAAAAGAAATAATCGTAGTATCTTCCGGTGCAGTCGGTATCGGAAAAAATGTCCTTGGAATCAGTGAGAAGCCGGCTGGTTCTGTCAAACAGGCATATATAATAGAAGAAAACCAAAAGGATATTATGCTTGCAAGAAAAAATAAGATGACAGAGCCACTGATCGACCGGCTTCTTCTAAATGAAAACAGAATCCGGAAAATTGCAGAGGAGGCGTTTCCGGTGATCTGTGACCGGCTTTCGGCAAAAGGGGTAGAGATCCGGGGAGACGAAGCGGCAAGGCAGATTGATGAGCGGATCGCTTGGGCATAGGAAAGCGACTGGGGGCAGGAAGCCCTTACCACGAAAAAGTATGTGATCTTTGGAAATGGACAAATTCGCGGATAAGAAGATTGACAGGAAAAAATCTCCATTTTATAATTTGAATGGTACAAAAGTTAAGGAATTTTGTTTTTATTTTTAAGATGTTGGGGTCCAAAGGTATTTTGACCCCTTTGATACCAGATTGCTACGTGCTTTGCACTCTCGCAATCCTCAAAAACATGGGTATCAGGACGGATGAAAAAGGGGAAGAATGAAAAATGCTGTATGTAAGCTACTATGATTCGCCGATCGGGAAAATTACGCTTGGAGCACGGGAGGATGTACTTGTCGGTGCATGGTTTGAAGGACAGAAATACTATATGGACAAGATTATAGAAGATTTTGAGGAGAAGAAAGACTTGCCGGTACTGGATCAGGCAGAGTACTGGCTGGATCGGTATTTTGCAGGGCAGGATCCGGATCCGGAAGAACTTCCTCTTGCACCTGCAGGAAGTGATTTCCGAAAAGAAGTATGGAAGATTATCGCAAAAATCCCATATGGATGCACCATCACTTATGGAAAGATCGCAAAGATCATTGCTGTAAAAAGAGGCGTGAAAAGTATCTCGCCGCAGGCAGTCGGAGGTGCGGTCGGACATAATCCGATCTCTGTGATCATTCCCTGTCACCGTGTCATTGGAAGTGACGGAAGTCTGACCGGATATGCCGGTGGGATTGAAAAGAAAAAATGGCTGCTTGCACATGAGGAAGCGCATATCAGATAAGTGATCATCAAAAATGGTGGCTCGTAGTGAGTCACCATTTTTGATGATCTGGAGAAATCCGTAAGAGTCCGATCATGTATTCTATTTTCCGGATTTTTCACATAACCATCGGTAAGCAATGATGCAGATGATCACAGACAATAAGGAGCCGGTAGCGGTTGCGAGTCCCATCGGAAACAGTGTATGCGGGAAAATTTTTGAAGTCAGATAAACACCCGGAATACGCACGCACAAAATAGCGATCAGGTTATGTAAAAATGAAATTCCAGATTTTCCGCATGCACAGAAGTATCCGCTGAAACTGAAATGAACGCCGGCAAAAATACAATCCCAGATATATCCGCGAATGTACTGCGCGCCGAGAAGAATAACGGCTGCGTCTGCAGTGAAAAGTCCGACAACCGGAGCTGCGATAAACTGGATCAATATAGAGACGACCAGACCAAATCCAATGGCGATCATCATGGCATAGCGAAGCGTCTGCTTTGCACGGTCATACTTTCCGGCACCGATATTCTGAGCTGCGAGTGCAGAAACAGTCGAAAGCATGGAAGACGGAACAAGAAACAGAAAGCTGATGATTTTTTCCACAATGCCGACAGCAGCGGCTGCGTTCAGTCCGCGCCGGTTGGCAATGATCGTAATAACAATGAAAGCAATCTGAATAAATCCGTCCTGAAGCGCTACCGGAATCCCAATATTCAGAATTTTGCCAAGCGGTTTTTTCTGTGGGCGGAAACAGTCTCCGGAAAGAGAAAGTCCGGTCTGCTTACGTTTAATGGCAATCAGTGCAAACAGAACACTGCACGCTTGGGAAAGTGTTGTGCCAAGCGCAGCACCGGAAGCTCCCAGATGGAAAAATCCGATAAACAGATAATCCAGTATAATATTCACCGCACATGCAACTGCGATGAAATACATCGGACTTTTAGAATCCCCCAGTCCGCGGAAAATCGAACTGATCACATTATACGCCGTAATAAAAGGAATCCCGAGAAAACAGATCGTCAGATAAGCTGCTGTCCCGGAAACAGCTTCCGCAGGCGTAGACATCACCGAAACAATTGGCTTTACAAAAAACAGAAGCAAAACCGCCAGCACCAGAGAAATCCCCATAAACAAAGTCACCGTATTTCCCACAAACACAGAAGCCCTTTTCTTATCGCCCGCTCCAATAGACTGCCCGATTGAAACCGTAGCCCCCATCGCAAGCCCCACGATCATCACCGTCAACATATGCATCACCTGGCTCCCAATCGAAACCGCTGTTGTACTGGCAACCCCATTAAACTGCCCAACAATAAAAAGATCCGCCATCCCATAAAGCGTCTGCAAAAAATAAGATAAAAAATAAGGTAGCGAAAAATAAATCACATTCCGAAAAACACTCCCTGAAGTAAGATCCCGTTCCATAAAATAACAACTCCTTTACAATCACTTTCTTAATATTAATTGAATTTTCCTAAAATAGTCAATAAAAAGAATACAGACCTAATGCATCTTATAATAATAAAAATGCATAACAATGCATAAAAATAAATATAAATGCATAAAAATAAGAAATTATACATAAAAATACACAGAAACATGCATAAAAATCAAAAAACCACTTGCTTTACCAAATAAAACCATGTATACTAAACCAATCGGAAAATGTTCCCATTCGTCAGTGCACAGCTCCTGCGCGAAATATCTTTGCTAAGCGACCCCTCGAAAACGCCGGCACTTGGCAAGGCGAGCGTAAGCAAAGCCGAGCCTAGTACCGCTGCGTTTGAGACGCGCCGAAGAAATATCCACTGGATATTTCTTTAGGCATGCATGGCAAGCGCAAGCGCGGTTGCGTGCAAAGATATTTCGCGCAGGAGCGTCCCCGCACCAATCAAAAAACATTCCCCCAATTCCCGCGAACCCCTTTACAATAGGGATTAATGGGTTTATAGTATTTATGATTATGCCTATCTATACACAAATACGGCATTTACGAAAGGATGGTTTACATGATTAAAGCAGGAATCATCGGTTCTACCGGTTACGCCGGAGGAGAACTGGTTCGCATTTTAACAGGACATAAAGACGTAGAAATTAAATGGTTTGGCTCAAGAAGCTATATCGATAAGAAATATGCAGATGTATACCGCAATATGTTTCAGATCGTAGATGCGGTATGTTTAGATGATAATATGGAACAACTTGCAGATCAGGTAGATGTGATTTTCACAGCAACTCCACAGGGACTGTGCGCATCATTAGTTAATGAAGAAATCTTATCAAAGGTTAAGATCATCGACCTGAGCGCAGATTTCCGTATCAAAGATGTCAAGACTTACGAAAAATGGTACGGTATTGAGCACAAGAGCCCGCAGTTTATCGAAGAAGCAGTTTACGGACTGTGTGAAGTGAACAGAGAAGATATCAAAGGCGCAAGACTGATCGCCAATCCTGGATGCTATACAACATGCTCCATCCTGACTGCTTATCCACTGGCAAAAGAAGGACTGATCGATATGGATACGCTGATCATTGATGCCAAGTCCGGAACATCCGGAGCAGGAAGAGGGGCAAAGGTTCCGAACCTGTACTGTGAAGTCAATGAGAATATGAAAGCATACGGTGTGGCAACACACAGACACACACCGGAGATCGAGGAACAGCTTGGATATGCGAGCGGCAAAGAGGTTGTGATCAACTTTACACCGCATCTGGTTCCGATGAACAGAGGAATCCTGGCAACAGAGTACGCGAAGCTTACAAAGGATGTTACCTGGGAAGAAGTAAAAGCAGTTTACGATAAATACTATGCAAATGAAAAATTTGTCCGTGTTCTGGAGAAAGATGTTTACCCGGAAACAAAATGGGTAGAAGGAAGCAATTATGTCGATATCGGATTTAAGATCGATCCGAGAACAAACCGTATCATTATGATGGGTGCGATCGACAACCTGGTAAAAGGTGCGGCAGGACAGGCTGTACAGAACATGAACCTGATCTTTGGACTTCCGGAAAGTGAAGGTCTTGATCTGGTTCCGATGTTCCCGTAGAACACGGCAGAAAAAGAAAAGGAATGGAAAATATATGACAACAATTATTCGTGCGATGACAGTAGAAGATTATGACCAGCTTCATGCACTTTGGATGCGGATCAAAGGATTTGGAATCCGGAGCATAGATGATTCAAAAGAAGGCGTGGAACGATTCCTGAAAAGGAATCCGACAACCAGTGTGATCGCCGAAATAGACGGAAAAGTAGTAGGAGGAATCCTCTGCGGACACGACGGAAGAACCGGATGTTTTTATCATGTATGTGTAGATCCGGCGTACCGCTGTCATGGGATCGGAAAGAGCATGGTTGCCTATGCAATGTCAGCTCTGAAAGAGGAACATATCAACAAGATCACACTGATCGCATTTACCAAGAATGATATCGGCAATACGTTCTGGAATACGATCGGATGGACCAAGAGACCGGATGTCAACTACTATGAGTTTGTTTTAAATGAGGAAAATATTACAGCATTTATCGAAGAGGGCTAAAGGAGGCTATATACGATGAAGATTATCGAAGGCGGTGTGACCGCAGCAAAAGGATTTGAGGCAGCATCAACAGCAGCAAAGATCAAATATCAGGACAGAACCGACATGGCAATGATCTACAGCCAGGTTCCATGTGAATGTGCAGGAACATTTACTACAAACGTTGTAAAGGCAGCATGCGTAAAATGGGATCAGCAGGTTGTAAAGAGCGGTGCGAAAGCACAGGCTGTGATCGTCAATTCCGGAATTGCCAATGCATGTACCGGTGCGGAAGGATTTGGCTACTGCAAGGACACAGCAGATGCGGCAGCAGAAGCTCTTGGAATTAATGCAGATGGTGTACTGATCGGATCGACCGGTGTCATCGGAAAGCAGCTTCCAATTGATCGCATCGTGGCAGGGGTAAAGGCTCTTGCTGAAAAGAAAAATGATACACTGGCAAACGGAACTGAGGCAGCAAAAGCAATTATGACGACTGATACCTGTGAAAAACAGATCGCAGTAGAGATCGAGGTTGCCGGAAAGACCGTTACCATCGGTGGTATGGCAAAAGGATCTGGTATGATTCATCCGAATATGTGCACCATGCTCAGCTTTATCACAACAGATGCAGCAATCACAAAAGAGGCACTTCAGAAAGCCCTCAGTGATGATGTCAATGATACATACAATATGATTTCCGTAGACGGAGATACTTCTACAAATGATTCTGTAGTTCTTCTTGCAAACGCAATGGCTGAAAATGAAGTGATCACGGTAGACAGTGAAAGCTATAAGACCTTTGCGGAAGCATTGCATGAGATCAACGAATACCTTGCAAAGAAGATCGCAGGGGACGGAGAAGGAGCAACTGCTTTATTTGAAGTAACTGTAGTTGGTGCAGATACAAAAGAGACTGCAAAGACACTTGCAAAATCAATCGTATGCTCAAATCTTACCAAGGCAGCAATTGCAGGACATGATGCAAACTGGGGAAGAATCCTCTGTGCAATGGGATATTCCGGAGCACAGTTTGACCCGGAAAAGGTGGATCTGTTCTTCGAGAGCAAGGCAGGAAAGATCCAGATCATCGAAAATGGTACAGCGGTAGATTACAGTGAAGAAAAAGCAACGGAGATCCTCTCACAGGAAGAAGTAAAAGCAGTTGCTGATGTGAAGATGGGAAGCGAAAGCGCAACCGCATGGGGATGTGACCTGACTCACGGATATATTGACATCAATGCAGATTACAGAAGCTAGGAGGTAAGCAAAATGGATCAGGATATGCAGCAGTATCTGGACAAAGCAGAAGTTCTGATTGAGGCGCTTACTTATATTCAGCGTTTCAACCGTAAGATCATCGTTGTAAAATACGGTGGAAGTGCAATGCTGGACGAAGAACTCCAGAAAAATGTCATCAAGGATGTTACATTCTTGAAATTGGTTGGATTCAAACCGATCATCGTTCACGGCGGTGGAAAAGAGATCAGTAAATGGGTAAGTAAAGCCGGAATGGAGCCGAAATTCATCGACGGACTTCGTGTGACGGACGCAGAGATCATGGAAATTGCAGAGATGGTACTGAACAAGGTTAATAAAAATCTGGTTCGTATGGTCGAAGAACTTGGTGTCCGTGCTATCGGTGTCAGTGGAAAAGACGGCGGACTTTTAAGAGTTGATAAAAAGCTTTCCATGACAGGACAGGACGTTGGATTCGTAGGAGATATCAAGAAGGTCAATGCAGAGGTTCTTCTGGATCTTCTGGATAAAGATTTTCTCCCGATCGTATGCCCGGTCGGAATCGATGATGATTACAACACTTATAATATCAATGCGGATGATGCGGCTTATTCGATCGCAAAAGCGGTTCATGCTGAGAAGCTTGCGTTCCTCTCTGATATTGAAGGGGTATACAGAGACTACGAGGATAAATCTTCTCTGATCACAGCTCTTACTGTAGATCAGGCGAATGAACTGATCGAAAGCGGAGCAATTTCCGGAGGAATGATCCCGAAACTGCAGAACTGTGTAGGAGCGATTGAAAACGGAGTGTCCAGAGTCCATATTCTGGATGGAAGAATTCCGCACTGCCTGCTTCTTGAGATTTTCACGAAGAAAGGTATCGGAACTGCAATTTTAAGAAACGGTGAAGAAGATTAAAGGGAAGACAAAGAAAGAAGGTAATTCTTATGGCAAATCAGTATATGCAGGAAGAGGACGACGCGATTTTAAAAACTTATAACCGTTATCCGGTTGTACTGGACCATGGAGACGGCGCATACCTCTATGATCCGGAAGGAAAGAAATATCTGGATTTCTCAGCAGGATATGCAGTATCTTCTCTGGGATATAACAACAAGGAATTTAATGATGCATTAAAGGCTCAGATTGACAAGATGATCCATACATCAAACCTGTATTATAATACAACCTGCGGTAAAGCAGGAGAAGATCTGAAAAAGATCACCGGTATGTACAAGGTATTCTTCACAAACAGTGGTGGAGAAGCAATCGAAGGTGCGATCAAAACTGCAAGAAAATATGCGTACACAAAAAAAACCGGACGTTATGAATTTATTGCAATGGAGAATTCATTCCACGGCAGAAGTATGGGTGCAGTTGCACTTACCGGACACAAAGAATACAGAGAGCCATTTGAACCGGTTATGCCTGGTGTACATTTTGCAATCTACAATGATCTTGACAGTGTAAAAGCACTGGTAAATGATAAGACCTGCGCGATCATTCTGGAAACAATCCAGGGCGAAGGCGGAATCAACGCAGCGACAAAAGAATTTATGCAGGGAATCCGTAAGATCTGTGATGAGAACGGAATCCTGATGATCTGCGATGAAGTACAGTGTGGTATGGGACGAAGCGGTGCATGGTTTGCATGGCAGCAGATGGGAATCACACCGGATATCATGACAATGGCGAAGGCAATCGGAAGCGGTGTTCCGGTCGGCGCATTTGCGATGACAAAAGAAGTTGCAGATAATTCGCTGGTACCGGGAGATCACGGAACTACATATGGTGGAAACCCACTTTGCTGTGCAGCGGTCAGCAAGACTATTGAGATCTTTGAAAAAGAGCATATGCTCGATCATGTCAATGAAATCGCACCATATCTGACACAGAAACTGCAGGAAATCGTGGATACCTGCGATGCAGCCGTTAAAGTAAAGGGAAGAGGATTGATCCAGGGACTTCAGATCACCAAGCCGCTGGGTGAAGTGACAGCCAAAGCGTTGGAAGAAGGACTTCTGATCATCGGAGCTGGAACAGATGTGATCCGAATGATCCCACCGCTTGTTATCGGTAAAGAACAGGTAGATGAGATGGCAGAGATCCTGAAAAAAGCACTTGCATAAAGTCGGTGCCTGATAAAAATAAGAGAATAAAAGAGCCGGTCATCGGATATACTTTCAGAAGAAAAGGAGGTATGAAAGATGACCGGATTTTTTATTGCCCTGCTGTCGGGAGCGCTGATGAGTGTGCAGGGGGTATTTAACACACAGGTAACAAAGACGACAGGAATGTGGGTGAGTAATGCCTGGGTGCAGCTTAGTGCATTTGCCATCTGTCTGGTAATGTGGCTGATCATGGGGAGGGACAGTATTGCCACGATAGGAGAGGTGCAGCCTAAATATATGCTGCTTGGCGGTGTGATCGGAGCAGGGATCACCTGGACCGTGATCAAAAGTATGGCGCAGCTCGGGCCTGCAAAGGCGGCACTTCTGATCGTTATGTCTCAGCTTATTGTGGCGTATCTGATTGAACTGGTGGGATTATTTGGTGTGGAAAAAGAGCCATTTTCCTGGAGAAAAGTGATCGGTATGGGGATCGCTCTGATCGGCACGACAATTTTTCAGTGGAAATAGGTTGTCTTTTGGAAAAAAATTCGTTACAATAATCATGTCTTGGAAGTACGAGGGGACATGCTCTGCGGAAAAGGAGTATGTATGCGGAAAAGAAGACGGATTTTATATCAAATATGTGGAATTTTCCTTGGAATCAGCTGTATGCTGTCAGCATGCCATGAAAAAGAAGAGACCTTTACCAGTGTGGCTGCTGCAGAAGCGGATGCCGGGGATAAGAAAAACGAGGCAGAATCAAAGGCTGCCGAAGAAAAGCCGGATAAGGCAAAAGCAGATCCGGGTGGTGAAGAAAAAGAAGGTTCGATCTGGGTGTATGTATGTGGCGAGGTGGCATCACCCGGTGTATATGAACTGCAGGAAGGAGACCGCATCACGCATGCCATAGAAGCAGCGGGAGGTCTGACGGAGGCAGCAGGACAGGTTTATCTGAATCAGGCAGCACATCTGACAGATGGACAAAGGATTTATGTACCATCCAGAGAAGAAGAACAGACTTTGAAAGAAGAAGGTTCACCATCGGATATGGCTGATGCCGGGATGGGAAAAGACACAGGAATAATAAACCTGAACACCGCGACAAAGGCTGAACTTTTAAGCTTAAGCGGGATTGGCGAGTCCCGCGCGGAAGCAATTATTGCTTATAGAGAGACAAACGGTGGATTCAGGAAGATAGAGGATCTGAAGAAAGTGGACGGGATCAAGGAAGGAATCTTTCAGAAGATCCGGGAGCAGATAACGGTAGAGTAGAGGAGTGCGCAAGATGGGCAGAAAAGTATTGGTAGTAGATGATGAAAAGCTGATCGTGAAAGGACTGAGATTCAGCCTGGAACAGGATGATATGGAAGTTGACTGCGCATACGACGGTGAGGAAGCACTTGAGATGGTAAAAAGAAAAGAGTATGATATGATTCTTCTGGATGTCATGCTTCCAAAATACGATGGATTTGAAGTATGCAGACAGATCCGTGATTTCTCAGATGTACCGGTCATCATGCTCACTGCGAAGGGCGAGGATATGGACAAGATCCTCGGGTTGGAATATGGCGCAGATGATTACATCACAAAGCCGTTCAACATTCTTGAAGTTAAGGCCAGAATGAAGGCAATCATGCGCAGGGTCGCTAAAAAAGACGGGATGAGCGCGAGCGGTAAAGTTGTGGTAAAGGGAGATCTGAAGATCGACTGTGAAAGCCGGAGAGTTTTTTCCGGGGACAGGGAACTGAATCTTACCGCAAAAGAATTTGATCTTCTGGAGCTTCTTGCAATGAATCCGAACAAGGTTTACAGCAGGGAAAGTCTTTTGAATATTGTCTGGGGATATGAGTATCCGGGAGATGCAAGAACGGTAGATGTACATATCAGACGACTGCGCGAGAAGATTGAAGTAAATCCAAGTGATCCGAAATACGTTTACACAAAGTGGGGAGTTGGCTATTATTTCAGGGGTTAAATTTTTTGTACCAAAATTCATAAAAAGTCTGCAAGTGCGGGTAACGGTGATCCTGAGCGTATTTGTCATATTATCCAGTGTGATCCTGATGAATGCGATTCTGCAAAGCTATGATCAGAGAACCGTATCCGTGCGCACAGCAGAGATTCAAAACCAGTGTACGATTCTGAGTAATCAGCTGGTCAATTCTGATTATCTGAAAACGGGAGTTTCTGATGTGATCGATACAGAACTATCACAGTTATCCAATATTTACAATGGAAGAGTGCTTGTTATTGATGATGAATTCCGGATTGTGGAAGATACCTATGATCTGGAGGAGGGAAAGACGATCATTTCCGAGGATGTAGTCAAATGCTTCCGCGGCGAGAAGCCGGCAAGTTATGACAGAAAGAGCCGGTACATTGAAGTGGCAGTCCCGGTCAAAAAAGGGGAAGAGCCGGTAAAAGGAATGATTCTGGTCAGTGTTTCTACAGACAGTCTGCGTGACAATGTAGAGGCATTGCAGACAAAGGCAAGAATTGCAACGGTTGCAATCAGTATTATCGGGATCTTTTTATCAGCAATCATCGGTATGCTGCTTGTAAGGCCGCTGAAAAGGATGTCTCAATCGATCGAGGAGATGGCAGGAGGCTATGGAGATAATTATCTCCATGAAAATGCTTACGATGAAACGGACCGGATTTCCAATGCATTTAATAAGCTGTGGGACCGCTATAAAGTACTGGATGCATCGAGAGAAGAGTTCGTGGCAAATGTATCCCATGAGTTGAAGACACCGTTGACCTCTATGAAGGTGCTGGCGGATTCACTGCTGATGCAGCCGGATGCACCGACGGAGATTTACCGGGAATTCATGGGTGATTTGTCCGAAGAAATCGAGCGGGAGAATAAGATCATCAATGACCTTCTGGATCTTGTAAAACTGGATAAGAAGGGTGCAAACTTAAATATTAAGAGTCAGGATGTTAATGAACTGGTAGAACGGATTCTCAAAAGATTACAGCCACTTGCGGCAAAAAGTAATATTGAGCTGGTATTTGAGAGTTTTCGTCCGGTGACAGCGGAGATTGATGAGGTAAAGATTGCACTTGTGATCACGAATCTGGTGGAAAATGCGATCAAGTACAATAAAGAGAACGGATGGGTACACGTGTCGTTAAATGCGGATCATAAGTATTTTTATCTGAAGGTTGCGGATTCTGGAATCGGGATTCCGAAAGAAGATGCGGATCATATATTCGAGCGATTTTTCCGTGTGGACAAATCCCATTCTCGTGAGATCGGCGGAACCGGTCTTGGGCTTTCGATTGCAAGAAATGCGGTTGTCATGCACCGCGGTGCAATCAAGGTCTACAGTGAACCGGGAGAGGGAACGACATTTACAGTCCGGATCCCGCTTACTTATATCAAGAGGGAAGGGTGAGAAGAATGAAAAAAAATTACCAGATCATAAGCATTCTTCTTGCGGTGTGTCTTCTTACAGGCGTTGTGGGATGCAGAAAAAAGGAGCAGAAAGCAGATGCAAAATACACGATTTACCAGATTAACCAGAGCGGAACGGCGCTGGTTCCGAAAGGCTATGATGGAACAGGAAAGTCGGCGGACGAAGAAGTAAAAGGAATGCTGTCTGCGCTGCAGAAGTGTGATGACGAGGTGAAGGCACAGGCGGCACTGCCGAAAAAGGTAAAATTGGAGAGATACACTCTGGAGGATGAAAAGCTGATCCTGTACTATAATGCTGCTTACGGAAAGATGGATACGGTAAGAGAGGTTTTGTGCAGGGCGGCACTTGTCCGTTCGCTGACGCAGATCGATGGAGTGGATCTGGTGATGATCTGTGTAGATGGAACGCCACTTACGGATAAAAAAGGGAATACTTATGGATACCAGCAGGCAGAAGATTTTGTACAGAACACAGGCTCTTCTATTAACTCTTTCCAGGAGATGAAGCTTACGCTGTATTATGCAGATTCATCTGGAGAAAAGCTGCAAAAGGAAGAGGATACGGTGCGGTATAACAGCAATGAGTCGAAGGAACGGGTTGTAGTGGAACAGCTGATGCGAGGACCATCCAATAACAGACTGCTTGCTACCATACCAAAAGGAACAAAGCTGCTGGGTGTGTCGATCAAAGATCATATCTGCTATCTGAATTTTGATGAAGGACTTCGGAACATTGCTCCGGGAGTCAGTCCGGAGACGGTGATCTATTCCATCGTAAATTCAGTGATCGATGGTGGAAATGTCTCTGAAGTACAGATTTCAATCAACGGAGACAGCAGTATTGTATATCAGGAGAGTATAAAGCTGGATGAACCTCTGAGCAGAAACCAGGAAATGATAAAGGAGGATTGATCGGTTGATCAAGCGAAGACTTGGTTTTGCCGGAATACTTCTGGCAGGACTGATTCTGGTACTGTATCTGACAGGGGGAGGAAAGATTTTTGGAAGACTCGGTGTGTCAAGGTGTGAGAAGCTCTGGAAAGAGTCGGAAGAAGTGATGGTGGAAGGAGAGGTTTATCAGAAAACCAGAAAAGAAGAAAAACTGATCCTGTATCTGAAAAAAATACAGATCAGAGAGATGGGGAATGGAAAAGCAGTCGCTGACGAGAGGCTGCTTGTCTATCTGGATGAAAAGGGAAATGGTCCGGAAATCGGACAGCGGATCCTGGTTAAAGGCAATGTGGGATTTTTTGATCCGGCGGCCAATCCGGGCAATTTTGACCAGAAAAATTATTATAAGCAGCAGAATATCCAGGCAGTCTTATGGAAAGGGAAGGTTCTGGAAAAACAGGTGAAAAAGACTTCCTTCCGGGAAAAGCTGTGGCAGTTTAGGAACCGGACCGCAGATGAGATCTGCAGAGAGATGGGAAAGCGTCGAGGGGGTATTTTGTGTGCGGTTCTTCTGGGAGATTCTTTTTATACAGAAGAGAAAGTGAAAGAACTTTACCGGGTGGCAGGGATCGGGCATCTGCTTGCCATATCCGGTCTGCATATTTCTTTTTTTGGCAACGGACTTTACCGGGGGCTTAGGAAAACCGGATTTTCTATTTTACAGGCCGGTGTAGTGGGAAGTCTGCTTCTTGGGAGCTATGTGGTGATGACAGGAATGAGTGTTTCGGCACTGCGGGCGTTTACCATGTTTCTGATCCGGATGGGAGCAGAGCTGACAGGAAGGGAATACGATGGATTGACGGCACTTGGGATTGCGGAAATTGGTTTGCTTCTGGCAAATCCGTTGCGGCTTTTTACGGCAGGGTTCCAGCTTTCTTTTGCTGCGGTTCTCGGTATCTATCTGATTGGTTTGGGAAATAAAAAAGGCAGATTTTCAGACAGTGTCCGGATGTCGGTGAGGCTCTGGCTTTTTCTGCTGCCAGTTACATTGTGGCACTATTATGAAACCTGCCTGTATGCGCCAGCCTGGAATCTTCTGGTAATTCCGATGGCATCCGTGCTTCTGTTTTGCGGGAGTGCAGGGATGGCAGTCATGCTGATTCCGTGTGGGGCAGGAGATATAATGCAGAGCGCACTTTGGAAAATAACAGAGTGGATTTTGCTTTTTTATGAAAAAGGGAGCGGTCTGCTCCTGGAACTTCCGGGGGCAAGGTGGATTCCGGGAAGACCACGGCTCTGGCAGATTGCCTGTTATTATGGGGTTCTTCTATTTTATTTGTGGAGAAAAAGGAAGGAAAAGAAAGAGGGCAGACAAACCGGGAAACGGGTGGTAAGACAGCTTGTGACAGCTGGGATCCTGCTCATCCTGCTCGGGATCCCAAAGTGGAAACGAGGGCAGATGGAGCTGACTATGCTGGATGTGGGACAGGGCGACTGTTTTTTCTTTCGGGACGGAAACGGAAAAAATTACCTGATCGACGGCGGAAGCAGTTCGGTAGATGCAGCAGGAAGATACCGGTTGGAACCATTTTTAAAATTCCGGGGCGTGAAGAGGCTGGATTATGTGTGGGTGACGCATGGGGATGTGGATCACTTAAATGCAGTGGAAGAACTTCTGGAACGGAGAAAGTATGGAGTAGAAATCCAGTATCTGATTTTTCCGGAACAGAAATATTGGGATGAAAGGCTTATTAAATTATGTAATCTGGCAGAAGAGGCAGGAACGAAGGTACGGGTAATGGAGATGGATACTATTTTTCTGTCTGGAAAATTGAAGATGCGTTGTCTCTGGCCTGGAGAAGGTGAGCCATCTGAAAATGGAAATGAAAATTCTCTGGTACTTCACCTGCAATATGGAAAAATTACCATGCTTTTTACCGGAGATCTGGAAAATACCGGAGAAGAGCTGTTGGCAGAGAGAATAAAGAATCTCCGGAAAAAAGGAGAACTTCCGGCGTGTTATGATCTGCTGAAAGTCGGACACCACGGATCAAGAAATGCGACCGGCGAAGAGCTTCTGGAAGTGATCCGACCACGGGTAGCATTCTGTTCATCCGGAAAAGAAAACCGTTATGGACATCCGCATGCGGAAACACTGGAAAGACTTGCAAAATGGGGCGTAAGCCTATATAATACGAAAGACAGAGGTGCTGTCAGTATGTATACAGATGGAAGGGAATATGGTATCCAAAGTCCATGAAAAGTTTGAATGAAGATTTAAAGACAGGACAGTTTAAGCAGATTTATCTTCTGTACGGCGAAGAAGCTTATCTGAAAAAATTATATAAAAACCGTTTCGTCAAAGCGATGGTTCCGGAAGGTGACACGATGAATTATCGTTATTTTGAGGGAAAGAACACGAACCCGAAGGAGATTATCGACCTTGCCGAGACATTACCTTTTTTTGCAGAGCGCAGGCTGATCGTTCTGGAAAATACCGGTTTTCTGAAAAATGCGACACCGGAGCTGGCAGAATATCTGAAGAACATGCCGGAGACCACTTATATGATCTTTGTGGAATCAGAGCTGGATAAGAGAGGAAAGCTCTACAAAGTGATCAAGGAGAAAGGTCATATTGTAGAACTGAAGCGGCAGGATGAAAAGACACTGATCCGCTGGATCCTTGGGATGGCGAAAAAGGAGAAGCTTCAGATGTCGGAGGCAGCAGTGCGCTATCTGCTTGCAAAGACTGGTAATGACATGGAGAATCTCGGGCAGGAGCTGGAAAAATTATTCTGTTACTGCATGAACCACACGGAGATCACGGCAGCAGATATTGATGAAATCTGTACTACGCAGATCGGAAACCATATTTTTGATATGGTAGATGCAGTTGCAGCAAAAGAGCAGAAAAAAGCGCTGGATTACTATTATGATCTTCTAACACTGAAGGAACCGCCGATGCGGATCCTCTACCTGCTGACCAGACAGTTCCGTATCCTGATGGAGGTAAAAGAGATGGACCATACTGGGATTCCGCCAAAAGAGATTGCCGCCAAGGTGGGAATCATGCCATTCCTGGTAGGAAAGTACCGGGCACAGGCGAAGGCATTTACCAGGAAAGAGCTGCGTGGGATCGTAGAAGCCGGTGTACAGACGGAAGAAGATGTAAAAACCGGAAAGATGGGAGATATCCTCTCGGTGGAACTCTTTCTGGTGCAGTACAGTAGCAAACGGGAAAAGTAATCAGATATAGATAAGAAGAAAAAGGAGAGACTGAAAATATGCATATGGATCAGAAAAAGATTCGAAATTTTTGTATTATTGCACATATTGACCATGGAAAATCCACACTGGCGGACCGTATTATTGAGCAGACAGGTCTTCTGACCAGCAGAGAGATGCAGGCACAGGTGCTGGATAACATGGATCTGGAAAGAGAACGTGGTATCACAATCAAATCACAGGCAGTCCGCACGGTTTATAAGGCAAAGGATGGGGAGGAATATATCTTTAATCTGATCGATACTCCGGGACACGTAGACTTTAACTATGAAGTGTCACGGAGTCTTGCAGCCTGTGATGGAGCGATCCTGGTCGTTGATGCGGCACAGGGCGTAGAAGCGCAGACACTGGCAAATGTATATCTGGCACTGGACCATGATCTGGATGTCATGCCGGTTATCAACAAGATCGATCTTCCAAGCGCAGAGCCGCAGCGTGTGATCGAAGAGATTGAAGATGTGATCGGAATTGAAGCGCAGGATGCACCACTGATCTCGGCAAAGACAGGGCTTAATGTAGATCAGGTTCTGGAACAGATCGTGACAAAGATTCCTTCTCCGACAGGAGATCCGGATGCACCGCTTCAGGCACTGATTTTCGATTCCCTCTATGATCCGTATAAAGGCGTTATCGTATTCTGCCGTATCAAAGAAGGATGTATCACGAAAGGAATGCCGATTCATATGATGGCGACAGGTGCAACTGCCGATGTTGTGGAGGTTGGATATTTTGGTGCCGGACAGTTTATCCCTTGTGATGAGCTTTCAGCAGGAATGGTTGGATATTTTACAGCCAGCCTGAAAAATGTAAAGGACACCCGTGTGGGTGATACCGTAACAGGTGCGGAAAATCCATGTTCTGAGCCTCTTCCGGGATATAAAAAGGTCAACCCGATGGTGTACTGCGGAATGTATCCGGCAGACAGCTCCAAATACCCGGATCTGAGAGATGCACTGGAAAAACTGCAACTCAACGATGCGGCACTTCAGTTTGAACCGGAGACCTCTCTTGCGCTGGGATTTGGTTTCCGCTGTGGTTTCCTTGGACTTTTGCATCTGGAGATCATTCAGGAGAGACTGGAAAGAGAATACAATTTGGATCTGGTGACAACTGCGCCGGGCGTTATCTACAAGGTGCACAAGACCAACGGAGAAGTGATCGACCTGACCAATCCGTCTAATCTTCCGGATCCGTCAGAAATTGATTTTATGGAAGAGCCGATGGTAAAAGCAGAGATTATGGTGACATCCGAATTTATCGGTGCGATCATGGATCTGTGTCAGGAAAGACGTGGCGAATATCAAGGAATGGAATACATCGAAGAGACCAGAGCGGTATTGAAATACCACCTGCCTCTGAATGAGATCATCTATGATTTCTTTGATGCGCTCAAATCCAGATCCCGCGGTTATGCGTCTTTTGATTATGAAATGCTCGGCTATGTCAAATCTGATCTGGTCAAGCTGGACATCCTGATCAACAAAGAAGAAGTGGATGCTCTTTCCTTTATTGTATTTGCGGGAAGTGCTTATGAGAGAGGAAGAAAGATGTGTGAGAAGCTCAAAGAAGAGATTCCGAGACAGCTTTTTGAAATTCCGATCCAGGCAGCTGTCGGAAGCAAGATCATTGCCCGTGAGACAGTAAGAGCCATGCGTAAGGACGTACTTGCCAAGTGCTACGGCGGTGATATCAGCCGTAAGAAGAAGCTTCTGGAAAAGCAGAAGGAAGGAAAGAAGCGTATGCGCCAGGTTGGAAATGTAGAAATTCCACAGAAGGCATTTATGAGTGTATTAAAACTGGACGACAAATAGACAGACAAAGGATAATCGAGCAGGCTGACTCCTACTCGATTCGTATACTTTGTACACTATCTCGCTTAACAGCTCGATGATGTACATTCGCCAAGTACAGATTCTTGTGCAAGCACAAATCTGTACTTGGCTCATCGTATACATAAAAAGGCAGGAGCGGTTTCCGAGGGAAAAGTTCCTGCCTTTTGCACAGAAAAGGAGAAAAGCAGATGCAGCCTTTAGAACTATATATTCATATTCCGTTTTGTGTGAAAAAATGTGCATATTGTGATTTCCTTTCCGGTCCGGCCGGAGAAAAGGAAAAAGAGGAATATGTGAAAATGCTGGTCGACGAGATCAGAAACTGTCCGGATACAGTGCAGAATTACAGGGTGATTTCCATTTTTTTCGGAGGCGGAACCCCATCTCTTCTTACCGGTGAGCAGATTGGGCGGCTGATGGATACGGTCAGGGAAATATTTACGTTGGATGAGGACGCAGAGATCACTGTGGAAATGAATCCGGGAACGGTAACGGAAGAAAAACTGCGAAAGTACAGACAGGCAGGGGTGAACCGTCTGAGTATCGGTCTGCAGTCGGTCAATGATGAGGAACTTCGTCTGCTTGGAAGAATCCATACTTATGAAGAATTTCGGGAAGCATATCATCTGGCGAGAGCCAATGGTTTTTCAAATATCAATGTAGACCTGATCTCGGCAATTCCGGGGCAGACGGTGGAAAGCTGGAGGCGTACACTGGAGCAGGTAATGGCACTTTCCCCGGAGCATATTTCTGCATATAGTCTGATCTTGGAAGAGGGAACAACTTTCTATAAAAAATATGTAGAAGACGAGGCAAAAGAAGGGCCAAAGCTTCCGGATGAGGATGCGGAGCGTCAGATGTACTGGGATACGGAAACGCTGATGGAGAAGAACGGATATCACCGGTACGAGATTTCCAATTATGCTAAGGAGGGATATGCCTGCCGGCACAACCTGGGATATTGGGAGAGAATTCCGTATCTGGGATTTGGAATTGGTGCGGCATCTCTGGTTCCCGGGGATCTGATTGGAAAATGCAGGAAGCTGGAAGGAAAAATGAGTCGCTACACGAACCCGGATCAGTTAAGGGAGTATGCACATTCCTACAGGAACAAATTTCAGGCAGAGCTTCTGACAGAAACTGAGGAGATGGAGGAATTTATGTTTCTTGGACTGCGGAAAATGAACGGAATCTCAAAAAAAGAATTTTCAGAGTATTTTGGGAAGAGTCTGGAGGATATTTACGGTGAACCGATCTGCAAACTGGAAAGCTTAAAGCTTCTTGAGCAGGATGATGACAGAGTATGGCTTACAAAACGGGGGATCGATGTCAGCAACAGTGTGTTTGTAGAGTTTCTGCTGGAAGAGTAAAATTTGGAAAATCAGAAAAATATAAAGTATACTTGACAAATAGGTTTTATAGGCATATAATGACATCATCGAGTTAAACCTATCAAAACAGTAGGAAAGAAAGGAGAACTTACGATGTCAAAAATTTATAATGGTGCTTTAGAGCTTGTTGGAAATACTCCTCTTGTAGAGGTGAAAAATATTGAAGAAGAATTAGGATTAGAGGCAAGAATCCTTGTGAAACTGGAATATTTTAACCCGGCCGGAAGTGTAAAAGACAGAATTGCCAAAGCAATGATCGAGGATGCTGAGGAAAAAGGATTATTAAAAGAAGGTTCTGTTATCATTGAGCCTACTTCGGGAAATACGGGAATCGGTCTTGCATCGATTGCAGCAGTCAAAGGATACCGTATCATTCTTACTATGCCGGAGACAATGAGTGTAGAAAGAAGAAACATACTGAAAGCATACGGAGCAGAGATTGTTCTGACAGAAGGCGCAAAGGGAATGAAGGGTGCGATTGAAAAAGCAGATGAACTTGCAAAAGAGATCCCGGGCAGCTATATCCCTGGACAGTTTGTTAATCCGGCTAATCCGGAAGTACACAGAAAGACAACCGGACCAGAGATCTGGAAGGATACAGACGGAGAAGTAGATCTGTTTATCGCAGGTGTTGGTACAGGTGGAACACTGACCGGTGTCGGCGAATATCTGAAATCCCAGAATCCGGATGTGAAGATCGTTGCATTGGAGCCTGCAAGTTCACCGGTACTTTCTACAGGAAAAGGTGGTCCTCACAAAATTCAGGGAATCGGAGCAGGATTTGTACCGGACGTACTCAACACAACTGTATATGATGAAATATTTACTGTAGAAAATGATGACGCTTTTGCAACAGGAAAGCTGCTTGCAAAGAAAGAGGGAATCCTGGTAGGAATTTCTTCGGGAGCTGCACTTTATGGAGCGATCGAACTTGCAAAACGTCCGGAAAACAAAGGAAAGACGATTGTGGCACTGCTTCCGGATACCGGAGACAGATATTACTCCACACCGCTCTTCACGGAGTAGAATATGAATTTTTCAAAGAAAAGCAGATACGGACTTCGGGCACTGATCGACCTGTCCGTATACTCGAAAGAATCCCATGTTGCACTTGCAGCAATTGCAGAGCGTAACAGTATTTCACCGCAGTATCTGGAACAGGTATTTGCGGCACTCAGAAAAGCCGGAATCATCAAAAGTGTGAAAGGACCGCAGGGGGGATACCTGTTGGCGAAGCCTGCCACAAAGATTTCGGTTGCGGAAATATTACGTGCGCTGGAAGGTGATTATCTCATCGAAGAAGAGGATGTAGAAGGCGCCGAGAACGGAAGGGCTGCGGCTCAGGCTGTACAGAGTGAAGTTATCGAACGTCTGAACAGAGGACTACAGGATATCCTTGAGAATCTGTTTCTCTCTGACCTCGAACAAAAATATCAGGAATACAGTGAATACAGTCAGGATATGTACTATATATAATAGAAGAAATGCACACCATCAGACCGGGAGGCTGGGGTGTGTATTTTTTGGTTTGACGGTCGGGTGGGGAGTTTGGGAGGAAGGGAGCAGGCGGTTCAGGCAGAAAAGAAGGGATTCCGATTCAAACGGAATGGTTTGCCGATTGAATTGGAATCCGACAGCATATCCGGGTGGAACCGGACTAAAAATAAAAAAATCATAAACCCTGTTGACAAAGTGAATAGTAAGTGGTACATTTATAAGCGTAGAAAATATTAGCACTCATACATAACGAGTGCTAATAACAAAAAGGAGGTAGCATATGGAAGCCATACAGGAACTTAGTGAGCGGAAGACGAAGATCTTACATGCAATCATTAAGAACTATCTTGAGACCGGAGAGCCTGTGGGATCCAGAACGATTTCCAAGTATACGGATCTGAATTTAAGTTCGGCAACGATCCGGAATGAGATGGCAGATCTCGAAGAGCTTGGTTATATCATGCAGCCTCACACATCAGCAGGAAGGATTCCGTCGGATAAAGGTTACAGATGGTATGTGGATATGCTGATGAGCCAGAAAGAACAGGAGATTACCGAAATCAAAGGTCAGATGCTTGAGAAGGCTGACAAGATGGAAGAACTTCTGAAGCAGGTTGCAAAGGTTCTTGCGAACAACACGAATTATGCGACGATGATTTCGACTCCGACTTACAACGGGAACAAATTAAAATTTATCCAGCTTTCACAGGTTGATGACCATCAGCTGATCGTTGTGATCGTGATGGAAGGCAACATTGTAAAGAACCAGATCGTGACACTGGATGAGCCGCTCAGCAATGAAGCACTATTGAAGCTGAATATGCTTCTGAATACTTCGCTGAACGGAACTTCGCTAGAGCAGATCAATCTGGGAGTGATCGCAAGACTGAAAGAACAGGCAGGGATCCACAGTGGTGTGATGAGCAGTGTCCTGGATGCAGTAGCGAATGTGATCCAGCTGGATGACGACATGGAGATTTACACCAGTGGCGCGACGAATATTTTCAAGTATCCGGAGCTTAGTGATAAGCAGAGCGCACAGGAGATCATCAGTGCTTTTGAAGAAAAGCAGCAGCTTGCCGCTCTGGTAACAAAGTCAATGGCAAACGGCGGTGAAGACAGAGACATCCAGGTATACATCGGAGATGAATCGAATGTGGAGAACATGAAAGACTGCAGCGTAGTCACAGCAACATATGAGTTGGGCGAGGGCATGCAGGGAACCATCGGAATCATCGGACCGAAGCGAATGGATTATGAACATGTCATGAAGACGCTTAAGACACTGATGGCAGAGCTGGATGACATATTCCACAGGGATGAGCCGAAAAAGCTCGAATAAGAAGTAAGAAAGGTGGAAGAACCATTGGATAAAAAGATGAGTAATGAAGAAATGGTAAAAGAAGCAGTGGAAGAAGCAAAGAAAGCTGCGGAGGCAGAAGCCAAAGAGCAGGAGGCAAAAGGGCAGGAACCGGAAGAAACCGAAGCAACAGAGGAAGAAGCTGTTGGTAAAGAGACGAATTCCGAAGATGCTGAAGAACCAAAGAAAAAGAAGCTGTTTGAAAAGAAGAATAAAAAAGATAAAAAGGATGAGCAGATCGCAGATCTGACAGACAAACTTACGAGACACATGGCTGAGTTCGATAATTACAGAAAGCGTACTGAAAAAGAAAAGTCAGCGATGTATGAGATCGGAGCCAAAGATGTTGTAGAAAAAATTCTTCCGATTGTAGACAACTTTGAACGCGGACTTCAGTCCGTACCGGAAGAAAAGAAAGATGATCCGTTCGTAGATGGAATGGATAAGATCTATAAACAAATGATGAGCACACTGGAAGGAATCGGAGTAAAACCGATCGAAGCAGTTGGTCAGGAATTCGATCCGAATTTCCACAATGCAGTGATGCATGTGGAGGATGAAGAACTTGGTGAAAATGTAGTAGCTGAGGAATTCCAGAAAGGATATATGTACCGTGACTCAGTCGTAAGACACAGCATGGTAAAGGTAGCAAACTAAGATATACCGTGTACCGCATTTACGATACACTTTATATAAATAACAAAGCAAAATACAATTTTTATTATATTAACAGGAGGTCTTCATAATGGGCAAAATCATTGGTATTGACTTAGGTACAACAAACAGTTGTGTAGCGGTTATGGAAGGTGGACAGCCGGTCGTAATCGCAAATACAGAAGGAGCAAGAACTACACCATCTGTAGTAGCATTTACAAAGACAGGAGAACGTCTTGTAGGTGAACCTGCAAAACGTCAGGCAGTAACAAATGCAGAAAAGACAATCTCATCTATCAAGCGTGAGATGGGTACAGATCATAAAGTAGACATCGATGGAAAGAAATATTCTCCACAGGAAATTTCAGCTATGATCCTCCAGAAATTGAAAGCAGATGCAGAAGGATATCTTGGAGAAAAAGTTACGGAAGCAGTTATCACTGTTCCGGCTTACTTCAACGATGCTCAGCGTCAGGCTACAAAAGATGCAGGTAAGATTGCAGGTCTTGATGTAAAACGTATCATCAACGAGCCTACAGCAGCAGCTCTTGCATATGGACTTGACAATGAAAAAGAACAGAAGATCATGGTATACGACCTTGGTGGTGGTACATTTGATGTATCTGTTATCGAGATCGGTGACGGCGTTATCGAAGTTCTTTCTACAGCTGGTAACAACAGACTTGGTGGAGATGACTTCGACCAGAAGATCACAGATTATATGCTTGCAGATTTCAAGGCAAAAGAAGGCGTAGACCTGTCAACAGACAGAATGGCACTTCAGAGACTGAAAGAAGCAGCTGAAAAAGCAAAGAAAGAACTTTCTTCTGCAACAACAACAAACATCAACCTTCCGTTCATCACAGCAACAGCTGAAGGACCGAAGCATTTTGATATGACTCTTACAAGAGCTAAATTCGATGAACTGACACGTGACCTTGTAGAAAAGACACAGGAACCGGTAAGACGTGCACTTTCTGATGCAGGACTTACAGCAGCAGACTTAGGTCAGGTACTTCTTGTTGGTGGATCTACACGTATCCCGGCAGTTCAGGAAGAAGTAAAACGTCTGACAGGAAAAGAACCAAGCAAATCTCTTAACCCGGATGAATGTGTAGCACTTGGTGCTTCTATCCAGGGTGGTAAGCTTGCAGGAGATGCAGGTGCAGGCGACATCCTTCTTCTTGATGTAACTCCACTTTCACTTTCTATCGAAACAATGGGTGGTGTAGCTACAAGACTGATCGAGAGAAACACAACAATCCCGACAAAGAAGAGCCAGATCTTCTCTACAGCAGCTGATAACCAGACAGCCGTTGATATCAATGTTGTACAGGGTGAAAGACAGTTTGCAAGAGATAACAAGTCCCTCGGACAGTTCAGACTGGATGGAATTCCGCCGGCTCCACGTGGAATCCCACAGATCGAAGTTACATTCGATATTGATGCAAACGGTATCGTAAATGTATCTGCAAAAGATCTGGGAACAGGAAAAGAACAGCACATCACAATTACAGCAGGATCTAATATGTCTGATGCAGATATCGACAAAGCTGTAAAAGAAGCTGCTGAATTTGAAGCTCAGGATAAGAAACGTAAAGAAGCAATCGATGCTAAGAACGATGCCGACGCTATGGTATTCCAGACAGAAAAAGCACTTGGCGAAGTTGGAGATAAGATCGATGCAGCAGACAAAGCAGCAGTAGAAGCTGACGTACAGGCTCTGAAAGATCTGCTTGCGAAAGCGAATACAGAAGAACTTACAGATGCTCAGGTTGCAGAAATCAAAGCAGGAAAAGAAAAACTGATGGAAAGCGCTCAGAAACTGTTCACAAAGGTTTACGAACAGGCAGGCGCACAGGCTGGTCAGGCAGGACCACAGGCTGGACCTGCACCAGAAGCAGGACCGGCTCCAGAAGGATTTAACGGAGATGACGTAGTTGACGGAGATTACAAAGAAGTTTAATCCGTAAGATAAGATGAGAAACTGCAAGGCGGCATTATACCGTCTTGCAGATTTCATGTATCATAAATAAAAATAGTTTTTTATGACATAAAAAGCCTCCGGTTAGGTGAACTGCATGTGCAAAGAAGATGTTGCAGAGAGCCGGCGCGGGCATGAGAATGTGCCAGGGTACATTCTGTATTAAAATACTTTGAGAAATATCTAAGTGAGGTAGGATTATGGCAGAGGCAAAAAGGGATTATTATGAGATCCTGGGCGTATCACGAGATGCGGATGATGCGACTCTGAAAAAAGCATACAGAGCTTTGGCGAAAAAATATCACCCGGATATGAATCCAGGAGATGCAGAAGCCGAAAAGAAGTTCAAGGAGGCTTCTGAAGCCTATGCTGTTCTGAGTGATGCAGACAAACGGCGTCAGTACGATCAGTTTGGTCATGCAGCGTTTGAAGGCGGTGCAGGCGGAGCCGGTGGATATGGCGGTTTTGATTTTAACGGGGCAGACTTTGGTGATATTTTTGGTGATATCTTCGGTGATCTGTTTGGCGGTGGCAGAAGAGGCGGACGTGCGAACAATGGTCCGATGAAAGGCGCCAATATCCGTAAAGGTGTCCGGATTACATTTGAGGAAGCAATTTTTGGATGCGAGAAGGAACTGGATATCGTTCTGAAAGATCCATGTACAAAGTGTAACGGAACAGGAGCAAAACCGGGAACAAGTCCGGAGACCTGTTCAAAATGTGGTGGAAAAGGTCAGGTTGTTTATACATCACAGTCGTTCTTCGGAACGGTGCAGAATGTGCAGACCTGTCCGGACTGTCATGGAACGGGTAAGATCATTCGTGAGAAATGTCCGGACTGTGGTGGAACAGGCTATACTTCAAGCCGCAAGAAGATCAAAGTCACAATCCCGGCAGGTATTGACAATGGTCAGAGCGTAAGAATCCGTGAAAAAGGTGAACCGGGTGTGAATGGCGGACCGAGGGGAGACCTTCTGGTAGAAGTTACGGTTTCCAGACATCCAATCTTCCAGAGACAGGATGTTCATATTTTCTCAACTGCACCAATTTCGTTTGCGCAGGCAGCACTTGGTGGTGATGTGCGAATCAAGACGGTTGATGGTGATGTGATCTATACCGTAAAACCGGGAACTAAGACTGATACAAAAGTACGACTGAAAGGAAAAGGGGTACCTTCTTTGAGAAATCCTCAGGTCAGAGGTGATCATTATGTGACGCTGGTTATTCAGACTCCGGAAAAATTAAGTCCGGAAGCCAAAGAAGTGCTTAGACATTTTGATCAGTTGACAGGAAATACACTGAACCAGGAAGAGCCGGCTTCTGAATCGAAGGGTAAAGCTAAGAAAAAAGGGTTCATGGATAAGTTAAAAGAAACATTTGAAGAATAATAAAAAGGTGGCTGTGAAAAACTCGATTGAATTTTTCACAGCCACCTTTTTTATTCTTCTTCGTCTTCCAGTTCTCCTCCGATGACACCTCCGAGAACGGCAGTGAAAGAAGCAACAACGACAGCGGCGATGATTGCTACACCGATTAGTGCTACTAAAATACCCATAACACGTACCTCCTTTTCTCGTCTTTTTATAGTATAACACGGAGGCAAGTAAAATTAAATGAAAAAATGTGACTTTTTTCATTTAGTATGCTATAATGTCAAAGAGCAAATGATAACACAGCGTATTGTCAGTTTTGCGGATTTAAAATAGTAAGGCTTAACGGTTAAGGAGGGCAAACCAATATGGCACTGAAAAAACAGATAAAAGAAACAAAGGCAGCAGAGGTAAAGGCAGCGGCAGAAACTAAAGAAGAAGTAAAAACAGCAGTTAAAGCAGCAGAAGATAAAGTCAGCGAAAAAGTAGAAGAAGTAAAAGAAACTGCTAAAAAAGAAGCACAGCCGAAAGAAGTAAAGGCTACTGTTGAAAAGAAAGCGCAGGAGGTAAAAAAAGCTGCAGGAGAAGTGAAAAAAACAGTAGAAGAAACAGCTGAAAAAGCTGCAAAAGAAGTGAAGAAAACTGCAGAGAAAGTTACAAAAGAAGTAAAGAAAGCAGCACCAAAAACAACAGCAAAAAAATCTGCGGCAAAGAAAGAAATCAAAACAGAAGTTGTTCTTCAGTATGGTGAAAAAGAAGTAAACACAAAAGATATGATTGCTTCAGTAAAAAAAGACTGGACAAAACAGAAACATAAAATTTCCGAGATCAAGAGTATTGAGCTTTATGTAAAACCGGAAGATTATGCAGTATACTATGTAATCAATGGCGAACATACCGGAAAAGTATGGTTATAAGATAAGACTGAAAGATTTAGTCCGAACCGCAATCTTTATTGAACGGTTCGGATTTTTTTAAGGAGAGAGGTAAAATGCAAAAGTTTATACAGTATACCCCGACAGAAATCCTGTTTGGAGAAAACACACAGGCAGAAGTTGGGAAAGAAGTTAAGAAATGGGGCGGAAGCCGTGTGTTTATCGTATATGGCGGTGGAAGTGTAAAGAAAAGCGGACTTCTTGCGCAGGTAGAAGAAGCACTGGAAAAAGAAGGACTTGCTTATGAGGAATTTGGCGGAGTAAAGCCAAATCCCCGGATGGCATATGCACAGGAAGGCGTTGAGAAAGCAATTGAGTTCGGTGCGGATTTTCTTCTTGCAGTAGGCGGTGGAAGTTCTATTGATACAGCAAAGGCAATCGCCCATGGTGTGGCAAACCCGGACTGGTCTCTGGAGGAAATCTGGGGAGGTGAAATCATACTTACCAGATCGACACCGGTAGGATGCGTACTTACGATTGCGGCAGCAGGAAGTGAAACAAGCGATTCCGCAGTTCTGACAAACGAAGAAACAGGGAAAAAGGGAGGAATCAGCACTAGCCTGAACCGCCCGAAGTTTGCGATTATGAATCCGGTTCTTACCTATACGCTTCCAAAATATCAGATTGCGTGCGGAATCGTGGATATCATGATGCATACACTAGAGCGATATTTTATTCCAAATACGAGAAATCAGATAACAGATGAAATTGCAGAGGGAGTTCTGCGGGTTGTGATTGAAAATGGAAAGAAAGGTCTGGAGAATCCGACAGACTACGATGCCATGAGTGAAATCATGTGGGCAGGAAGCCTTTCCCATAATGGTCTGACAGGTCTCGGAAGAGCAAAAGATTTTTCTGTACATAAGCTCGGACATGCACTTGGTGCAAAATATGATAAGGCGCATGGTGCAACCCTTTCAGCTGTCTGGGGATCCTGGGCAGAATATGTCTATAAAAACGATGAAGAAAGATTTGCGCATTACGCAAAAAAAGTATGGGGCGTAGAGGAAGAAGATGTGGCGAAAGCCGCAAAAGAGGGAATTCGCCGGACGGTAGAATATTTCCGTGAGATTCATATGCCGACAAATTTAAAGGAACTGGAGATCGGAGAAGTATCAGAGGAAGATCTGCGGGAACTTGCAATGGCGGCGACATTAAATGATACTGTAAAACTTTCAAAAATCAAAGAACTTACTGCCGAAGATGTATACCAGATTTTCCGGAAAGCGGCAGAAAAATAAGATGGAAATAAATAAGAGAAAATTTTACAGACAAGTGTTCGCACTTGTAATCCCAATGGCACTTCAGAATCTGATCAATGTGGGTGTGACGGCGGCAGACGTGCTGATGCTTGGAAGAGTCAGCGAAAAAGTTCTTTCAGGTGCATCCCTTGCAGGGCAGATACAGTTTGTCATGACACTGATCCTTTTTGGTACAACATCAGGTGCAACGGTTTTGACTGCACAGTACTGGGGAAAGAAAGATACACAGACGATTGAAAAAATCCTTGGAATGGGAATGACCATCGGTGTCAGCTGTGCAGCTCTTTTTACCATTGTTGCGGAAATCATTCCGGAAGTGCTGCTTCATATCTATACCAGTGACCCGGCCGTGATCGCAGAAGGTGTGAAATATTTGCGGATCGTGGCGCTTTCCTATGTTCTGATGGCGGCAACGCAGGTCTATCTTTACATTATGCGGAGTATCGAGCAGGTTGTGATCGCAACGGTTGTTTACAGCGCGTCACTAGTTTGTAATGTCCTGGTAAATGCGCTTCTTATTTTTGGCTTATTTGGTTTACCGAAGATGGGAATTATGGGTGCGGCAATCGGAACTCTGACAGCAAGGATCGTAGAACTTATCATTGTAATCTGGTATGCAAAAGTAAAAAACCATGACGTTAGATTTCACCCGGTCTATATGCGTAAGATCGACAAGGTGCTTCTAAAAGACTTTCTGATTTATGCGAGTCCGGTGATCTTGAATGAAATGATGTGGGGACTTGGTTCTACAGCGAATACAGCAGTGATCGGTCATCTGGGAAGTGCTGCGGTGGCAGCAAATTCTGTTGCTCAGGTTGCAAGACAGCTGGCAACGGTGGTTGCCTTTGGTGTATCCAATGCGACTGCCATTTATCTTGGTAAGACCATCGGTGCAAAAGAGTTTCATCTGGCAAAAGAGTATGGAAAAAGATTTTTGTGGCTGAGTATTATTACTGGTGCGGTAGGAGGCGGCATCATTCTGATAGCTGCTCCGATTGCAAATCATGTGATGACACTCTCACAGGAAGCGCAGGGGTATCTTTATTTTATGTTTTTTGTTATGTCTTACTTTACACTCTGCCAGGCGATCAATACGACCCTTGTGGTGGGTGTATTCCGGGCAGGAGGAGATACCAGGTTTGGTCTGATCCTGGATGTGTCTACCATGTGGGGATGCTCTATTCTGCTGGGTATGATCGCTGCCTTTGTCTTTCATGCGCCGGTGCAGGTTGTTTATATCCTTCTGATGAGTGATGAGGTGATCAAAGTACCGATCACAGTCATGCGCTACCGAAGCTATAAATGGATTCAGAATGTGACGAGAGAAAAAGCAGAGCTGGCATAACATTGTATGCGAAAATAAATTTGGAATTTTGAGGCAGATGTGATATGATATAGAAAGAATATATTTGAAAAGGAGATTTGCAACATGAAATTAGTATCAACAGAAAAAGCACCAAAAGCACTTGGACCGTATTCCCAGGGATATGTACATGGGGGAATCCTTTATTCAGCAGGACAGATTGCGATCAATCCGGCTACAGATACTGTAGAAGCTGATACCATCGAAGGACAGGCTGACCAGGTATGTAAGAACATCGGAGCAATCCTTGAAGAAGCAGGAACTTCTTTTGACAAAGTATTAAAGACAACCTGTTTCCTTGCTGATATGGGAGATTTTGCCGCATTTAACGAAGTTTATGCGAAATATTTCACATCAAAACCAGCCAGAAGCTGTGTTGCTGTTAAGACACTTCCAAAGAACCTTCTTTGCGAAATTGAAGTGATAGCAGCAGTAGAAGAATAGGATTTATAAATCCTGAAAATTAGGAGGATGGCGTTATGGCAGAAGAGCAGAACAGCGGATGTTCGCCGGAATCGTGTTCTTCCTGTGCGCATGCGGGTTCATGCAGCAGTGCGAAGAAAGATCTGAAAGCACCGGCAAATCCGTATTCACAGGTAAAAAAAGTAATTGGAGTAGTCAGCGGTAAAGGTGGAGTCGGCAAATCAATGGTGACAGCATCTCTTGCACGTATGATGGTACAGCAGGGATATTCAGTTGGTATTCTGGATGCGGATATCACAGGACCATCTATCCCGAAGATGTATGGAGTGCATGGAAGTGCAGTCGGAAGCGAGGCGGGAATGTTCCCGTGCGTTGCAAAAGACGGCACGAAGATCATGTCGGTCAATCTGCTTCTGGAACACGAATCAGATCCTGTCATCTGGAGAGGACCGGTGATCGCAGGAGTAGTAACCCAGTTCTGGACTGATGTAATGTGGGGAGATCTGGATTTCTTATTTGTTGATATGCCGCCGGGAACAGGGGATGTTCCTCTTACGGTATTCCAGTCACTTCCGGTAGACGGCGTTGTGATCGTGACTTCGCCACAGGATCTGGTACAGATGATCGTAGAGAAAGCTTACAATATGGCAAAGAAGATGAACATACCGGTTCTCGGACTGGTGGAAAACTACAGTTATCTGGAATGTCCGGACTGTGGAAAGAAAATATCTGTATTTGGGGAAAGCCACATTGACGAGATTGCAGAAAAACTTGGGGTAGAAGTACTCGGAAAGATGCCGATTGATCCGAAACTTGCCGAAATTGTAGAACAGGAGAAGTTCTATGAGGCAGACAACCAGTATCTTAAAAACATCATTGACAAGTTCAATTAAGAAGAAAGCTCCGGCGAGGTGATGATCGCCGGGGCTTTTTAGCTATAGAGGCACGGAAAATGTGAAAAGCCATATCATGACAGGACGGATACAATTGGCAAGGAACATGTGTTTATGGTATGATAACAGGTAGCAAAAAGCGGAGGCAGAAAGAACATGGACGAGAATCTCCCGATGATCCGGATTTCGGTGCGAAACCTTGTGGAGTTTATTTTAAGAGAAGGGGATATTGACAATCGAACAGGAGGCGGACAAGATCCGGAGAATATGCAGATGGGAAGCCGGATTCACCGGAAGATCCAGAGACAGATGGGATCGGATTATCAGGCGGAGGTACCTCTTAAGACAGAGATTGTCTGTGATGGGTTTACTTTGAAAATAGAAGGACGTGCCGACGGACTGATTCATACAAAAGAGCAGGTCATGGTAGATGAGATCAAGGGTGTTCTGCGGGAACTTGACCGGGTGCAGGAGCCGGCAGGCATTCATCTGGCACAGGCAAAATGTTATGCCAGCATGGTAGCAGAACAGGAAGGGGTGGATGAGATCGGGGTACAGATGACCTATTGCCAGATGGAGACGGAAGAGGTGAAAAGGTTTCAGTATTCTTATCGGAGTAATGAACTGAAAGTCTGGTTCGATGAAGTGATCCGACAGTATGAAAAATGGGCAAAGTTCCAGATTGAATGGAGAAAGGCAAGAAATGCATCTGTTAAAGGGATTGAATTTCCGTTTCCATATCGTAAAGGGCAGAGAGATCTTGCGGTATCTGTTTACCGGACGATTCTTCGGAAGAAAAAGTTGTTCATCCAGGCACCAACCGGAGTGGGGAAGACGATTTCAACGGTATTTCCGGCAGTGAAAGCGGTTGGAGAAGAACTGGGCGAGAAGATTTTTTATCTGACGGCAAAAACAATCACCCGGACGGTGGCGGAGCAGGCATTCGAAACCTTGCGGGAACAGAATCTGAAGTTCAAAGTGATCACTTTAACGGCGAAAGAAAAAATCTGTTTCTGTGAGGAGACAAGCTGCAATCCGGATGACTGCCCATATGCCAAAGGGCATTTTGATCGGGTAAATGATGCGGTCTATGAGCTTTTGATGCAGGAAGATGTGATGAGCCGGGAAGTGTTGGAAGCGCAGGCAAGAAAGCATAAGGTCTGTCCATTTGAAATGGCACTGGATGTGTCGACCTGGGTGGATGGTGTGATCTGCGATTATAATTATGTGTTTGACCCGGATGCCCGGCTCAGACGTTTCTTTGCAGAAGGTGGCGCTGGAGGATATTTGTTTCTGATCGATGAGGCACACAATCTGGTAGAACGTGGACGGCAGATGTACAGTGCAGAGTTATGCAAGGAGGACTTTCTTGCGGTGAAGAAACTGGTAAAGGGAGAAGCACCGCGGTTTGCAAAAAGACTGGAGGCATGCAATAAGATTCTTCTGGCAATGAAAAAAGAGTGTGAAAACTATAAAGTGCTGGACAATATTTCGCATTTTGGAATCCAGCTTATGAATGTACTATCTGAGACAGACCGGTATCTCGAGGAATGTGTGGATAAAGAAGTCCGGGAAACCGTATTGGATTTTTATTTTCAAGTGAGGTCTTTCCTGAATATATATGATGGGTTGGATGAGAACTATGTCGTCTATACGGAGTATCAGGAGAATGGAAGATTTGTTCTGAAGTTGTTTTGTGTTAACCCGGCGGCAAATCTGCAGAAATGTCTGGATAAGGGGAACAGTGCTGTATTCTTTTCGGCAACACTTCTGCCAATCCAGTATTACAAAAGACTTCTTAGTACGGAAAAAGACAACTATGCGGTCTACATTGATTCTTCGTTTGATACAAAGAAGAGACTGCTTATGAATGGTGTGGATGTGAGTACCCGTTACACCATGCGTTCCAGGGAAATGTATCAACGATATGCGACATACATTTTCCGGGTAGTGAAAGCAAAAATGGGGAATTATCTGATCTTTTTCCCGTCTTACCGGTTTATGGAAGATGTGTATCAGGAATTTACACAGCTTCTTGCATCAGATGAAGAAGAGATGGAACTGGTTATTCAGCAGAAGCACATGGATGAAGAAGAACGGGAAAATTTCCTGCGTGCATTTGAAATGGGAAGAGAGAAAAGTCTGATCGGTTTTGGAGTTCTTGGCGGGATTTTCTCAGAAGGAATCGATCTGACAAATGAGAAGCTGATCGGGACACTGATCATCGGAACAGGGTTGCCGCAAGTGTGTAATGAGCGGGAAATCCTGAAAAGCTATTTTGACCAGAAGGGACTTTACGGATTTGACTATGCTTACCGGTATCCGGGGATGAACAAGGTTTTGCAGGCAGCAGGAAGGGTGATCCGCACAGAGGATGACCGCGGAGTGATACTTCTTCTGGATGAGCGTTTTCAGAGGGAGAAGGGGAAAGAGATTTTCCCGAAAGAATGGGCGGACTGTGAAAGATGCCGGTTAGACATTGTGGAAGAAAAAATCCGTCTGTTCTGGGAAAAACAGACGGATAATTAAGAAACTTTTTATGCATTAAAGTAATCCAGAAATGCCTGTGTCGCGCGGGAAACCGGAACATGTCCGTTCCACGCGGCAACCAGCTGACGCTTTGGAAGTTGTTCTTCGGTCTGGACGACAAAGAGTTGGTCGGAATTCTTTGGTACACAGTAGTCCGGAATAAAAGCGATGCCAAGTCCGATCCGTGCGAGATCGATCAGAAGATCGTTGCTGCTCAGCTCGATTTCAGGAACCAGATCCAACTGATGCTGCTGGAAGAGAGAATGCAGAAATTCACTGGTTGTACTTTTTCTGTCCAGCATGATGATCGGATAACGCTGCAGTTCTTTGAGGGAAAGCTTTTTCCCCTGCAGTTCCGCAAAGGACTGGTTTGCGATAAAGACATCGTGAAAATCACGGATCTTTCGGAAGGAGGCAAGACTGCCAAGGTAAACGTTCGGATAGTTAGCGACAATGAGATCTACCTGACCGTTCTCCAGAAGTTCCGTACACTTGATCGAAGTGGCATTGGTCACTTTTATATGTGCGTTAGGGAAAGCTTTGTGGAAACGTTCCAGATAAGGGACCAGAAAATACCGGCAGATGGTGTCGCTGGCACCGATGCGGATCTGACCGCCGGTAGAGGCTGTTTCCATGATCTGGGATTCCCCGCGCTTGATCAGATTGATCGCCGGTTCGATATGACGCAGAAGGATCTCGCCTTCCGGGGTGAGCTGAACTTTTTTTGTGCTTCGGATGAAAAGAACCTGATCCAGTTTCTTTTCCAGTGCTTTAATGGACTGGCTGACAGCGGACTGTGAAATAAAGAGCTGCTTGGAAGCCTCAGAAAAGCTGAGCGTGTCTGCAACATAATAAAATACTTTATATAATTCATAGTTGATATCCATTATTAGTCCTCCTTATAAAACCTATTAGTATTATAAGTGATAAAAAATGAAATTTCAAGAGAAAACCATTTTTGACAAATGAAGACAGGGTTGCTAAACTATAGACAAAAAAGAGAAGGAGAAAAAGGATGGCAAAAAAGAAATGGCTGCATAAAATCCTGGCGATTTTGCCGAGTATTTCACTGATCGTGATCCTGCTGATCAGCAGTTTTGAGATCGGTGCATACGGAGACTGGAATTTTTATGAAAAAGAATATGAAAAATATAAGGTGGCGGATGAACTTTATATGGAGATGCCGGATATTATGAAGGTGACAAAATTCATGATGTCTTATTTGCGGGGCAACGAGAAGAAACTGAGTATTGAGACGGAAGTGGAAGGAAATATACAGGATTTTTTCAATGAGAAGGACCGGCTTCATATGGCAGATGTGCAGGGGCTTTTTCTTGGCGGACTTGCAATCCGGAGGGGAGCGATCATCGTACTGCTTTTTTCAATGGCGGCACTTGTGCTTATGAAAGCAGACTGGAAGAGACTGATCCCGCAGATGTATCAGCGGGTGCTGGCGGTATTTCTGGCACTTACCGCGGTAGCAGGATTTCTGTTCTCAAGAGACTTTAACAAATATTTTGTGATCTTTCATCATATTTTCTTCAGTAATAACCTATGGATCCTTGATCCGGCAGAAGACTATATGATCCGGATGCTTCCGGAGGGCTTTTTCTATGATATGGTGATGAGGATCGGAAGTATTTTTGCTGTGTTTTTAATCGTATCTTTTGTCTGCAGTATTGTCCAGAAAAAGATAAATAAGAGATGCGGTTCACGGTAATTGTAATAAATAAGATATACTTATAAAAAGATTTAGTTATATTTATTGTACTTATAAAAGGTGATGTGGTAAAATAAAAATCGAGGAAACTGCCGTTATGCCGGATCAAGGCATGCGGTTTCAATATTACTACCAAAGCTAATGGAGGAAATTATGGGCGTAAAACGTGTATATGTGGAGAAAAAACCAGAATTTGCAGTACAGGCTAAAGAACTTCGCCATGAGGTGAAGAGTTATCTTGGAATTAAGACGGTGAAGAATGTACGTGTACTGATCCGCTATGATGTGGAAAATCTTTCTGATGCAACATTTGAAAGAGCATGCAACGGTGTGTTTGCAGAACCACCGGTAGATGTGCTTTACAGAGAGGACTTCCCGCGCGAAGAAAGTGACCACATTTTTTCTGTAGAATTTCTTCCTGGACAGTTTGACCAGAGAGCAGATTCTGCTGTTCAGTGCGTACAGTTTATCAAAGAGGATGAGCTGCCGGTTATCAAGACAGCGACCACTTATGTGATCGAAGGTGAGATCAGCGAAGAAGAGATGGAAGCTATCAAGGCACACTGCATCAATCCGGTGGATTCCAGAGAGACAGGGCTTGAAAAACCGGAGACACTGGTTACGAAATTCGAGGAACCTGCAGATGTAAAGATTTTTGACGGATTCAAAGATATGCCGGAAGAGGAACTGAAAGAGTTATACAGTTCGCTTGGACTTGCTATGACATTCAAGGATTTCCAGCACATCCAGAATTATTTCAAAGGGGAGGAACACAGAGATCCATCTATGACAGAGATCCGTGTTCTGGATACTTACTGGTCTGACCACTGCCGTCATACTACATTCTCAACAGAACTTACAGAAGTATCCTTCGGTGATGGCGATTACAGAAAGCCGATGGAAGATACTTATAAAGAATACCTTCAGACACACAGTGAGATCTTTAAAGGACGCGAAGACAAATTTGTATGCCTGATGGATCTTGCGTTGATGGCAATGCGGAAGCTGAAAAAAGAAGGCAAACTTCAGGATCAGGAAGAATCCGATGAGATCAATGCCTGCAGTATCGTTGTCCCGGTTGAAGTAGATGGTGTGGAAGAAGAGTGGCTTGTCAACTTCAAGAACGAGACGCACAACCATCCGACCGAGATCGAACCATTTGGTGGTGCAGCTACCTGCCTTGGTGGAGCAATCCGTGACCCGCTGTCAGGACGTACTTATGTATACCAGGCAATGCGTGTAACAGGTGCAGCAGATCCGACCGTATCTGTAAAAGAGACGATGAAAGGAAAACTGCCGCAGAAGAAACTGGTGCGTAGTGCAGCACATGGATACAGCTCATATGGTAATCAGATCGGACTTGCAACCGGACTGGTAAAAGAGATCTATCATCCGGATTATGTGGCAAAGAGAATGGAGATCGGTGCGGTTATGGGTGCTGCTCCGAGACGTGCAGTTATCCGTGAAAATTCGGATCCGGGAGATATCATCATTCTTCTTGGCGGACGTACCGGACGTGATGGCTGTGGTGGAGCAACCGGTTCTTCCAAAGTTCATACCGAAGAATCCATCGAGACATGTGGAGCTGAGGTTCAGAAGGGTAATGCGCCGACCGAACGTAAAATCCAGAGAATGTTCCGCAGAGAAGAAGTCAGCAAGCTGATCAAGAAGTGTAATGACTTCGGAGCAGGCGGAGTATCTGTTGCAATCGGAGAACTTGCAGATGGTCTTCAGATCAATCTGGACAAAGTACCGAAAAAATATGCAGGTCTTGACGGAACAGAGATTGCAATTTCTGAATCCCAGGAGCGTATGGCTGTTGTGGTAGATCCGAAGGATGTAGATGAATTCCTTGGCTATGCAAAAGAAGAGAATCTGGAGGCGGTAAAGGTTGCAGTTGTTACCGAAGATCCGAGACTTGTTCTTTCATGGAGAGGAAAAGAGATTGTAAATATTTCCCGTGCCTTCCTGAACACCAACGGTGCACACCAGGAGACAACGGTTAAAGTTGATATTCCTTCAAGAGAAGATACCATCCTTAAGAAACAGGTTGAGGTTGGCGATGTAAAAGAAAAATGGCTGGATACTCTGAAAGATCTGAATGTATGCTCGCAGAAAGGTCTGGTTGAGATGTTCGACGGATCGATCGGAGCAGGCTCGGTTTTCATGCCTCACGGTGGAAAATACCAGATGACAGAGACGCAGAGTATGGTTGCAAAGCTTCCGGTTATGCATGGTAAATGCGATACCGTTACGATGATGAGTTATGGATTTGATCCGTATCTGTCAAGCTGGAGTCCGTATCACGGAGCTGTCTATGCTGTCACAGAGTCTATGGCTAAGATCGTGGCTTGTGGTGGAGATTACAGCAAGATCCGTTTTACATTCCAGGAATATTTCCGCAGAATGACAGAGGATCCGGAAAGATGGAGTCAGCCATTTGCAGCACTGCTTGGTGCATATAAGGCACAGATTGCTTACGGACTTCCGTCAATCGGAGGAAAGGACAGCATGTCCGGAACATTTGAACATATCGATGTACCGCCGACACTGGTATCCTTTGCAGTTGACATTGCCAAAGAAGGAGATATCATTACTCCGGAACTGAAAAAAGCAGGTAATAAACTTGTATGGATGAAGATTGAAAAAGATGAATATGAGCTTCCGGTATATGAACAGGTAATGGATCAGTACGGTAAGTTCGCTGATGATATCCACAACGGAAAGATTGTATCGGCTTACGCACTTGACCGCCATGGAGTGATCGCAGCTGTCAGTAAGATGGCATTCGGTAACGGAATGGGTGTGAAGATCGAACACAGCATGGATGCAAGAGAACTTTTTGCACCTGCATTCGGTGACATCGTAGCAGAAGTTCCGGCAGACAAGGTTGGAGAACTCTCCATTTCTTACACTGTGATCGGTGAAGTGACAGATGATGCGAAATTCGCATTTGGAGATACAGAAATCACACTGAAAGAAGCAGAAGATGCATGGACAGGAACTCTGGAACAGGTATTCCGTACGGTATCTGACGAAGCTTCTGACGAAAAGGTAGAATCTCCGCTGTATGATACAAAAGACATTGTAATCTGCGGACACAAGATTGCACAGCCGACTGTATTTATCCCGGTATTCCCGGGAACAAACTGCGAGTATGACAGTGCAAAAGCATTTGAAAGAGCAGGCGCAAAGGTCATCACAAAAGTATTCCGTAACATGGATGCAGCAGATATCGTAGATTCTGTGAATACATTTGAAAAAGAAATTGCAAAATCCCAGATCATCATGTTCCCGGGCGGATTCTCAGCTGGTGACGAACCAGATGGTTCAGCAAAATTCTTTGCAACTGCATTCCAGAATGCAAAACTCAAAGAAGCAGTAGAAAAACTTCTGAACGAAAGAGATGGTCTTGTACTTGGTATTTGTAACGGATTCCAGACACTGGTTAAACTTGGTCTGGTTCCTTACGGAGAAGTTGTGGGACAGACACCGGATTCTCCGACACTGACCTACAATACCATCGGACGCCATATTTCCAAGATGGTTTACACGAAAGTTGTTACCAACAAGTCACCATGGTTGCAGGGGGCAGAGCTTGGCGGAGTTTATACCAATCCGGCATCCCACGGAGAGGGACGTTTTGTTGCAAGTGAAGAATGGCTTGACAAGCTCTTTGCAAACGGACAGGTTGCAACACAGTACTGTGACCTTGACGGAAATGTATCTATGGACGAAGAATGGAACGTCAATGGCTCTTATCGCGCAATTGAAGGTATTACAAGTCCGGATGGCCGTGTGCTTGGTAAGATGGCACATTCAGAACGTCGTGCAGATTCCGTGGCAATCAATATTTATGGTGAGCAGGATATGAAGATCTTTGAATCCGGTGTGAAATATTTCAAATAAGACGGGAAATCTGGAATAAAATGCTTCGAATGAGACAAAAATGCAAGATTGTCGACACGAACTTGCAAAAAAGAGAAGAAGTATCAAGAAAAAAAATGAAAATCAGCTGTATTTGAAACAAAAATGTAGTGGAAATTCATAAAAATTGAAAAATATGAAAAAAAATCTTGACACAGGCGCCTGAATGCTTTACTCTGTTAAAGAACAAAGGTGTTCCGGAGGGACAGACATTTGTTTGTCCCTCTTTTTTTAGCAAAGAAGTGTGCAAAGTCACATTTTTGTAAAAGAACATTCAGGAGGTATTGAGTAGTATGTCTTATGTTGATGAAGTAATTGAACTTGTAGTAAAGAAAAACCCAGATGAACCAGAATTTCATCAGGCAGTAAAAGAGGTTCTGGAATCTCTTCGTGCAGTTGTAGAAGCTCATGAAGAAGAATACAGAAGAGACGCTCTTCTTGAAAGACTCGTTGAGCCGGAAAGACAGATCAAATTCCGCGTACCGTGGGTAGATGATAAAGGTCAGGTTCAGGTTAATACAGGATACCGTGTACAGTTTAACAGTGCAATTGGACCATACAAAGGAGGATTACGTCTCCATCCTTCAGTAAATATCGGAATTATCAAATTCCTTGGATTTGAACAGATCTTCAAAAACTCTTTGACAGGACTTCCAATCGGTGGAGGAAAAGGTGGATCAGACTTCGATCCGAAAGGAAAATCAGATCGTGAAGTTATGGCATTCTGCCAGAGCTTTATGACAGAGCTTTGCAAATATATCGGAGCAGACACAGATGTACCAGCCGGAGATATCGGAACAGGTGCAAGAGAGATCGGATATATGTACGGACAGTACAAGAGAATCCGTGGATTATCAGAAGGTGTTCTGACAGGTAAAGGACTCAGCTACGGTGGATCCCTTGCACGTACAGAAGCTACAGGATACGGACTTCTGTATTTCACACGCGAGATGCTCAAACTTGCAGGAAAAGACATCGCTGGCAAGACAGTTGCTGTTTCTGGAGCAGGTAACGTTGCAATCTACGCAATCGAAAAAGCACAGCAGATGGGTGCCAAAGTTGTGACATGCAGCGATTCTACTGGATGGGTTTATGATCCGGAAGGAATCGATGTTGCAGCACTGAAAGAAATCAAAGAAGTGAAGAGAGCAAGACTTACAGAATACAAGAACTACCGTCCAAATTCAGAATATCATGAAGGACGTGGTGTATGGTCAGTAAAAGTTGATATTGCTCTTCCTTGTGCAACACAGAACGAACTTCATCTGGAAGATGCAAAACAGCTTGTTGCAAACGGATGCTTCGCAGTAGCAGAAGGAGCTAACATGCCTACCACACTGGAAGCTACACAGTATCTGCAGGAGAACGGTGTATTATTTGCACCTGGTAAAGCTTCTAATGCAGGTGGTGTTGCCACATCAGCACTTGAGATGTCACAGAACAGCGAACGTCTCAGCTGGACATTCGAAGAAGTTGATGCAAAACTTCAGAACATCATGGTAAATATCTGCCACAACGCAGCAGACGCAGCAAAACGTTACGGAGCAGAAGGAAACTATGTAGTAGGTGCTAACATTGCCGGATTTGAAAAAGTTGTAGACGCAATGCAGGCTCAGGGAATTGTATAAGACATATCCTCTATGTAAAAATATAAACCAAAAGTCCCCGGAAGTAAATTCCGGGGGCTTTTGCTTAGGAAGGGTGAAAATCTGTTAAAAAAAGTATCAAAAAAAGTAAAAAAACAGTTGACATTTCAATGATTATAATTGTATAATGACAAAGTCGGTTGTGAGACGGACAAACATATGGGATCATAGCTCAGTTGGGAGAGCATCTGCCTTACAAGCAGAGGGTCATAGGTTCGAGCCCTATTGGTCCCATTGCAATGAAAGTTGCATAATTGAATCTGGCGGGATAGCTCAGTTGGCTAGAGCACGCGGTTCATACCCGCGGTGTCGCTGGTTCAAATCCAGTTCCCGCTACTTGAAGAAGGAGTCCTTGTGTGGGGCTTCTTTTTTACTATATGAGAAATGAAGTGATGGAGTAAGGAAGATGGATAAGACACGATTCTGGGCGGAGAGACTCTATGTAAATAGTAAGATTTCCTCGCACATTTATTATGCCGAGAAAGATATACCGGAAGTTATCGGCATCGGAGAAAATGAAGAGGATCCGTTCTTGACAGATCCGTATTTAGAAGAAAATCTGCGTAAGATGTATGAAGAAAAAAGGGCGCCTGTCCTTACGATAGAAGACGGCTGGGTGGCTTACATGGCATTTTCTGATGCAGAGAACAATTTTTATATCGGAGGACCGGTGAGTCTGGCGACGGATAAGGAAGAAAAAAGCGGACTGTATCATTACAGGCGCAGACATCAGCTTTCGCAGCGTAAATTGAATATCCCCAGAATGTCGATCATGAAACTTGCCGGTATTTTGTCTATGTCTCTTTTTTCTCTGTGTGGTCTTGAAATAAGTGAAGCAGAGCTGATGGAATTAAGTCGGATTGAAACAGGTAAGAAAAGCGAAATAGAAGGGGAACTGGTTAACTATAAATTTGATTCTTCAGAAAATGAACGAAAGCATGTAACATATGAATATGAAAAAAAATACTACGATGCGATAAAAAGAGGAGATAGTGATTATTTCAAAGGTCCGATGTATGACAAGCTGCATCTGTATGATGAAATTGGAAAGCTGGCTGAGGGAGGCCTTAAGCAGGCGGAGTATATGGTTGCGGCAGGACTTGCGTTGATCTCACGGGCAGCAATGGAAGGAGGCGTATCGCCGACAGAAGCTTATGCGGTGAGCGATGTGTTTTATCAAAGGCTGGAAAAGTGTAAAACACAGAAAGAGATGTATCAGCTCTCTTCTGAGATACAGCGAACCTATGTGAAAATGGTTCAGGAACGGAAGAAAGAGAAGAAAAATTCAAATTATGTCGAACAGTGCAAGGATTATCTGACACAAAATTTCCATAAAAGAATCACGGCGGAAGAACTGGCAAAACAGATAGGGGTAAACAGAAGCTATTTGTCCGGAAAATTTTCCGAACAGGTTGGGATGAGCATTTCACAGTATAGCATTCTGATACGAATCCGAGCGGCTGAGAATATGCTGAAATATTCTGAGGCTTCGATTTCTTACATTGCAGATTATCTGTGTTTTTCATCACAGAGTCATTTTGGCAGAGAGTTTAAAAAGAAAAACGGGATTTCTCCGTCCGAATATCGGAAACAGAATAAAAATATACATTTTTAAGCAAACAGACATAAATGATAAAAAAGCAACATATATGACAGAAACATCCATTGGATACGGTTATGATAATCGTATCCAATGGATGTTTTTTATTGCCAAGCATATCAATAATTGGTTCAGTGAACCAATTTTGATTGCATAACTATAAAAGTGTATTCCGGAAACCTTTTGTAGAAGAGAAAACTGAAATGATCATGAAAAAAAGGAGAGAGATACGGATGGAGAATGAAGCAAACAAAAAATATTTATCAGTTCCAAAGAAAATAGCATATGGTTCGGGGGACTTTGGATCGAATTTCTTTTATATGCTGGTTTCATCGTTTATGATGCTGTATCTGACAGATTCTGTCGGATTAAATGCAGGCGTTGTAGGAACGCTTATGATGGTGAGTAAACTGCTGGATGGGGTTACTGATGTCTTTTTCGGCAGTCTGATCGATAAGACACACAGCAAAATGGGAAGGGCAAGACCGTGGATGTTCTTTTCGGCAATACCGCTTGCAATTTCAACGATTTTATTGTTCTGCATTCCGGAGAGCTTTGGAATAACAGCACAATATGCATATTTCTTTGTATTTTATACTTTGTCAAATGCAGTATTTTATACGGCAAATAATATTGCATATGCAACAATGTCTGCCAGAATCACAAAAAATGATGCAGAAAGAGTATCGCTTGGATCATTCCGTTATGCGTTTGCAGTAGTAGCTTCTATTATAGTTTCTGCTATGACGGTAATTCTGGTGGATAACTTTGGAGGCGGTGCAGCAGGATGGAGAATGGTTGCTATTATTTACATGATTATCATGTTTGCTTTCAGTTCAATTGCAAGTCTGGTCTGCAAAGAAATTCCGGAGGAAGAATTTGAGGTAAAGATGTCTTCGAATGGGGAAATAAAGAGAGCAGAAAAGAAATCATTTTTGGAACTGCTTAAAATTATTATCACGAATAAATATTATCTGATCATGCTTGCTATTTATATTCTGTCTTATATTAATACAGGAATCGGAACGACATCCGGAACCTATTACTTCAAATATATTATGGGAAATCCGGCGCTTTTGGGAGTGGTTTCTATGTCTTCTATGGTAATGATCGTAGGACTGATCTTTAATCCGTCTCTTGTGAAAAAATACGGAATGTATAAGGTGAACCTGGTTTCCTACATCATAACTGCGGTTTTGTCAGTCGGAGTAATGATTGCTTCTTATATGGTTAATTTTACCGGAATTGTTGTACTTATGTTTTTAAAAGCAGTTACGATGGCGCCGCTTATGGGAAGTCTGAATGCCCTGGTAGCAGAGGTCGCAAAAAATGTATATCTGAAAAAGAATGTACAGGTCGAAGGTATGATGTTCAGCTGTTCGTCCCTCGGTATGAAGCTGGGAAGCGGAATTGGTTCTGCGGCAGTTGGCTGGATTCTTGCCGCTGCAGGTTATGTGGGAACTTCAGATATTATGAGTGCAGGTGTAATCTCAGCAATTAAATTTATTTATGGCGCGCTGCCGTTGATCGTCACTGTTCTTCTGGTTGTGATGTGCTGGCTACAGAAAGTTGTGGAAGAAAACCAGAAGCTGGTAAATGAAAAATAATGTCAGATGAGAGTTTGAAGGGTATGGCAGAGCAGAATAAAAGATATGAATACCGATCAGACGGCATTTTTAGATTCGCATATGCAGTGGATCGTGGAAGCCGGAGAAATCACGGTTGGAGTGGGTGGTTCATCGGAAGAGATACAGCTCACCGGAAAATTTGTGATCACAGATACTGCAGTGATTGATGGAAAAACAAGAGGCTTTTATGCCAAGAGTAATATCGTAGATTAACAAACGGGGTGAAATAATGAAAAAAGCAGCATTTACTGAAAACTGGACATGTAATGGGACGTCTGTGATCGTGCCGCATGATGCGATGATCCATGAAAAGAGAACTGCAGATGCAGCAGGGGGCAGTGCGCACGGATATTTTCCGGGAGGGATATATACCTATGAGAAAAAATTCTTTATTCCGGCAGAGTGGAAGGAGAAATATCTGGCGGTAGAGTTTGAGGGCGTATACAAAAACGCAGAGGTCTTTCTGAATGGGAAAAAGCTTTATGAAAAACCGTATGGTTATGTTCCGTTTCTGGTACGATTAGATGAGAATGCGAACTATGGGGAGGAGAATCTTCTGACTGTAATTGCAGATAACTCGAAGCTTCCGAACAGCCGGTGGTATACAGGAAGCGGAATTTACCGTCCGGTGAATCTGTATCTGTCTGAGAGGACACATATTAGTTATCAAGGGGTAAAAATCACGACGCTGTCCTGCAAACCGGCAAAGATAAGGATAGAAGGAAAGCTGGAAGGAATTGACAGTGCGAAAGAATATGGTGTCCGTATGCAGATACAGGACGGAGAAACTACCATAGCAGAAAAGTTTGTAAAGGTAAATGCTGCGCAATCAGGGAATGAAAAAACGACTGCTGTAGCAGAGATCGAGCTGCCAGAGGCAAGGCTCTGGGATGAGGAATCTCCGAATCTTTATCTTGCTAAGATCATACTTGAAGAGGGCGAAAAAATACTGGATACAGCAGAAGAGAGGTTTGGTATCCGTAAGCTTTCCTGGAGTACGAAGGGATTTTTTGTAAATGGAAAAGCGACGCTTCTGAGAGGCGGCTGTGTCCATCATGACAATGGGATCCTGGGAGCGGCAAGCTGGGAAAAAAGTGAGAGAAGACGTGTGAAGATCATGAAAGAAGCCGGATTTAATGCCATCCGAAGCTCTCATAATCCTGCCAGTGAAGCAATGCTGAGAGCGTGTGATGAACTGGGAATGTATGTTATGGATGAAACCTTTGATACCTGGTACAACCGAAAAAATAAATATGATTATGGATGTGATTTTGAAGCATGGTGGGAAGCGGATACGACTGCCATGGTCGAGAGAGATTATAATCATCCTTCGGTCATTCTGTATTCGATCGGAAATGAGGTTGCAGAACCTTGTGAAAAGAAGGGACTTCAGGTTGGAAGTGCTATGATAGAATGCATACACAGTCATGACCATACTCGTCCGGTTACCTGTGGAACCAATCTGATGGTGATGGGCAGAACTGCAAAGGGGCAGGGGATTTATCAGGATGGCGAGACAAATACGACATCCTCATCCAAAGAACAAAAGAAAGAAAGCAATAACAGCCTGGCGTTTAATATTATGGCTTCGTTCATCGGAAGCGGCATGAATAAGGGCGGAAATTCCAAAAAGGTGGATGCGATCTCCAGTCCGTTCTTGGATCGTCTGGATATAGCAGGTTATAATTACGGCTCCGGAAGATATCCGCTGGAAGGGAAAGCACATCCGGAGAGAATTGTGTTTGGAAGCGAGACTTTTCCACAGGATATCTGGAAAAACTGGAAAATGGTAAAAGAATATCCGTATCTGATCGGTGATTTTATGTGGACAGCATGGGATTATCTTGGTGAAGCAGGAATCGGAGCGTGGAGCTATACCGGAGGTATGCCGTTTAATCGTCCATATCCGTGGCTGCTCGGAGGTGCCGGGGTAATCGATATTCTTGGAAATCCAGATGCTTCATGTCGGTATGCGGTAGTCATCTGGGAGAAAAATAGTAAACCAGTCATCGGAGTCAGACCGGCAAATCATCCGGGAGTACGTGTCAGCAAGTCAGTCTGGAGAGGGACGAATGCGATAGAAAGCTGGTCCTGGTCAGGCTGTGAAGGGAATAAGACGATCGTAGAGGTTTACGGAAACGGTGCGACGGTAAAATTGTATCTGAATAACAAACTGATCGGCAAAAAGAAGCTGAAGCAGTGTAAGGCATTGTTCTCTGTAAAATATAAGTCCGGAAGCTTATGTGCCATCCAATACGACGCGCAGGGAAAAGAAATCGGAAGAAGTAGACTCCTTTCGGCAGAGGGGGAAAAGCGGATTTCGGTTTGTCCGGAAGAGAAGCAGGTGAAAGCAGGAGATATTGTCTATGTGGATATCTCTGTCAAAGGCGCAAATGGCATAGTAGAGTCAGCAGCTGATGAGCAGCTGAACTGCAGGGTAAAGGGAGGCGTGCTTCTGGGATTTGGAAGTGCAGATCCATGTACCACAGAGGCATATGATACAGGAAAATTTAAGACATATTATGGAAGGGCACAGGCGGTCGTCTATGCGCCAGAAACCGGAACAATCCGTGTGGAAGCAGAAGGAGAACATTCCCGCAGAGAAGCTGTGATTGAAGTGGTATAAATATCTGTTTGTATGTATAGATGAAATAAGAAAAGAGGACATCACTTTGAGAAAAAGTGAGATGTCCTCTTTTTAGGTGAAATTATTTATTCATCAATCCCGCTCCGGCTTTCCAGGCGGTAGCAACGCGCTTTCCGGTAGAATAGTATCCACTTTGGAACTGATCAAACATCAGAGCCTGCAGTTTTTTCGGATCTACCTTTCCATTTTCGGAGAGAACAGATTCCTCAGCTTTTACATTGACAATCTTGCCAACGATTCCTGAGATGTGCTCCGTATCGACGAATTCCAAAAGCTCACACTCCATTACAACAGGAAATTCTTCGATGATCGGAGCGTGTACCTTATCACTTTTTACAGCGTGATATCCGGTACGCTCAAATTTGTCATCGATTTTATTGCCGGAAGCGATTCCGAAGAAATCTGCCACGTCTACATGCGCTTCGTCAGCAAGTGCTACAGTGAATGCCTTGCTTTCCTTGATATTTAACCAGGTCTTTTTGCCTTCTCCGATGAAAAGGATGATCTTATCCATATCGCAGATCTGTCCCCAGGCAACATTCATTACGTTTACTTTTTCATTTGCGTCATATGCAGCTACCATCAGCACCGGCATAGGATAAACTGCAGGAACGACACCTAAATCTTTTTTCATTTTCATACCTCCGTACTATGATTCGATTGCTTTTTTAAGAGCTCCTATTTATAATTATATAAAGATGTGAAGAAATAACAAGTACCATCTTTTAGGTTAGGTACTTACCTGAAAGGAAGTGTAGATAAAGAATGAAAGAGTGTAAAATGAGAGATTATATTGAAAATGCAGATTTTGAAGAGACGGGGTTTAGTTATACCTTGTCTTTGATTTCTGGTAAATATAAGATGATCATTCTCTACTGTCTGATGGAATATCAGCCGGTCAGGTTTAACGAGCTGCAGCGTTATCTGGGGAAAATTTCGGATAAGACGTTAAGTCAGAATCTGAAGGAATTAGAGAAAGATGAATTGATCCACAGGGAAGCGTATCCGCAGATTCCGCCGAAGGTGGAGTATTCTCTGACAGAGCGTGGAAAATCTCTGATGGTGGTTTTGGACCAGCTTTGTATTTGGGGAACGGAGAATCGAAAATAAAATATTGCGGAGAAAATGAAAACTTGCGCTTTCTGATAAGTAGTCAATTTCTCCAATATGTGATAAAATACAACTAAATTACGACAAAATGGAGGAATATCATATGACATCAAAATCAAAGCAGGTGATCATGGCGGCGGTTGGAGCGTATCTGGTGTATACCGGTGTATCTCTGGTGCGTGAGACGATAGCCGGGGAACCGAAGAACCAGATTTTGTTTATTCTGGCGGGAGTATTTTTTGCAATATTCGGACTGGCTACGATTGTTCATAATATCAGAATTATCGTAAAGGCGACAAAGGCAGAGATCCAAGCTACGGAAGCAGAAACAGAGGAGAATTCCGATACGGATGCCGAGGAAAGCGAAGAAACAGAAAAGGAATCTGTGACAGGAAAAGGTGTTGTAGATGTTCAGGTGGGAGCAGGTACAAAGGAATCTGATAAGACAGAGAAAAAAGTAGAAGTTGATCTTGGAAAAGCACAGAGTTCAGAAGAAAAAAATGCAGAGTCTGAATCAGAACTATCATCAGATGAAAAACAGGAAGACAATGAGGATGAAGAAAAGTCTGGTGAAGAGAAGATATCAGAAGAAACTGATTCATCAGATGAAAAACAGGAGGAAAAAGAATAGAAAATGCGAGTTGGAATGGGATATGATGTTCATAAACTGACGGAAGGAAGAAAACTGATTCTTGGCGGAGTGGAGATACCATACGAAAAGGGGCTTCTTGGACATTCGGATGCAGACGTACTTCTGCATGCGATCATGGATGCCCTGCTTGGAGCGGCATCACTTGGAGATATCGGAAAGCACTTCCCGGATACAGATCCAGCATACAAAGGAATTTCCAGTATTAAGCTTCTGGAGCATGTAGGAAAGCTTCTGGATGATCATATGTATGTGATTGAAAATATTGATGCGACGATCATTGCGCAGAAACCGAAGATGCGCCCGCACATCGAGCAGATGGAAAAGAATATTGCAGAAGCACTGCATATTGAAAAGGATCAGGTAAATGTCAAGGCGACGACGGAAGAAGGTCTTGGATTTACCGGAAGTGGGGAAGGAATTTCTTCCCAGGCAATCTGTGCAATCGAAAAGCTGACTAATTTCAGCAGTGTAGACGTAGCAGTACCTGCAGGTGGCTGCGCAGGCTGTGGAGGTTGTGCAGCAAGACAGATGTAGATCAAGTCTGAATGGAAAGGTACGGCGAAAAAGTAAAATGAAGATACTGAAAAAACTGAAGCCGGAAGAGCGTGGGCTTACAAGAACACTGTGGGAACAAGTATTTACAGAAGATACAAAAGAATTTCTGGACTATTATTACACAGAAAAGACGAAGAATAACGAAATCTATGTGATCGAGACGGATCACGATATCCGGGCGATGATGCAGCTGAATCCTTATGTAATACAGATGGGGAAAAAGGCAATAGAGAGCAGATACATTGTTGCAGTTGCAACAGAGCCTCTTTACCGGCACAGAGGTTATATGGCGGAATTATTAAGCAAGACAGCAAGAGATCTGTATCAGCAAAAAATGCCATTCTTTTTCCTGATGCCCGCAAGTGAGAAAATTTATTATCCACATAATTACCGGTTTATCTATGCAGCCGATGTGTGGAGTGTAAAAGGAACAGACGGGGAAGAACTGACAATACAGAAGATCGTGGAATTACAGAACGATTCCGGCGTGACACTCAGAAAGGCAGAGGGAAAAGACTGTAAAAAGCTGGGGGATTTTGCGGAAGAAGTTCTGGAAAAACAGAAAATACAGGTATATACCAAACGGGATGCAGCTTATTATATGCGCCTTTTGAAGGAACAGGAAAGTGAAAAAGGCGGAATCCTGATCGCAGAGCAGGATGGAGAGATGCGAGGAATCCTTGTTTTTGATGAAGAAGATGGGCTTGCAGTAAGAGAGCCATTGATCCGAAAAGGATATGAAGATGTTTTTGATAAGGCAGGAGTCATCCTCAAAAAAGAAGAAAAGAAAAAACCGTTGATCATGGCACGGCTTTTGAATATAGAAAGTCTTCTGTCTTCGATGGTGTGCAGAGAAGAGATGGATCTGGAGTTTGTTCTGTATGATCCGGTTATCCGGGAGAATAACCGTCTGTTTATGCTAAAAGGCAATGAAGAACATCTTGTAGTTCGGACAAGGACAGCGCACACCGGCAAAGATGATGCTGTGCAGAAGATTAGTGTTGATGCGCTTACATCGATCGTATTTGGCTATAAAGAGCTGGAAAAGATTGAAGAGGAAGAAAAGGAGATTTTTTCAGCAGAATTCAAAGAAGAAATCAGTAAACTGATGCCGTTTTCTCCTGTTTTTATCAACGAGATTGTCTGATAAGCGGTTGACAAAAAAGAAAAAATCGCATACTATATGTACTAGATATGAATAAAACTGAAAAGACGGAGAACGAAAAGAGTAATTATCCTCAGAGTTCCATCAGAGAGGATCTGTCATCGGCTGAAAGCAGATCCAGGAGCAGGGATGATGAAGTGCATTCGGGAGTTGACCAGGCGAACGTGAAAGTGAAGATTTTACAAGTAGCCGGGTACGTGTGGCAGACGTTACAGGCCGTGAGAGAAAAGCAGGAGTGCTGCTTTTAATTTAGGGTGGAACCGCGGAAACTTCGTCTCTTTATGAGACGGAGTTTTTTATTTACGCGAGCAACGAGCCAAAGTCCGTGCTTGCACGAGACCTTGGCGACTGCCGCGATAACTTGAGAAACTCGCGGAGCGTGTTTCTCATAGTTTCACAGGAAATTCCAAATCAGAGGTGAATGAAATGGGAGTTATTTCCTATATCAAAGAAGAAATCAAAGTAGTAAAAGAACGAGATCCGGCAATCAAATCGGATATAGAAGTATTTCTGTATCCAAGCTTTAAGGTAATGCTTCATTACAGGATCGCACATAAGCTGTATCTGAAAAAACATTATTTTCTGGCACGGTGGGTGTCACAGCGTGGTGTCAGAAAGACAGGAATTGAGATCCATCCGGGAGCAACCATTGGAAAAGGGCTTTTTATCGACCATGGAAGTGGCGTTATTATCGGCGAGACTGCAATCCTGGGCGATAATATTACACTGTATCAGGGAGTAACCCTGGGTGGTACAGGAAAAGAGCAGGGTAAGCGCCATCCAACGCTGGAAGACAATGTTATGGTCAGTGCTGGTGCGAAGGTCATCGGTTCCTTTACAATTGGAAAGAATTCCAAGATCGGAGCAGGATCTGTTGTTATAGAGGAAGTACCTCCGAACTGTACCGTTGTTGGTGTCCCGGGAAGAATTGTCCGCATGGGTGACCAGAAAGTTCCGAGTGCTGACCTGGATCAGATCCATCTGCCAGATCCGGTATTGAATGATATCCGTCAGCTTCAGACTGACAATATCCGTCTGAAGAAAGAACTGAAAGCATTGAAAGAAAAACTCGCGAAAGAAAAAATAATCGAGGAAGCATAGAAAAAAGAAGGAGTAGCTTTATGAAAGTATTTAACACACTTACGAAAAAGAAAGAAGAATTCGTTTCTCTGGAAGAAGGAAAGGTAAGAATGTATGTCTGCGGACCGACCGTATACAATTACATCCATATCGGTAATGCAAGACCGATGATCGTATTTGATACCGTCCGCCGTTATTTTGAATACAAAGGATACGATGTCAATTATGTATCGAACTTCACAGATGTGGATGACAAGATCATCAAAAAGGCAATTGAAGAACAGGTATCCGCGCAGGAAATTTCACAGCGCTATATTGCAGAGTGCAAAAAAGATATGGCAGGAATGAATGTAAAGCCTGCAACCAAGCATCCGCTTGCAACAGAAGAAATCTGCGGCATGGTGGAGATGATTTCCGAGCTGATTGAAAAAGGTTATGCTTACGAGAAAAACGGAACCGTTTATTTCAGCACAAGAAAGTTTAAAGATTATGGAAAATTATCCCACAAGAATCTGGATGATCTCCGTTCCGGTGGACGTTCTCTTCTGGTAAGCGGTGAGGATGAAAAAGAAGATCCGCTGGATTTCGTACTCTGGAAGCCGAAAAAAGAAGGAGAACCTTTCTGGAAGTCACCTTGGTCAGATGGACGTCCGGGATGGCATATTGAGTGTTCTGTGATGTCGAGGAAATATCTTGGCGAACAGATTGATATCCATGCAGGTGGAGAAGATCTGATATTCCCACATCATGAAAATGAAATCGCACAGAGTGAAGCCGCTAACGGTAAAGAATTTGCAAGATACTGGATGCACAATGCATTCCTGAACATTGACAACCGCAAGATGTCAAAATCACTCGGAAACTTCCGTACGGTAAGAGAGATCAGCGAGCAGTATGACCTCCAGGTGCTTCGTTTCTTCATGCTGAGCGCACATTACAGAAGCCCGCTGAACTTCAGTGCAGAGCTGATGGAAGCATCCAAGAACGGTCTGGAGAGAATTCTCAATGCAACCGATAATCTGAAACATCTTATCGCTTCAGTGGCAGCAGAAGAGATGAGTGCCGAAGAAAAAGAAGCATTTTCAAAAACTGATGCATATGTAGAAGAATTTGAAAAAGCAATGGATGATGATTTCAATACAGCAGACGCAATCGCAGCAATCTTTGAACTTGTAAAATATGCAAATACCACTGCGACAGCAGAAAGCTCAAAGGAATATCTCCGGGGATTACTGGACAGAATCGTAAAACTCGGTGATGTCCTGGGACTGATCCTGGATAAGAAGGAAGAACTTCTGGATGCAGATATTGAGAAACTGATCGAAGAGCGTCAGGCAGCAAGAAAAGCAAAAGATTTTGCAAGAGCCGATGCGATCCGTGACGAGCTTCTGGAAAAGGGAATTATCCTGAAGGATACCAGAGAAGGAGTACAATGGAAAAAAGCGTAGAATTTGAAATTGCTGACTATATAAAAGAAGTGCTTGAGATGAAAGAGGTGGAGCCGGAAGGCTATTCACCTCTTACCCTGGCTTATATAGGGGACAGCATTTATGATCTGGTCATCAAGACAAAGGTGATCAGCGAAGGCAATAAACAGGTAAAAAAATTACATCAGGAGACAAGCAGTATGGTGCAGGCGTCTGCTCAGTCAGAGATGATGCGTGTCCTTCAGTCATTGCTTACTGAAGAAGAGCATGCTGTTTACAGAAGAGGCCGAAATGCTAAATCAGTATCGCCGGCAAAGAACCAGTCACTGACCGATTACCGACGTGCAACCGGATTTGAAGCGTTGATGGGATGGCTTTACCTGAAAAGAGAATGGAAAAGAATGGCAGATCTGATCAAGATCGGTCTGGATCACTTAAGCGAATGCGAAGAAGAAAAGAAGCAGGAGAAATAGAATGGAAGAAAAAAAGATGAACAGTCAGCAGATCGAGGGAAGAAATGCAGTAATGGAAGCATTTCGCTCCGGGAAACCGATTGACAAAGTATATATTCTTGACGGATGTCAGGACGGACCGATCAGAAGTATCGTAAGAGAAGCAAAAAAGCATGATACGATCCTGAATTTTGTAACCAAAGAACGTCTGAACCAGATTTCAGAGACCGGAAGACATCAGGGGGTCATTGCACAGGCAGCGGCTTACGAGTATGCGCAGGTGGAAGATATGCTGGAGCTTGCAAAACAGAAAGGGGAAGATCCTTTCCTGATCCTTCTGGACAATATTGAGGATCCACATAATCTCGGCGCGATCATCCGTACTGCCAATCTTGCAGGTGCGCATGGTGTGATCATTCCGAAGCACCGCGCAGCAGGTCTTACTGCAATCGTTGCAAAGACATCAGCAGGTGCGCTGAATTACACACCGGTAGCAAAAGTCACCAATCTGGTGAAAACCATGGAAGAACTGAAAGAAAAGGGACTCTGGTTCGTCTGTGCAGATATGGATGGGGATGTGATGTACCGCGTGAATCTGAAAGGACCGATTGGTCTGGTAATCGGAAACGAAGGCGAAGGTGTTGGACGTCTGGTAAAAGAAACCTGTGATATGACGGCAGCCATTCCGATGAAGGGAGATATTGACTCCCTGAATGCGTCTGTGGCAGCAGGTGTCCTTGCCTATGAGATCGTGCGTCAACGCATGAGTTAGGAAAATCGGAGAATGAAAATGGATCTGGGGAAAATGACGGATGAGCAGCTGATTGAACTGCTTCGGGAAGGTAAGACCGAGATCACGGATTATCTGATGGAAAAATACAAAGACATGGTACGCAAACAAGCGCGTGCCATGTATCTGTGGGGCGGAGAAAATGATGATCTGATCCAGGAGGGGATGATCGGTCTTTTTAAAGCGGTGCAGGATTATGAGCCGAAAGAAGGTGCAAGCTTTTCAAGTTTTGCCGGACTTTGTGTGTCACGCCAGATGTATACGGCGATTAAGGCTTCACAGCGGAAAAAACATCTGCCGCTCAATTCCTATGTGTCGATTTACGCATCTGCCAGTGACAATCCGGAGGAGAACGGGCTTTCCATAGTAGATACGATCGAAGCAGGGAAAGAGAGTAATCCGGAGCTGATGATTCTTGGAGAAGAGTATACGAATGCATTTGAAGAGGAACTGAAAGAAAAATTAAGTAAGCTGGAGCGAAAGGTGCTGTATCTTCATTTGCAGGGAATGGAATATCTGAAGATTGCAGAATTTATGGACAAAAGTCCGAAGACGATCGACAATGCCCTGCAGCGAATCAAAGCGAAAGCACGCCAGCTTCTGGAAGAAAAACGCCGGTCTGAAAAAAAGTAAAAATAAAAATTTAAAAATATTGACAAGCAAAGCAGTGATGTGCTATATTAAATGAGTCGCGAAAATGCGCAGGCTGCCTTGGCTCAGTCGGTAGAGCGTCGCCTTGGTAAGGCGGAGGTCGGCGGTTCGATTCCGCTAGGCAGCTTATATATTTAAGAAGCAGAGTTGTATTTCCGGTTGGAAGGTACAATGTCTGCTTTTTTTTCACTTGTCCGTGTGTAGAAAGTGTGATAAACTAAAGGACATGAATCAAAACTGTCCACAGGACAATGATTGAGATGCATGACAAGAAAAAGACTGCCATATAATGGCAGATTATGAAGTAATAGAGAGATGCGAGGAGGAACTTCAATGGCAGAAGAAGCTGTATCAAAGAATTTTATAGAACAGGAAATTGAAAAAGATCTTGCAGAAGGCGTATACGATCATGTATGTACCCGTTTCCCACCGGAACCGAACGGATATCTTCACATCGGACATGCAAAGTCCATCCTTTTAAACTACGGACTTGCACAGAAGTATAACGGAACTTTCCATATGCGTTTTGATGATACTAACCCGACAAAGGAAAAGACAGAGTTCGTTGAGTCTATCAAAGCGGATATCAAGTGGCTAGGTGCTGACTGGGGAGATCACCTTTACTTTGCATCTGATTATTTTGACCAGATGTATGAGTATGCGATCAAACTGATCAAGAAAGGAAAAGCTTATGTCTGTGACCTGACAGCGGATCAGATCCGAGAGTACAGAGGAACTCTGACAGAGCCGGGAAAGGACAGCCCGTACCGTGACAGAAGTGTGGAAGAGAACCTGGAGCTTTTTGAAAATATGCGTGCAGGCAAGTATGCAGACGGAGAGAAGGTTCTCCGTGCGAAGATTGATATGGCATCACCGAATATCAATATGAGAGACCCGATCCTCTACCGTGTAGCACGTATGACACATCACAATACGGGTGATAAGTGGTGCATCTACCCGATGTACGATTTTGCACATCCGATCGAGGATGCGATCGAAGGAATCACTCATTCTATCTGTACACTGGAATTTGAAGATCACAGACCGCTTTATGACTGGGTAGTAAGAGAATGTGAATTTGCAAATCCACCGCGTCAGATCGAATTTGCAAAATTATATCTGACGAACGTAGTTACAGGAAAGCGTTATATCAAGAAACTTGTAGAAGATAAGATTGTGGACGGCTGGGATGATCCGAGACTGGTTTCTATCGCAGCACTTCGTCGCCGTGGATTCACACCGGAATCTATCAAGATGTTCGTTGACCTGTGCGGAGTTTCCAAAGCGCAGAGTTCTGTAGATTATGCAATGCTCGAATACTGTATCCGTGAGGATCTGAAGCTTAAGAGAGCACGTATGATGGCAGTTCTTGATCCAATCAAGCTTGTGATCGACAATTATCCAGAAGGACAGATTGAATATCTGGATGCACCGAATAATCTTGAGAATGAAGAACTTGGAAGCCGTCAGCTTCCATTTGGAAGAGAGCTTTATATTGAGAGAGAAGACTTTATGGAAGAGCCTCCGAAGAAATATTTCCGTCTGTTCCCAGGCAACGAAGTACGTCTGATGAATGCTTACTTTGTAACCTGTACAGGATTTGAAAAGGATGAAGACGGTAATGTAACTGTTGTACATTGTACTTATGATCCAGAGACAAAGAGTGGTTCCGGATTCACAGGAAGAAAAGTAAAAGGAACGATCCACTGGGTAGAGGCAAGTACAGCACTTCCGGCAACCGTAAGACTGTATGAGAACCTGATCGACGAAGAAAAGGGTGTCTACAATAAAGAAGACGGTTCCCTGAACCTGAATCCGAATTCTCTTACAGAGAAAGAAATCTTTGTAGAATCAAACTTTGCAGATGCAAAAGCATATGAAAGCTTCCAGTTTGTACGTCAGGGATATTTTTGCGTGGATTCTCATGATTCGTCTAAAGAACATCTGGTATTTAACAGAATCGTTTCACTGAAGAGTTCATTCAAGCTGCCAAAATAAAGAAAGCAGTCTTGCTTAGAATTTAATTGCAAATAATGTGTTAGTCGACAGTTTTTGAAAAGAAATGGCAATGAAAAACCCGGTAAGAATGAAAAATTCTTCCGGGTTTTGGTTTTATGCAGAAAATGATAAGCTGTAAGAAAAGTTCTTTCTTAAACTTCTTCTGAAGCCGGATCGGATTCTTCGGAATCAGTTTCCGGTGTCTGGGAAGCGGCTTCTGCATCGTCAGTTTTTTCTTCAGACTCTTCAGAGGTTTCTTCCTTTGCAGAAGATGGAGTAAGAGTTGTGTAACCACGCTCAGGCACTTCGCCAAGATCATCATCCAGTTCAAAATCATCCTCTTCAAAAGAGTCATCGAACTCGTCTTCCGGTTCTTCATTATGTCGGTTCTTTAACCAGTAATATGCACCGGCACCAGCTGCGCCTGCGGCAGTCAGTCCGAGCAGGATTTTACCAAAATTTTTAGCCATGTTGCTGCTCCTTTCTTGATCTCGTCCTGTCAGATATGGCAGATGAGATAGTTCGTCATGAAATATAGTATACATGAATAATTTTATTGTAATACTTTTATTTGAAAAGGGAAAGTAAAATATTTATAAAAGAACCAGAAAAACAACAAAAATAAGGAAGTGTTGTACGATTATAAGCAGCTGGAATGTTGTGAAAGAATAAAAATTGTGTTACGATATAAAATAGTATCTAAAGAGAGGAAGACCGCGCATGAGAGAAATTACAAAATACCATGACACCAGTAAGACAGTCAAAGAACGTGCCAAGAACAAATTATTTGGTGCAGTGTACAGCCATACTGCAATTATTCTTTTACTGATCCTTCTTCAGATTGGTATTATGGTTCTCACTTTTACATATCTGGGAAATTACAGTACCTATATGAACGGAGTGATATCGCTTCTTTCTTTTATCACAGCGATTTATATTTTCAATGAAAAAGGGAATCCGGCGTTTAAGATGACGTGGATCCTGTTTGTGTTCCTTGTCCCGGTGGTCGGAGTTGGATTTTATCTGTTTACAAAAGCAGGGATCGGAACCAAATATCTGGGTGCCAGACTGGAGAAGCTTCGAGTGGAGACTGAACCTTATATGCAGCAGAATGAATATGTCGTCCATGCGATGAAAGGTGGAAGGGTTGCAAACGCCAATCTGTCACATTTCCTTTATAACCAGGTGGGATTTCCGACTTATGGGAACTCACAGGCACAGTATTTTCCACTGGGAGATGACAAATTTCCGGTTCTGATCGAAGAACTGAATAAGGCAGAAAAATTTATTTTCATGGAATATTTTATTATCGGAGAAGGATATGTGTGGGACACTGTTCTGGAGGTTCTGCGTAAAAAGGTGAAAGAGGGCGTGGAAGTACGCCTGATGTATGACGGAACCTGCAGTATCAGCCTTTTGCCGTATGAGTATCCGAAGCAGCTCCGGGAATATGGAATCCAGTGCAAGGAATTTGGACCGATCGTACCCATCCTTTCTACCAGCCAGAATAATCGGGATCACCGGAAAATCTGTGTGATTGACGGAAAGGTTGCATTTACCGGAGGTGTCAATCTGGCAGATGAATATATCAACAAGAAAGTCCGGTTCGGACACTGGAAAGATACAGCGATCAAAATCGAAGGTGATGCCGTGCAGAGTTTTACCATGATGTTCCTGCAGATGTGGAATATTACGGAGAGACAGCCGGAGGATTATGCAAAGTATCTGACAGAAAAGCAGCCGGGATTCAGCCGCAAAGATGGTTATATCATCCCATACGGAGACAGTCCGTTCGATCATGAAAATGTAGGAGAAGAAGTGTATTTCCACATTCTGAATCATGCGAAGAAGTATGTGCATATTATGACACCGTATCTGATCCTGGACAATGAGATGATTGATGCGCTGACAAGAGCTGCAAAAGGTGGAATAGAAGTGCAGATTATTATGCCACATATTCCAGATAAGCCGTATGCATTTTATCTTGCGAAGACTTATTATGAGGAACTGATCGCAGGTGGGGTAGAGATCTATGAATATACGCCTGGATTTGTTCATGCAAAAGTATTTACTTCAGACGATGATACGGCGACAGTAGGCAGTATCAATCTGGATTACCGCAGTCTTTATCTGCATTTTGAATGCGGTGTTTTCATTTACCGCAATCCGGTTGTGCGTGATATTGAAAAGGACTTCCAGGATACACTGGCAAAATGTCAGAAGGTGACGATGACGGAGGTCAGAAACCGGAGTACTTTTGTGAAAATATACGGTCAGGTTTTAAGACTTGTGGCACCGCTGATGTAGCAAGACTGTTACGGAGCATAAAATCAAGAAAAATACGGAATTTTCGGGAAGTAGCTGAAAATAAGAGTGTACTTTTTATTTGAAATGTAGTATAATTCAATCGGTGTCTTTATAAGGGACATTGATTATATTTATAAGTAGGAGTTATCCCGATGAAAAGAGGGATGACACTGTGGAGATATTTCACAGATAGCCAAGAACACGCAGGAGGATTTATTATGGTTAAAGCAGTAGTAGGTGCGAACTGGGGAGACGAAGGAAAAGGTAAGATCACAGATATGCTTGCCGAAAAAGCAGATATTATCATTCGTTTCCAGGGTGGAGCAAATGCCGGACATACAATTATCAATGATTACGGCAAATTCGCTCTTCATACATTACCGTCAGGAGTTTTCTACGGACATACAACCAGTATCATCGGCAATGGTGTCGCTGTAGATATCCCGGTTCTTTTCAAGGAAATCCAGTCAATCATTGACAGAGATGTTCCGATGCCGAAGATTCTGGTGTCAGACCGTGCACAGATGGTGATGTCTTATCACAAGAATTTTGATGCATATGAGGAAGAGAGACTGGGCGGAAAGTCGTTCGGATCTACAAAGTCTGGTATTGCACCGTTTTATTCAGACAAGTATGCAAAGATTGGTTTCCAGATCAGTGAGCTTTTCGAGGATGAAGCTGAACTTAGAGAAAAGGTAAACCGCATAGCAGAACAGAAGAACGTCATGTTGGAACATCTGTATCACAAACCGTTAATCAATCCTGATGATTTATATAAGGAACTGATGGAATACAAAGAAATGGTAGCACCGTATGTATGTAACGTTTCTCTGTATCTTAACGAAGCACTCAAGGAAGGTAAAGAAATTCTTCTTGAAGGACAGCTTGGAACATTAAAGGATCCGGATCATGGAATTTACCCAATGGTAACTTCTTCTTCTACACTGGCAGCTTACGGTGCAATCGGTGCCGGAATCCCGCCGTATGAGATTAAACAGATCGTTACAGTATGTAAAGCCTACTCAAGTGCAGTAGGAGCAGGTGCCTTTGTAAGTGAGATCTTTGGCGAAGAAGCAGATGAACTTAGAAGACGTGGTGGAGACGGCGGAGAATTCGGCGCAACAACAGGTCGTCCGAGACGTATGGGATGGTTTGACTGTGTAGCATCCAAATATGGATGCCGTATGCAGGGAACTACAGATGTAGCATTTACTGTTGTCGACGTACTTGGATACCTGGATGAAATTCCGGTATGTGTAGGATACGAGATTGACGGAGAAGTTACAACAGAATTCCCGACAACACATCTTCTTGAGAAAGCAAAACCAGTACTCAAGACACTTCCGGGATGGAAATGCGACATCAGAGGAATCAAGAAATACGAAGATCTTCCGGAGAACTGCAGAAACTACATCGAATTTATCGAGAAAGAGATCGGATATCCGATCACAATGGTTTCTAATGGACCGGGAAGACATGATATCATCTTCAGAAATAAATAGGAATGTAAAAATAGGGCAGGACTTTTTTAGTCCTGCCTCATTTTTTTATGGCGAATTATCAAATTGTGATAATGGTTGGTTATGTATTACAGTAAGTACACTCCGCGGGATGCGGCTTCTTCGAGGACGTCGTCCGGCCAGATGGAGGACTGGACTTCTCCGATGTGGGCTTTGCGGAGATAGAACATACAGATTCGGGACTGTCCGATTCCGCCTCCGACTGTGTACGGAAGTTTTCCGTTCAGTAATGCTTTCTGGAAATCCATCTCGGCGCGTTCTTCGCAGCCGGCTTCCTTTAACTGACGGCGGAGTGCATCTTCATCGACACGGATACCCATGGAAGAAAGCTCCAGTGCGATATCGAGTACCGGATAGTAGACGATGATATCACCGTTCAGTTCCCAGTCATCGTAGTCCGGTGCACGTCCGTCATGACGCTGTCCGGAGGCAAGGGTCTTACCGATCTGTTTGATGAATACGGCACCTTTGGCTTTGGCAAAGTGGTATTCACGTTCCTTTGGTGTCTTGTCAGGATACATGGTTTCCAGTTCCTGGGATGTGATGAAGCTGATTTCATCCGGAAGGAATTCTTCAATATAATTGTAACGGCGTGCCATGTAGGCTTCGGTTTCTTTGAGTGCACTGTATACTTTTCCTACGGTGTATTCCAGTGTCTCCATGTTGCGTTCTTCTTTGGAAATTACTTTTTCCCAGTCCCACTGGTCAACATAGATGGAATGGATGTTGTCAGTATCTTCATCTCGGCGGATAGCGCTCATATCAGTATAAAGTCCTTCTCCTGAATGAAAGCCGTAGCGCTTTAAGGCGTAACGTTTCCATTTTGCAAGAGAGTGGACGATCTCAACTTCGCGGTCTTCCTGTTCTTTGATGCCAAATGCAACCGGGCGTTCTACTCCGTTCAGGTTATCGTTCAGTCCGGATTCCGGGCGGACGAAAAGAGGAGCGGATACACGCGTCAGATGCAGAGATTTGGCAAGTGCGCGTTCAAAGTGGTCTTTTACTTCTTTGATAGCCACTTCAGTCTCGCGGATCGTAAGTGGAGAATGGTAATTCTCCGGTATCTGCAAATTGTTCATGATGTTCTTCCTTTCTTACTACTCACTATGTCTAGTTTAGTGAATTGACGTGGTGTTGTCAATCATATTTTCTTAAGAAACAACTTATGATTTTTTTAGAGAATCTCCATAGTAAGGTCACAGAACACGGCTATACTCTTAAAATAAAAAAAAAAGTCATAAATCAGAAAATAAGAACATATATTAAAGATGTCGGGGAAATGCCGGATGAGGCTTATACCAGAAGGCAGACAGACGAAAAAACTGTAGACAGGAGGTAACAAGATATGCAGAAAGAGAAGAATATCAGCACACAGGAAGTCATTTCCATGGAAGAATATCTAAATAAGAGACAGAAGATCAGAGAACAGGAGAAAAAACGATTCGGTGGCAGATTCGGCGAAGAAAAAAGCCCTGCCTGGATGATGGCAGAGCTTTATGTATGAGATGTTAATATTCACTGTGAAAGTCGTCATCATTCCTGTGGATCAGACGATAAACCAGGATATAGGCGTAACTCATAACCGGCACAAGAATCGTGCAGGCAACAGATGCTTTCAGAAGTCCTAATGATCTGGATTTGTCGATAAATGCAAATACCAGAGTGCTGACGTACATCAGGAACAGAAGAATTGCACAGATAAGAGCTGCAAAACGCTTGAATTTTTTCATAACAACCACCTTCGTACTATACTTTATCTCTATTATATAGATAAAAAACAATTTCTACAAGAAAATGTTTTGCAAACAGTCGAAAAATGCTGTATGATATATGGAGTGATAAAGAATAAAAAGGAGAATTTACAGTATGAGTACATTATTAGAACAGTGGAGAGATACCGCTTACTCGAAAGAGATGGATAAAGCTTCTCTGCAGAAGTTCTGGGGAACCTATTTCCAGACTGAAAAAGAGATCTATGAAAAGCTGCTTGAGAATCCAGACGCAGAAGTAAAAGGAACTGTAAAGGAACTTGCTGAAAAATATGGCATTAATGTATTTACAATGACAGGATTCCTTGATGGAATCAACGACAGCCTGAAAGTGGCTAATCCAATTGAGACAATGGATGAGGACACTGAGGTAAGTCTTGCTTTTGATAAAGAACTGCTTTACAAGAATATGGTAGATGCAAAAGCTGACTGGCTGTATGAACTGCCACAGTGGGATAAGATCTTTACAGAAGAAAAGAAAAAAGTCCTTTACAAAGAACAGAAAAACGCACGTACAATCCACGTGGAAAAGAAAGTTTATCCAAACGATCCATGTCCGTGCGGAAGTGGTAAAAAATATAAAAAATGCTGTGGTAAGAACAAATAGGTTCTGATAGAAATTTTCAATACATTTTTTGAACGTGTTGACAAATGAAAATCCCATGGTATAATGTTAGCAAATGCGATGAAGAGAAGAGTAGAACGCAGGAAGAATCCCAGAGAGAGAGGTCTTAGGCTGAGAGCCTCTTATTACAGAAGCGTTTGAAGACCACCTCCGAGCGGCTGTAAAACAGTCCGGCTGGATACCGTTATCATCCACAAAGAGGTCCTGGAAATCAGGACAAGCGGGGTGGAACCGCGGGTATACAAAGTAACTCGTCCTCTGCAGCAGATATTTCTGTTGCAGAGGTTTTTTAGTTTACAGAAAGGATGATCTGATGGAAAGTATTTACGATTGTTTCAAGTTGAACAATGATATGAAAATCCCATGCGTTGGTTTTGGAACCTACAAAGCGGCAGAAGGGAATAACGTGGAGATTTTAAAGACTGCCATAGAAGCAGGATATCGCTATTTTGATACCGCATCCTTTTATCAGACCGAAGAGTTTGTAGGTCAGGCGATCCGTGAAAGCAATCTTCCAAGAGAGGATTTCTTCCTTGTATCCAAAATGTGGAAAGATGAAATGGGATATCAGCAGACAAAGGATGCATTAGAAAAGAGTCTGAAAAGACTTGGTACCGATTATCTGGACATCTATCTGATCCACTGGCCAAGACCGTCGGCTGACTGTGAGAACTGGAAAGAACTGGATCTTGAGACCTGGAGGGCGATGGAAGAACTTCAGAAAGAAGGGAAGATCCGGGGACTTGGACTCAGCAACTTCCTTCCGCACCATATTAAGAACATTCTGGAGAATGGAACTGTAAAACCAGTTGTCAATCAGCTGGAACTGCATCCGGGTTATATGCAGCAAGCAGCTGTGCAGTATTGTAAAGAGCATGGTATTCAGATGCAGGCATGGAGCCCGATCGGAAGACGGCGGATTCTGGAAGATGGACTGATCCTTGAACTTGCCGGAAAGTATCAGGTTTCACCGGCGCAGCTGTGTCTGAGATTTCTGCTTCAGAATGATATCATTCCGCTTCCGAAATCATCTTCGATGGAGCGGATGAAACAGAATATGGATCTGTTCCATTTTGAGATCAGCGAAGAGGATGTATCGAGACTGGCAACTATGCCACAGGCAGGATGGTCAGGAGAACATCCGGATCCGGAGCTTGCACAGAAAAATGTCGTATAATCAGAATTTATAAAATAAAGAGAGGAACAAAAAGACTATGAAAATCACATTAAAAGATGGATCAAGCAAAGAATATGCACAGAGCATGTCTGTAATTGATATTGCAAAAGATATCAGTGAAGGACTTGCAAGGGTTGCAACAGCAGGAGAAGTTGACGGAGAAGTTGTTGATTTAAGAACTGTGATCGACAAAGACTGTGAGCTGAACATTCTTACATTCAATGATGAAAAAGGAAAAGGTGCATTCCGTCACACAACATCCCACATTATGGCACAGGCGATCAAGAGACTGTACCCGGATACAAAGCTTGCAATCGGACCTTCTATTGAGGATGGATTCTATTACGATATCGATCGTGAGACTCCACTTGTAGCAGAAGATCTGGAAAAAATCGAAGCTGAGATGAAGAAGATCGTGAAGGAAGATCTTCCAATCAAGCAGTATACAATGCCAAGATCTGAGGCAATTGCATATTTTAAAGAAAAAGATGAACCATATAAAGTGGAACTGATCGAAGACCTTCCGGAAGATTCCGTAATCAGCTTCTATTCACAGGGAGAATTTACAGATCTTTGTGCAGGACCTCACCTGATGAGCACAAAACCGGTAAAAGCATTCAAACTTACAAGCCTTGCAGGAGCTTACTGGCGCGGAAGTGAAAAGAATAAGATGCTTCAGAGAGTTTATGGTACTTCCTATCCGAAGAAAGCAGAGCTTGAAGAATATCTGCATATGATGGAAGAAGCAAAGAAGCGTGACCATAGAAAACTTGGAAAAGAACTTGGACTTTTCATGATGAGAGAAGAAGGACCGGGTTTCCCGTTCTTCCTTCCAAAAGGAATGGAACTGAAAAATCAGCTGCTTGATTACTGGAGAGAGATCCATAAAAAAGCAGGTTATGTGGAGATTTCCTCACCGATCATGTTAAGCCGTCATCTTTGGGAAACATCAGGACACTGGGATCACTACAAAGACAACATGTATACAACTGTGATTGATGATGAAGATTTTGCAATCAAACCGATGAACTGTCCGGGTGGAATTCTTGTATATGAATCAGAACCACGTTCTTATCGTGATCTTCCGATTCGTATGGGAGAACTTGGTCTGGTTCACCGTCACGAAAAATCAGGACAGCTCCACGGACTGATGCGTGTAAGATGCTTCACACAGGATGATGCACATATCTTCATGACACCAGAGCAGGTACGTGATGAGATCAAAGGCGTTGTAAAACTGATCAATGAAGTTTACAGCCTGTTTGGATTTAAATACCATGTAGAACTTTCTACAAGACCGGAAGACAGCATGGGAAGCGATGAAGACTGGGATATGGCTACAGAAGCCCTTCGCGGCGCATTGGACGATCTGGGACTTCCATATGTAGTAAATGAAGGAGATGGAGCGTTCTACGGACCGAAGATCGACTTCCATCTGGAAGACTCTATCGGAAGAACATGGCAGTGTGGAACCATCCAGCTTGATTTCCAGCTTCCGCTCAGATTTAACCTTGAATACACAGGAGCAGATGGTGAGAAACATCGTCCGATCATGATCCACCGTGTAATCTTTGGATCGATCGAAAGATTTATCGGTATCCTGATCGAGCATTTTGCGGGAGCATTCCCGACATGGCTTGCACCGGTACAGGTTAAGGTACTTCCGATTTCAGACAAATATATGGATTATGCACAGAAGGTTCTGGATGAACTGAACAATTCAGGTGTTCGCGCAGAGATTGATACACGTGCAGAGAAGATCGGATACAAGATCCGTGAAGCACAGATGAAGAAGATCCCGTATATGCTGGTTGTCGGAGCAAAAGAAGAAGAGGACGGACTGGTATCTGTAAGAAGCCGTTTTGAAGGGGATGAAGGACAGAAGACACTGGCAGACTTTCTTGCAGCAATCAAGATGGAGATCCAGGCCAAAACAGCAAGGGAAGTAAAAAAAGAAGACGATAAATAGAGTTTTAAATAAAATCTGAATAAGAAATAAAACTTTCGGGCATAATGATACTGATTTTCAAAAAGGAGGTAACATTATGCCTGAATTAAAATGTACAGTACAGACATGTATGCACAACAAAGATTTTTATTGTGATCTGAACGAAATTACGGTGGGAGGAAAATCTGCACGGAAAGCTGCAGAGACAAGCTGTGACAGCTTTGAAGAAAGAAAAAGCGGCACCTACAGTAATGTGACTGGTGAGGCGGGTCCGACAAGCAAGATCGACTGCAAGGCCACGGAGTGCCAGTACAATAAGGAATGCCAGTGCCATGCAGGAAAGATCAGTGTGGAGGGCAGCAAGGCATGCAGCTGTGATGAGACGGAATGTGCAACTTTCAGTTGTGGATGTGCGTAGATGAGATTGATGGGTGTGGGAGAGTTTCTCCTGCACCCGTTTTTGTTTGTGAGGAAGGGACGAAGAAAATGGAAAACAAATCGATAGGACTTCATTGCACTAACCAAAAGAGAGTTGAATGATTTGGGAGGAGGACGGTTTCCACAGCCATCTTCGGGCTGTGGAGCTGCAAGTGGGAGCGTGATTCAGAAAAGACGGAGCAAGATTGAGAGAAAAGGTGTGAAAAGGATGGTTGGGAAGGTTGACGGGGGTGTTAGAAAGAAGGTATAATAAAAACTAGACTTTTGAAGAAAGACAGGGAAATTAAATGGAAAAAAAAGAAAATGTAGAGGAAGGGGTTTCGGAGAAGCCGGAAGAGAAGAAATCAGCAGCGTATTATGAGAAGCGTCCGGAATTTGGTAACAGAGGACCATCAAAGATTTTGCTTCATTTCAGGAAAGGGCTTACCTTTTTTCTTGTAATTGCAGCTTGTGTGATCTTTTATTTTCTGTTACTCCGAATAGATGATATATCAGTAGGTGTCAGTAAAGTAATTGATGTGTTAAAGCCGATCCTATACGGAATGGTGATCGCATATTTGCTGAATCCGATCGTAAAGCAGATTGACCGGTGGCTGATTCCACAATTAAAAAAGAAAATGTCTCAGGAAAAGGCAAAGAAGGTTTCGCGTAGTGTCGGTGTTTTTGCAGCGCTGGTTATGCTGCTTGCTTTGATCCTGGCACTGTGCAATATGCTGATTCCGGAACTTTATAAAAGTATCCGTGACATGGTTCAGACTCTGCCGGGACAGATCAGTGATATGGTTACGAAGATCATAAGTATCCAGAAAGATACCAGTCCTGCCGGAGTCATGGCACGTAACCTGTTAGAAAAGGGATCGGATGCATTACAGAACTGGATCAAACAGGATCTTTTAACCAAGGTTAATGAAGTGATGTCAAACCTGACGGTTGGGATCATCAATTTTGTCAGTGAGATCCTGAATTTTCTGATTGGTCTTATTGTATCAGTCTATATTCTGTTCAGTAAGGAAACATTTTCCGCACAGAGTAAAAAGATCGTCTATGCAGTGTTCCGTACAGATCATGCCAATATGATCCTGCATCTGACAAAGAAAAGCAATGAGATTTTCGGTGGATTTATTATTGGAAAGATCATTGATTCTATGATTATCGGAGTGCTTTGCTTCTTTGGACTTACGCTCCTGAAGATGCCGTACATACTTTTGATCAGTGTAATCGTTGGTGTGACCAATGTCATTCCTTTCTTCGGACCGTATATCGGTGCTATTCCGAGTGCCGTTCTGATTTTGCTGAATGATCCGATCAAGGGCTTGTATTTCCTGATCTTCATTCTTGTGCTGCAGCAGCTTGATGGAAATGTGATCGGACCGAAGATTTTGGGCAATTCGACCGGATTATCTGCATTCTGGGTTGTATTTTCAATCCTGCTCGGAGGCGGTCTGTTTGGATTTGTAGGAATGATCATGGGCGTGCCTACATTTGCAGTAGTTTATTATATTATTACAATGCTGATCAATCATTTGCTGGAGAAGAAAAAGCTTCCGCTTCAGACTTCGGAGTATGGGGAAAAGAGTTATGTGGATGATAGCGGAAGATTTGTCAGAGAAAATCCGGAAGAAAATGATACAGCGGTAAAAAACGGGGAAAATAAAAAAGAGAGGAAGTAAGCAGAAATGCCAATTCGTGTACAGAATGACCTTCCGGTAAAAGAAATACTGGAAAAAGAAAATATATTTGTAATGGATGAGAACCGTGCGGTTCATCAGGACATTCGTCCGATCAAGATCGGACTTCTGAATCTTATGCCAATGAAAGAGGATACAGAACTTCAGCTTCTGCGCTCCCTTTCCAATACACCGCTGCAGGTTGACATTGTGTTTTTGGCAGTGAAAAATCATGTTTCAAAGAATACTTCAGCGAATCACCTGAACCGGTTTTATGAGAATTTTGAAAATGTAAAAGATCAGAAATTTGACGGATTTATCATAACCGGAGCACCGGTAGAGCAGATGCCTTTTGAAGAGGTGGATTACTGGGAAGAACTTGTAGAGATCATGGAGTGGACAAAGACGCATGTTACTTCAACGATCCATCTCTGCTGGGGAGCACAGGCAGCACTTTATTATCATTATGGGATTAATAAAGTACAGCTGGACAAAAAGCTTTTCGGTATCTTTGAACATAAGGTTATGAACCGTAAGATTCCTCTGGTACGTGGATTTGATGATGTATTTTATGCACCGCATTCGAGACATACAGATGTGCCGATTGAGAAGATCCGTGCAGATGAGAGACTGATGATTCTGGCAGAGTCGGAAAAGGCAGGAGCATACCTTATCATGGCACAGAATGGAAGACAGATTTTTGTGATGGGACATCCGGAGTACGACCGGGTGACACTGGATCAGGAGTATAAGCGGGATCTGAGCAAAGGACTTCCGATTGAAATGCCGGAGAATTATTATCCAGACAATGACAGCACACAGAAGCCACTTCTTACATGGAGAGCACATGGTAACTGTATGTATGCAAACTGGCTGAATTACTATGTTTACCAGGCAACCCCGTATGATATGGTGGGGACACCGGATTTTCATTAGGATTCAGATAGAATTTCATATACCGATATCCTGAAAGGCATATTAGAAAGTACTATGTTTCAGAAGAGAAATCCTTTGCTATAATAGGAAAGCAAAAATAAGCGGGAGGAAAAATATGTTATTGGAGCAGAAAACAACTGATTTTTTGAAACAGCTCTCATCGTCAGCACCGATTCCGGGAGGTGGCGGTGCATCGGCAGCAGTCGGAGCGTTCGCATCAGCTTTGGGACTTATGGTTACAAATCTGACTGTCGGAAAAAAGAAATATGCGGATGTTGAAGAAGAAATTCTAGAGATAAGAGAAAAACTTGAGCAGAAGAAGCAGGATCTGGTCCGGATGGTAGATGAAGATGCCGAGGCTTTTGAACCACTGGCAAAGGCTTACAGAATGCCAAAAGAGACAGAGAAAGAACAGGCAGAGAAGGAAAAAGTTATGGAGGCCGCACTTAAAAATGCGGCAGAAGCACCACTGTGTATCATGAAAACAATTGTAGATACTATGGAGATGATCCGGGTGCTGGGGGAAAAAGGAAGCAGGCTTGCTGTCAGCGATGCAGGAGTTGCAATCCTCTTTGCACAGGCAGCCCTTGAAGGAGCTTCTCTTAATATTTTTATCAATACAAAGATGATGAAGGATCAGGAAGAAGCTGAAAGACTGAATTATCTGGCTGATCAACTGATTGCGACAGGCAAAGAACTGAAAGAGACAACTTATGATGCTGTACTTAAGGGTATCAAACCATAACAGATAAGACAGACAGGAGGAAGACATGAGCATACAGATGCGAGGGGCTGAAGTGGCAAAAGCCATGAAAGAAAAGCTGATCAGAGAAAGAGAAGAGTTGAATGCGGCGGGAGTAAATCCATGCCTTACGATCATTCGGGTAGGAGCGAAAGAAAATGATCTTGCCTACGAACGTGGAGCAAAAAAGAGAATGGAAATGATCGGAATCGAGTGCCGCATTGTAGAACTGCCAGAAGATATTTCACAGGAAGAATTTGAGGATGCTTTCTGTAAGATCAATAAAGATCCGGAGGTTCACGGGATTCTTTTGTTCCAGCCGCTTCCGGAGCAGCTCGATGTAGAGAAGATCAGACAGATGATCGACCCGGCAAAGGATATGGATGGAATGAGTCCTGTAAATCTTGCAAAAATATTCGAAGGTGACAGAACTGCTTATGCGCCTTGTACTTCTGAGGCAGTGATGCACATTATGAATCACTATGGAATTGAACTCCAGGGGAAAAGAGTGACCGTCATCGGAAGAAGCATGGTTGTTGGAAAACCGCTTTCCATGCTGATGCTTGGACAGAATGCAACTGTAACTATCTGCCATTCACGCACAAAAGATCTGGCGGACAGATGTCGCGAAGCAGAGATAATAGTAGCTGCGATCGGACGGGCAAAGCATATCACCGCCGATATGATCGCCGAAGGAGCGGTGGTAGCGGATGTCGGAATCAACGTACTGGAAGACGGAACCCTCTGTGGAGATGTGGACTACGAAAATGTCCGGGAAAAAGTATCCCATATCACACCGGTTCCGGGAGGAGTAGGAAACGTCACAACCTCTGTACTCGCCTCTCACGTGCTGCGTGCCGCCCGTACAGGTCAGAACGAACACGGACAACGCAGAGGGTAACACCGCCTCTCTGTCGAACACGATACAAATGGGCGAAGAACAGTTACAACCAGTAACCCAGAGCGCCCAGGAAGAGAAAAAATCCTATAGATTCAACTTGAATCTATAGGATTTTTTTCTCCTCCGGCTCCGGGGTGGCATAGACTACATTTATTTTTCGCCCATCTCTGGTGGAATCTTTTCTAACAACTGTCGGATATTATCACGGATCAGTCGTTTATAATTATCAGGAAGCGGTGTGATCATATCCAGGATCTCGGCATTGATCGGATCCTTTGAATGAATTGAATCATCCAGGTAGTCACAGATCAGATAATCAAATTTGACATCTAATGCTTCTGAAAAATTAAGCATGGTTGCAAAGGATGTTGCCTGGCTGCCATTTTCAATCCGGCTTATCGTTGTCTCGTCAAGATTTAGTTTTTCTGCTAGTGCTGCCTGTGTAAGACCGGCTTTGTGACGTGCCTGCCGAACGCGTGTACCGAAATTCTTTTCCATGCTGTTTATCTCTCCTTCATAAAAGTAGTGTAGCATTTCAATTTGAAAAAAGAATGATATTATACGCAAGTTAACTTTACAAAAACGCCATGACAGGATATGATTAAAAAAAGGGGGGTAGAGAAATGGATTGGGAATCGTACAGAACAGATCTTGAGGCGATAAAGCTTGCGGTGAATGAATGTGAAAGACTTGGAGTGGATAAAGAAGAACTCCTCATAATCAGTATTTACCGTCTGTATGAATTTTATAAAACAGAAGACGACAGAGTCTATCTTCTGGGGGCATTATTGCATCTTAAGGCCTATCTTGAACTGGGGATGGAATATGAAAAGAACCGTAAAATCTTTTCAATGATTTTAGATAATTATGGAGTATGTTATCAGGATATTTTTCAGGGAGCGGAGGAAATAGAGTAGAAAAATCTGAAAAATTCCAAAAATCAGGTTGACAAACAGAGAATAAAGAGGTAATATATTAACCATAAATTGTAAAACCGTTGAGAAAGAGGAGTAGGTTATCGAACGATATCACAGAGAGCAGCAGGCGGTGGGATTGCTGTATGGAGTTGATAATTGAATGGACTTTCGAGGGCAGCCTGAAATCAGATAATTGAGAGTATGGTTTGTCGGGAACCAAACCCGTTATCAATAAGGGATGTATGTTAGTACATAAAAGAGGACAGGAAACTGTTAAAGTTGAGTGGTACCGCGTTAGTAGAAGATATTAGTCGCCTCAATCCGTAGAAGGATTGAGGCGTTTTTTATTTCATAGGAAATTCCGAAGGGACTTCCTATGAAATAAAAAGTCTCCGGCAGGATGTTACATATGTATTCCTGTTGTGGTACGGCGCGGAATCAAGAAACACCTTCTCTTGAAAGCTAACAAAGAAAATTATTTATCAAGAAGAGGAGAACAAAATTATGAAAAAGAGAACAATCGCAGTATTATTAACAATGGCAATGGCAGCAACAATGATGGCAGGATGTGGAAGCAAGTCGGATTCCAAGACAGCAGATGGAGAAAAGAGCTATACAATCGGTATTTCCCAGTTTGCAGAGCACGGATCTTTAGATAACTGCCGTGAAGGATTTTTAGAGGGACTGAAAGAAGAAGGTATCGAGGAAGGAAAGAATCTGAATGTTGAATACAAGAACTCGGCAGCAGATATGGGAACTGCATCACAGATCGCAAGCAGCTTTGTATCCGATAAAGTAGATCTGATCTGCGGAATCGCAACACCAAGTGCACAGACAGCATATAATGCTGCGATGGATACGGATATTTCGGTTATTTATACTGCAGTTACAGACCCGAAAGCAGCAGAGCTTGCAGATGATAAAGGGAACCCGGTTGGAGAAGTCACAGGAACCAGTGATAAACTTCCGATTGAAGCACAGCTGAAAATGATCCGTGAACTTCTTCCAGATGCGAAGAAGATTGGTATCCTCTATACAACAAGTGAGGCAAACAGCGTATCTGCAATTGCTGAATACAAAGAAAAAGTCGGTGACTATGGATTTGAACTTGTAGAAAAGGGAATTACAAATACATCAGAAATCGCACTTGCAACAGACGATCTTCTGTCACAGGTAGACTGCATCAGCAACCTGACAGATAATACGGTAGTAAGCTCGCTTGCAACCATTCTGGATAAGGCAAATGCAGCAAATATCCCGGTATTCGGAAGTGAGATCGAACAGGTGAAGCTTGGATGCCTGGCAGCAGAAGGTCTTGATTATGTAGCACTTGGCAAACAGACAGGTAAGATGGCAGCAAAGGTTCTCAAAGGAGAAAAGAAAGCATCTGAAATGCCATTTGAGACGATCACAGAAGCAGGACTTTACCTGAATACAAAAGTAGCAGAAAATCTTGGAATCACAGTGGAAGACGATCTGAAAAACAGTGCAGTAGAGACATACGATTCTATCAGCGAAAACTAAATTTGAATTAGAAAAGTGAGGAGCAATGCAATGAGCTTTGCAGTATCGATTTTGGAGCAGGGACTGATTTACGGAATCCTTGCATTGGGAATTTATATAACATACAAAATTCTGGATTTTCCAGATCTGACCGTAGATGGCAGCTTTCCATTAGGAGCTGCCGTAACGGCGCTTATGATCACAAAAGGAGCGAACCCGTATCTGACCCTTCCGGCTGCATTTGCAGCAGGTGTGGCAGCCGGTATCTGTACCGGACTGATCCATGTCAAATGCAAGGTAAGAGATCTGCTTTCAGGTATCATTATGATGACAGCGCTCTGGACGATCAACCTTCGTGTGGCAGGAACAGCCAATGTACCGTTGTTTTCCCAGAAGACAATCTTTAAAAATGATACACTGGATAAGCTGCTTCCGTCAGGATTTTCCGCTTACTCTACATTGCTCATCATTCTGATCATTGCGTTAATTGTGAAAATCATTCTCGACCTTTACCTGAATACCAAGTCCGGATACCTGCTCCGCGCAGTTGGAGATAACGATAAACTGGTAACTGCAATGGCAAAGGATGAAGGAAATGTGAAAATCCTGGGACTTGCGATCGCAAACGGGCTGTGTTCGCTTGCGGGATGTATTTTCTGTCAGGAAGAACGTGTATTTGAAATTTCCAGTGGTACAGGGGCGATGGTAATCGGTCTTGCAAGTGTTATCATCGGAACCAGTATTTTCAAAAAAATCAGTTTTGTAAAAACAACGACAGCTGTACTGATCGGTTCTATCATTTACAAGGCCTGTGTGGCAATCGCACTGAAGAACTTCGAACCGCAGGATATGAAGCTGATCACAGCCGTATTATTCCTGGTAATTCTGGTGCTTAGTATGGAGAGAAAGAAGAAGGTGAAGAAGAATGCTGGAGCTTAGAAATATCCACAAATATTATAATCCGGGTACAGTCAATGAGATGTGTCTTTTTGAGGACTTCAATCTGACGATCAATCAGGGCGAATTTGTATCCGTAGTAGGAAGTAACGGTTCCGGTAAAACTTCGATGCTGAATATCATCTGCGGAAGTATTCCGGTAGAATCCGGACAGATCCTGATCGATGGAAAAGATATCACAAGGGTAAAAGAATACAAGAGAAACCAGAAGATCGGACGCGTGTACCAGAATCCATCTATGGGAACCTGTCCGTCCATGACGATCTTGGAAAATATGTCTCTTGCGGACAATAAAAGAAGGTTCTACGGACTTGGACGGGGAACGAATAAGGCACGTATTGATTATTACAGAGAACAGCTCGCCCAGCTTGGTCTTGGACTGGAAGATAAGCTTCATGTCAAAGTCGGATCACTTTCCGGAGGACAGCGTCAGGCGATGGCACTGCTGATGTCTACGATGACACCAATCGAGTTTTTGATCCTGGATGAGCATACTGCTGCGCTGGATCCAAAGACAGCAGAACTGATCATGGAGCTGACCGATAAGATTGTAAAAGAAAAAAATCTGACAACGGTTATGGTCACACACAATCTCCGCTATGCAGTAGAATACGGTAATCGTCTGATCATGATGCATCAGGGACATTGTGTGATGGATAAGGCAGGAAAAGATAAAGAGGATACCTCGATCGATGAAATCCTGACGATGTTCAATGAAATCAGTATTGAGTGTGGAAACTAAAAAAATACAAGATTATGAATTAAAGAGATAAGCAGAAAAGGAAACAGTTTCGGCTTATCTCTTTTTGTATCTCCAAAGGTTTTGGAAAAATTATTCGAGGATTTTCAAAATGAAAGGCTATTGTCTGAATACAGAAGGAGAAGCCTGTCCGATATAAAATGTCAATGGATTTTCAGGAATATGCCTGTAGAAGATTTGGTTGTCTGGCTGTCGGAAAATTGGTTATTTTCACAGATTGACGCTCTCGCTGTGATAGTGCTAAAATAGAGGAAAACGGTCAAGATATAGTATACATTTTAAATAGAATACAATATATTGTAGTTATCAGAAAGGAGAACAAGATGAGCTTAAACAATGTGAAAGTTGTAAAAAAAGACGGGACAAAAGAAGAATTTAACGTGCAAAAAGTCGTTGTGGCAGTCAATAAGTCTGCATATCGTGCACTGATCAAATTTTCACAGAAAGATATTGATTTTATCTGTCATTTTGTAGAAGAAAAGGTAGAAGAACTCGGAGTGCATGAGATCCGGATTCCGGAGATGCACAATATTGTAGAGGGAGCGCTTGAGAAAGTGAATCCGATCGTGGCAAAAAGTTACCGGGACTATCGGAATTACAAGCAGGATTTTGTGCAGATGCTTGACGAGGTTTATAAGAAAAGCCAGTCGATCATGTATATCGGGGACAAAGAGAACAGTAATACAGACAGTGCACTGGTATCGACCAAGCGAAGCCTGATCTTCAATGAGCTGAACAAAGAATTATATAAGAAATTTTTCCTGACGGTGGAAGAATTACAGGCAATCCGGGAAGGATATATTTATATCCATGATATGTCAGCCCGAAGAGATACGATGAATTGTTGTCTCTTTGATGTGAAAAGCGTACTGACCGGTGGATTTGAGATGGGAAATCTCTGGTACAATGAGCCAAAGACACTGGATACGGCATTTGATGTGATCGGAGATATCGTACTGAGTGCGGCAAGCCAGCAGTACGGAGGATTTACCGTGCCGAGCGTAGATGAGATCCTGGAGCCTTATGCGAAGCGTTCCCATGAAAATCATCTGAACAAATACAGAAGCCTCGGACTTTCGGAAGAAGTAGCACAGGAGATTGCCTGGAAGGATCTGGAAAAAGAGATGGAGCAGGGATTCCAGGGATGGGAGTATAAGTTCAACTCCGTATCCTCAAGCCGTGGAGACTATCCATTTATTACCATGACCAGCGGAACCGATATCAGCGAATACGGAAAGCTTGTCACAAAGACGATGCTGGAAGTAAGAGCAGGAGGACAGGGAAAGCCGGGACATAAAAAACCGGTACTTTTCCCGAAAATCGTGTTCCTTTATGATGAAAATTTACATGGACCTGGAAAGCCGGGAGAAGATCTTTTTGAAGCCGGAATTGAGTGCTCCAGAAAGACTATGTATCCGGACTGGCTCAGCCTTACCGGAAAAGGCTATGTGCCGAGTATTTACAAGCGCTACGGAAAAGTCATCAGTCCGATGGGATGCCGTGCATTCTTATCTCCATGGTATGAAAGAGGCGGTATGAATCCGGTGGACGAAAAGGATGAGCCGGTATTTGTCGGAAGGTTCAACATCGGTGCGGTCAGTCTCCATCTTCCGATGATCCTTGCCAAATCCAGACAGGAGAACCGAGATTTCTTTGAAGTACTGGATTATTACCTGGAACTGATCCGGAAGCTTCATATCCGTACTTACGAATACCTCGGAGAGCTGCGTGCTTCTACGAATCCGCTTGCCTACTGTGAGGGTGGTTTCTATGGCGGACATCTGAAGATCCATGACAAGATTAAACCGGTGCTGAAATCGGCAACCGCTTCCTTTGGAATTACGGCGCTCAATGAATTCCAGCAGCTTTATAATAAAAAGTCCCTGGTAGAGGATGGAGCATTTGCCATCAAGACCATGGAATATATCAACATGAAGGTCAATGAATTTAAAAAAGAAGACGGCTATCTGTATGCGATTTACGGAACACCGGCTGAGAATCTGTGTGGTGTGCAGGTGCAGCAGTTCCGTAAAAAATATGGAATCGTGGAAAATGTATCGGACAGGGCGTATGTGAGCAACAGTTTTCACTGCCATGTAACCGAGGATATTACACCGATCGAAAAGCAGGATCTGGAAAACCGTTTCTGGGATCTGTGTAACGGTGGAAAGATCCAGTATGTAAAATACCCGATCAATTATAACAAAGAGGCTATCAAATCACTGGTACGCCGTGCAATGGATATGGGATTTTATGAGGGCGTTAATCTGTCACTTGCCTACTGTGATGACTGTGGTCATGAAGAGCTGTCTATGGATGTGTGTCCGGTATGTGGAAGCAAGAATCTGACGAAGATTGACCGTATGAATGGATATCTGTCTTATTCGAGAGTTAAGGGAGATACCAGACTCAATGATGCCAAGATGGCAGAAATTGCGGAAAGGAAAAGTATGTAAATGCGTTACCATAATATAACAAAAGATGATATGCTCAACGGGGATGGCCTGCGGGTTGTCCTCTGGGTTGCAGGATGTGACCATTGCTGTAAGGAATGCCACAATCCGGTGACCTGGGATCCGAATGGTGGGCTTTTCTTCGATGAAAAGGCGAAGGCAGAGATTTTTGAAGAACTGGAGAAGGATTATATCAGTGGGATCACATTCAGTGGAGGCGACCCGCTGCATTCGGCAAATGCCTATGAGGTCATGATGCTGGCAAAAGAGATTAAAGAAAAATTTCCGTCAAAGACGATCTGGCTTTACACCGGTTATGAATGGAAAGATATCAAGAATATGGATATTGTAAATTATTTGGACGTTCTGGTGGACGGAGAATTCGAGGTTGAGAAGAAAGAACTGGATCTGCACTGGAAAGGCAGCGCGAACCAGATGGTCATTAACGTACCGGAGACATTAGGAAAAGGAGAAATTGTATTACATGAAGAGAATTGCTAAATTTCACAAAGTAAGTCTGGAACAGTTTATGGAAGGATGGAAGGATACCTTTGGTGAGCAGTATACAGAGGATCAGATCAAGGCTTTATATGAAGAAATCAAACTGCCGAAGCGTGCAACGGCAGGAAGTGCAGGATATGATTTCTATGCACCGGATGATTTTGTGATCGAGCCGGGAAAGACGATCAAGATCCCGACAGGGATCCGTGTAGAAATGGAAGAAAACTGGGTACTCAAATGCTACCCGAGAAGCGGACTTGGATTCAAGTTCCGTCTGCAGCTGAATAATACGGTAGGAATTATTGACAGCGATTATTTCTATTCTGATAATGAAGGCCATATCTTTGCGAAACTGACGAATGATACCAATGAGAATAAAACGGTAGAGCTTGGAAAAGGGACAGGCTTTATGCAGGGGATTTTTGTTGAGTATGGAATTACTGTGGACGACGATGCGACGGCAGTCAGAAACGGGGGATTTGGAAGTACAACGAAGTAGGGTTGTAAAAAAAAGGCGTTAAAATATAGGTTGTGTTGGCGACCGGGATCAAAAAAATAGTGTTCAATTCCATTGTGCAAGGGCATTACGATGAACCTCTGAGAGCGAAAATTGTGTCAGCAAAGGCTTCCACAATTTTTGAGTTTCATCTCCATTGCAGAATAAGTGAATTGAACACTATTTTTTTGATCCCGGTTGCCGGATTTACTGTATTAGAGAGGCGTTTTTTACAAGGCTGGTGATAACCGGTTGAGGAGATTTAGGTAGTGGTGGAAAGGTGAAGGTTATGTAGGTGTAGCCTGCAATTTTGTTGCAGGCTACAGGGGATTAGTTTAATTTTACGTTCAGGTAACTACGGCCGGATAGGGTTTTGTTGAAGGTGATGCAGAGGATGACGATGAGGCAGCCTGTGAGGAATCCTGGGAGGTTGAAGATGGCGGTGAGGATAAGGAGCAGGAGACGCATGAATTTTAATGCGTAGCCTAGTTCAAAGTTTGGCTGGGTGTAGTTGGCGATGGAGACGAATGCCATGTAGAGCATGATCTCGCTGTTGAACCAGCCGGATTCGACGGAGAATTCCCCCATGACGATACCGGCGATGACGCTGAGAGGGGTGCTGAGCATACTCGGAGTGTTGAGGGCGGCGAGGCGGAGTCCGTCGATGGCAAGCTCCAGGATCAGGATCTGGAAGATCAGGGGGATGTTGACCGTATCTTCGATCAGAACGAAGCGGAAGATCTCCGGTATCCATGCCGGGTTCTGCATAAAGAGCAGAAAGAGTGGAACCATGAAGACAGTCAGCAGTGTGATCAGTACACGGGATATTTTCAGGTAGATTCCGGTGATTGGCGGAAAGTAGTAATCATTTGCCTCTTCGATCATATCAAAGATGGAGGTTGGCAGGATCAGTGCAGATGGGGAGGTATCAGTAAGGATGATCACTTTTCCTTCCATCAGGCAGGCGCAGGCTGTGTCTGGACGTTCGGTAAATTTATATTTTGGAAATGGATTGTACCATTTGCGCTGAAAGAGAGCTTCCGCAAGAGATTGCTGGCTCATTTTCAGATCCTGGGATTTGCTTTCTTCCAGTTTGTTCTGGATCGTGGTCAGAAGTTCGCGGTCTACACGGTCGGACATATAGCAGAGAGCTACGTCGGTGCGTGTGGAAGTGCCGGCTTCATACATTTCCATGATCAGATGCGGATCGCGGATCCGGCGGCGCATCAAGGCAGTATTGAATACGATTGTTTCCACAAAGCCATCACGGGAACCGCGCAGGGATTTGTCTTTATCGGGTTCCTCGATGCTGCGGGACGGGTAAGTACGGCAGTCGATGGCAATAGCGGCTTCATAGCCGTCAATAAAAAGACAGGTGACACCGGACAGAAGATTTTTGAAAATGCTGTCAAAGTCACCGAGAATATCAACTTCTACATAGGGGATGCAGCTTGTAGAAAAGGAAGTTGCATCCTCTGGCATATCATCGGCAGAAATATTGAGGAAGGAGTCCATAAGTTTCAGTATGATTTCATCTTTGGTGAAACCATCAATAAAATAAAAGGCACTATTTTGTCCGCCGATGATCAGAGTTCGTTCGATAATATCAAAGCTTTTTTTTACGGGAAGAGCCCGGTTCATATATTTTGTATTGTCGGTGAGGGAAGCACTGACAGTATGTTTTTCCATATTGAATCCTCCATTCAGAGATAATTTAAAGTTAAGAAAATCTGGAATCCCGGAAATATTTTACTGCCTGGATTCTGCATAGATTTAGCATTTCACAAAAAAAGGAAAATATACCGGATTATGACAAAAGTTATTAAGAAACTTAAGATTTTTTTAGCATGGGAAAAAGATTTTGCTATCTTGCGGAAAAGAGGGTATACTGTACATAATTATAAGTAATATATAAATCCCTAAAGGGATGAAGGAGGACACACTTATGAGTGAATATATGATCATGACAGACAGCACAGTGGATTTACCGAAGGAATACCTGACCGAGGAGCTTGAGGTTCCATATATTCCTCTTACTTATCTGATCGATGGACAGTCTTATGAGGATATGATTGGACTTACCGGGGAAGAATTTTTTGCAAAAGTCAGGGCAGGGTCGATGCCGACAACTTCTCAGATCAATCCGGAGCAGGCAAGAGAGGCATTGGAGCCATATCTGAAGGAAGGAAAAGATATTTTATATATTGCCTTTTCATCCGGACTTAGCGGAACGTACAACAGTGTGCGGATGGCAGCAGAAGAGCTGCAGGAAGAGTATCCGGAGCGGAAATTGATTGTGATTGATTCACTCTGCGCCTGCATGGGAGAGGGGCTTCTTGTGTACAAAGCTGTTCAGATGAAGCGTGCAGGAAAGAGTCTGGAAGAAGTGGCTGCCTGGGTGGAGGAGAACAAGCTTCATATCATGCATAACGTTACGATTGATGATTTATTCCATTTACATAGAGGCGGAAGAGTATCAAAGGCTTCTGCAATTGTTGGAACGATGATCCAGATCAAGCCGATCATCCACATGGACGATCATGGCGAACTGAAGGTTATTGGAAAAGAACGTGGCAGAAAGAAAGCATTGACACACATCGTGGATATGGCAGTGAAGCAGTCCGAAGGTTGGGATAATGATATTGTGATGATCACACACGGTGACTGCAAAGAAGATGCGGAATTTGTGGCAAGACAGGTGGAGAAGAAGATGGGAGTCCACAATATTCTGATTAACTGCATTGGAACGGTGATTGGGTCACATACAGGTCCGGGGGTTGTGGCTGTGTTCTGTATGGGGAATAAGAGATAAGACTTTGTGAAGACGAGGCATACAAATGAAAGAATTACGGAGACAATTGAAAGAGCTACTGCAACAGGCGGGAGCAGCTGTATTTGAAGGCCAGGTTTTTATGACAGAAGAGGAGCTAAGACCATTTTGGGTTGCTGAAAAAGATGTCCTTAATGTCGTTAAGAAGAAAGGAAGATAAGAAAAAACCAGAGCAGACCTGGCAATCCTATTGTTGAATAGGGGAAGCCAGGAATATCTTTGGTTTTATGTTTGTCAGAACAGAAATTTGTTTTCTCCATCTACTGCATGCTTAATGATATCCTGCTCTTTAGAGGTAAGATTAAATAATTTAAAAATCAATTGGTCAAGTTGCTCGTAGGCAATTTGTGCTTCCTCAGGAGGCAGTCTGTTAATTAGTGGTTCGACAGCTTGGATGATACTGTTTTGCATGCCGGCATTAACATCCGGAATCGGAATATTTTCAATATGAGAACGCAATACCTTCACGGAGTGAAACTCCATTTTGTAAATAAACTGTGCAATTCTGGAATTAAGGATGGCAAGAATATATTTTATATGCAGTCCTTCAAGCTTGGGGATGACCACGTTGCAGCTATTCAAAGAAAGTGTTTGTTTATCATCATAAGCAAAGACAAGCTGGCTGCTGATAAAACGATACAAAAGCTTTTCTGGCGCACGGTACATTTCTATAGGTGCTACCTGCTGAAAATTCTGTGGGTTAAACACGATATAGTTTGAGTTCGGATTAGTATGGTACTTAAAGATATCGGAGCCTTTTAAAATAATTTCGTTATCTTTGTTTTTCACGGAAGAAATATATTTTTTATTATTTCCGGTTACGATTCCTAAAGCAAAATCGGCGTTTCCGGCAAGGAATTTTGTTTTAGGAATATGCCGAATTTTTTCAAGCAGCTGATATTCAGCATCCGTTGTATGAAAGCTGAAATATTCGGCTGAAATTTTACGGTTTGTCAGAATGGTTGTACAGTGACTATAGTCGGATACTTCCATTCCGACTGTCGAAAGTGGCTTTCCGGTGTGAATGAGCTGCAATATAATGCAGGGACACTGAACCTTATCAAAGGCATTTCCCAAAAAATTAAGATATCGGATGGAATTACTTTCCATAATGGCAGTACGGACTGGTGTATGTGCCTTTACATTAAGTATTGCCTCTGGAAGAATAAAAGAGAGTTGTCCGTTTATGGACAAATTACGTAGTGCTTTTTCAATAAACAAATCATAAGACTCTATATTTTTCCCGGAAGCAGTCCGATAGTTTTTGCGAAGCTTTTCCTTTTCCGACTCGGAAAATTCATATCCCCATGGCGGATTGCCGATGATATACTGGTAAGAAGCTTTTAAATCAGATGCAAGATAATCGGCTTCGGTTATATGCTCGTACAGAGTTTTGACAGAAAGAATGTCATATTTCAAAACCATGTTCAACCGGGTGATTTTTACACTGATTGTATCGGTGTCATTGCCATAAATCTGGTCAAAACGAACATGTGCTGGAAGCTGCAATAAAAAATTTCCAGTTCCACAGCAGGGATCCAGAATTCTGGCATCTGATGCAATATCCAGCTTCTCAATCAGCTTTTTGACGATTTTGGTAGGCGTATAGTAGGAGCCGGTTGCCTTGCGGCTGCCGATATTTTTACAGGAAATGTAAATGAGACCAAGAATATCTTCAGCAGGTTCGTATACATAATCAAAATCAAAAAGCGGAGAATATTTTTCACAGAAAAGCAGAGCCTGCTTGGAATCTGCAATCAAAGCATAGATCAGTTCGTCGTATAGAGACAGGGTGATTTCTTTTCTTAAAAATCTGCTCAGCAACGCTTTTTCATGCTTGAAAGAAAGATCATATTTTTGGGCGAGCAAATGCAGGGCACAGTCAGCAATGAAATATTGAATCACATCCGATGAAAGAGCAATGGATTCATCGGTTACAATTCGGAGAATCTGCTGCAGTGGTTCAATATTCTGACAATTTTCAGAAACATAGGCGCTGTAAAGAGAATTTCCACAGACAAATTTCTTGTTACGTCTGCTTTTCAGTGATTGATTTTTGCCTGATTGCAGTTCGGCTTTCAACTTTTCGGTATATTGTTTTGTAAAATAAGGCTTTCTTTTATCCGTATATTCAGGAATAAGTTTGCCAAGCTTGATCCAGTTGCGCCCGGTTGCGGTCGAAATGGAAAGTATATCACATAATTCTTTTAAAGAGAGAGAATCGGAATCTTTCGGGGAATTCGTCATTCGCTCATCGGAAGGTTTGGTGGCCGAGGCAGGGATCAACCAGATGCCGCTGACCATTTTGCAACCCTTAATCCGGTTGGTTTCGCAGAGTTTTTGTATGCGGCGTTCAGATAAATGGAATTTCTTCGAAGTTTCTTTTACAGAAATATAATCCATAGTCGTGCAGACTCCTTTTTTCGTATAATAATGATGTGAGTGTCAAAAGGTCAAAAATCCTCTTGCAAGCAAGCTTGTATTGGCTTTCTGACCTTTTGACCCTGGTATCATATAATAAATATTATATACGGCAACGCGAATGAAAGCAATATTAATTTAAAGGGTTCAAATTTGAACTGGACGATTGTTTGACTCATGCTGATTATAGGAAGGTGAATTGAGCGTTACTATCAATTTATATAGTTGAAAAAGGAGCCTTTGCTTATGCAAAAACCCCCTTCTAAGGAGAAAGTGTTATGATAAAGAACTATATCGAAAATGCAAATTTTGAAGATACAGGCTTTGCCTATACATTGTCCCTGATTTCCGGCAAACATAAGATGGTTATTCTATACTGTCTGATGGAGTTTGAAACGGTACGGTTCAATGAATTAAAACGGTATCTGAAAACTATTTCCGACAAAACGCTCAGTACCAATCTCAAAGAGCTGGAGAAAGACCGCCTGATTATCAGGACGGAATATCCGCAGATCCCGCCGAAGGTGGAGTACAGCCTTTCAGAAAGAGGGAAGTCATTGATGACTGTACTGGATCAACTTTGCATTTGGGGAGAAGAGAACAGATTGGTGAAATGATCAGTTCTTATTTTTTTATGTGAAAAGAAGGTGTTATTATGTGGATGATATTTGCTGTTTTATCAGCGGTATTTGCTGCGTTAACCTCAATTCTTGCCAAGATAGGTATAGAAGGAGTGAATTCCAACCTGGCAACTGCAATCCGAACCATTGTTGTAGTAATCATGGCATGGGGCATGGTTTTTCTTACTCATGCGCAGAATGGACTGGCAGAAATCAGTAAGAAAAGCTGGATTTTTTTAATCTTATCTGGATTAGCAACAGGAGCTTCGTGGCTGTGCTATTATAAAGCTTTACAAATGGGGGATGCATCAAAGGTTGTACCAATAGATAAACTGAGTGTGGTAATCACACTTATATTGGCATTTGTGTTTTTACATGAACAGTTTACTGCAAAATCACTCATTGGCTGTGTTTTGATAGGAGCAGGTACATTGATAATGGTGTTATAAATTTTTAATTAAATCGGAAAGATTTGGTGAAATAAAAAGAGTATATAATTCGATGGTTGGAGGATATATGAAAACTGTAATTACTAATGGAAGTTTTCGCCACCATCCAGAGCTTCAATTTCTACCATTTCTTCTGCGGTCAGTGTGAAATCGAAGAGGTCAAAGTTCTGCTGCATACGATCTTTGTGAACAGATTTCGGAATGATAACCACATCATTTTGAAGGAGGAAATGAAGGGCTGTCTGTGCAGCAGTTTTTCCGTATTTTTCATCGATCTTTGTCAGAACCGGATTGGTGAATATATCGTTGCGTCCTTCCGCAAATGGTCCCCAGGCGAGGGTGACATTTTATGTCGAAGAATTGAGCTGAAAAGCCAGGATAAAGAGGTTATATATAATGAAATTAGTTAAGACTAATTAAAAGACGGCGTAATGTTAGAAAAAAGAAAGACGGTGTTTACTTATATCCGATATAATGTGGATCAGATTCAAAATATTTTTTATCCAATCAGATATGATCAGGATTGTATGATACTGGAACTGAAAGTAGATCATAAGCCGGAAGAGGTAATTGCGCAGATAAAAGAAAAAGAGTACGCTTTGCGGTTTCAGGGAAAAACAGCAGAAAGAAAGGAATATACAGGACACATTCTTGCTGTTGGAATCAGTTATAACAGCAAGACAAAGGAACATGAATGTAAGATTGAACAACTCTAAAAAAAGTGCAGTTTTATTACAGGATTCTAAAATTATTCATGCATCAGATTGCTATAATATTTCGTTTTGCTCGCTTATTTTATGGTATAGTGGCGGATATATGTACGGAATGAAGGAAATGGTTCATATGTCCAGAGTAGATATGTGGAGGAATGCCGCTGGGGGGTGTGATATACTGAGGTTGGCTTCTTTAACGGTGTATGATGACTATAAACTTCAAAAATAAAAAATGAATCAACGAGTCTAACATTTAATTAGGAAAAGGATTAGGAGATAAATATGAAAAAAGTTCTGATACTTGGGTGTCCCGGTGCGGGGAAAAGTACATTTGCAAGAAAACTCAGAGACAAAACAGGACTTCCATTGTATTATCTTGATATGATCTGGCATAAGCCGGACAGGACAACGATAACAAAGCAGGAATTCGATGCAAAATTATCTGAGATTATAAAGCAGGAAGAATGGATTATCGATGGTAATTATGGAAGAACACTTGAAATGCGTTTTGAAGAATGTGATACGGTATTCTTTTTAGATCTGCCAACAAATGTGTGTCTTGCGGGCGCGGAAGGGCGTATTGGAAGTGAAAGAGAAGATATGCCATGGCAGGAAGAAGAACTGTCAGCAGAATTCAGAGATTTTATTATCAATTTTTCAAGGGATGAAATACCGGAAATCAATGAGATGTTAAGAAAATATAAGAATAAAAATATTATTATATTCAAATCGCGGGAAGAGATAGATGCATGGAAATGAGTTCAGGATGCAGATCGACTTGATGCGCTTGGAGCAATCGGTATTGCGAGAGCATTTGCGTATGGAGGAAATCATAACCGGGAAATGTATAATCCTGATATTCTTCCAAGGATTGGGATGAATAAAGTACAATATCAAAATGGAACTACGACTTCGATCAATCATTTTTATGAAAAATTATTTTTACTGAAAGATTTAATGAATACGGATAGTGCCAGAAAAATTGCAGAAAGAAGAGAAAAATTCATGACGACATACATAGAAGAATTTATGCTTGAATGGAATTGTGAGGAAGAAATATGCTAGAGGTCAGATTTTATGACAAAATAGAAGATTCGCAATTAGATTTTGCTGTAATCATTGCCAGAACTGGCGAAAAATGGGTATTTTGCAAACACAAAGAAAGGGATACCTACGAAGTGCCTGGAGGACACAGAGAAGCAGGAGAGACTATTGAAGAAGCGGCAAAACGAGAATTAAAAGAAGAAACAGGAGCGGTGGACTTTAAGATCGAGCCAATTTGCGTATATTCCGTAAAAGGGAAAACGAGAGTCAACAAAGATGAAGAAAAAGAGACCTTTGGAATGCTTTATGTGGCAGATATTTTTTCATTTGAAGAGATACATAGTGAAATTGAGAAAATTGTCATATGCGATGAACTGATAAAAGACTGGACATATCCTTTAATTCAGCCGAAGCTGATTGAAGAAGCGGCAAGAAGAGGGCACGTTTGATAATGTAGCTGCATGCAGATGTGCGATCCCGTCTTACGATATAGGAAATCGGGATTCCTTTACAATGGAAGAATATTCCGTGGTAAATCTTTTTGCCTTGTAAATAATAAGAAATTGACGAAAATTACCGGGGGTATAATAAGCTTACGCTTTTATTTAAAGGTGAAGTGTAATGAACAGGGAGAAAAAGAGATGAAGAGAAAGAAAGTGCGAAGGAACAAAACGAGACAAACTATGAGTGGTATGTTGAAAATAATCCGCAGGAAGGAGATCTGGCAGGAGCCATTTATGAAGGAATCGCAGAATTCTTGAATGGACTGGATGATGCGGAGCGAGCAGAAGTTTTGTATGATGTTTATGCAGCAAATGTTTATCAGAATGGAAACGGAGAAGATGAACAGGGCAGAGTACTTCATAGGATGTTTGATCAGGTGATTATTGAGAATGTTTCTTTTAAATAAACAGTAAGAAGATAAAAGACAGGGAGTTGCCGCTTGTAACGACAAAAATCGTGAAGAGGTAACTCGCTGTTCGTTTTTTGCTTAACGGGAAAAATCTTACTTCAGCAGATAAGAAGAAATATCTGATTTTGGAGTAAAAGGAGGTAAGGAGGATATTTAACATGAGGCTTGCGATGATACAAATGTCAAATTCGGGAAGTGTAGAAAAGAATATGGAAAAAAGTCTGCATGCGATTGCAGAAGCAGCAGAAAAGGGAGCAGAGCTTGTGCTGTTCCCGGAAGTGCAGCTTACGGAATTTTTTCCGCAATATCTGGGAAGGGATGTAAGCAGTTATTCCGTATCTATAGAAGATGAGATTGTAAAAAAATTCTGTGATGCCTGCAAAAAGCATCAGATTATGGCAGTGCCAAACTTATATCTGCGGGAAGCAAATGGTACATACGATGCGAGTATTCTGATCGACCGCAGTGGAGAAGTCATAGGAATACAGAAAATGGTGCATGTTGCGCAGGTAGAGCAGTTTTATGAGCAGGATTATTATACCCCGTCAGATGATGGATTTCATGTCTTTAACACGGAATTCGGAAAGATCGGGATTGTGGTATGTTTTGACAGACATTACCCGGAAAGCATCCGGACGGAAAGCCTGCAGGAGGCAGATTTGATCTTGATCCCGACGGTGAATACCAAAGCAGAGCCTTCGGAAATGTTTGAATGGGAGGTACGTGTACAGGCATTTCAGAACAGTGTGGCGATCGCAATGTGTAACCGTGTTGGGGTGGAAGAGGAGATGGATTTTGCTGGGGAGTCTATGGCTGTCGATGCAAATGGAGAGATTCTTGCCCGGGCAGATGACACAGAGCAGATTGTGTATGTGGATATTAACTTGGAGAAATCCGGGAAAGTGCGGGAGAAAAGACCTTATACTCGGCTTAGGAGAAAAGAGTTTTATGTATAATGTGGCGGAATCGTGTCAAAATATGATTGCTTGCATTAAAAAATGACACGATTGACACAATTGACACGATTGTATATAATATAAATATATTATATGATTTGAGGAGGGCATAAAATGATTTTTCGGGAAAGTGAAACAGTAGAGCTTAAAGAAGTAGTAGTTGATGACATAAAAAAAGAAATTATTGCCTTTGCAAATTGTAATGGTGGCAAGTTATATATTGGTGTACAGGATGATGGTACGGTAGTTGGTCTTGATAATCCAGATGGCACTGCATTGCAGATCAGTAATATGGTCAGAGATGCGATCAAACCGGATATCACAATGTTTTTACATTATGAGACATTAGAAGAAGATGGAAAAAAGATTGTTGTTGTAGATATTCAACGTGGAACGGATCGCCCTTATTATATTGCAAAAAAAGGAATGCGACCAGAAGGAGTCTATGTCAGACAGGGATATTCAACTGTTCCTGCTACAGATGCGGCAATCCGCCAGATGATTAAAGAGACAGATGGAGATCGTTTTGAATCTATGCGTAGTCTGAATCAGGAACTGACTTTTGAAGTGGCAGAGAAAGAATTTCAGCTTCGTAAGGTTGAGTTTGGGATACAGCAGATGCGGACATTGAAACTGATTGATAAGGATGGACTTTACAGTAATCTTGCAATGCTTTTATCGGATCAGTGTGTACACACGATTAAAGTAGCTGTTTTTCAGGGAAAGGATCAGACGGTATTTAAAGACCGTAGAGAATTTTCAGGGGCATTGATGAAACAGATGAATGATGTCTACGATTATATTGATTTTCATAATCAGACACATGCAACAATTGAAAAGTTGCTGCGGATAGATGTCAGGGATTATCCTGAAATCGCTGTCAGAGAAGCATTGTTAAATTTGCTGGTTCACAGGGATTATGCGTTTAGTGCAAGTGCATTGATCAGTATTTATGAAGACCGGATGGAATTTATATCAATCGGAGGATTGATGCCTGGAATTGAGCTGGAGGATGTGATGGCAGGTATTTCTATATGCAGAAATCCGGATCTTGCAAATGTCTTTTACCGGTTGCATTTAATCGAAGCATATGGTACTGGAATCAGTAAGATTATAGGGGCTTACGCTGATATGGCAGAAAAACCTGTTATTGAGACGACGAGAAATACTTTTAAAATTGTATTACCGAATATCAATGTGCTATGTGAAAAAACAGATACGCCGGAGTCGGAAGTGAAGGATGAAAAGAATCCAGAAACGGATGAGGAGGATACACAGAAATTAAGCGATGAGGAAGAAAAAGTTCTGGAGTATGCCGAAAATTGTGAGGATTTTACAAAGAATGATGTTGTGAGTCTGCTTAAAGTAAGTGCATCAACTGCAGCAAGAGTGATAAGAGGACTTGTGGAAAAGAATTTCCTGAAACGGAATGGAAAAGCGAGAAGCACCTATTATACACTTCAAAAATATTAAAATAGAAACAATACGAGAGAATCTGTGGGTTGAAAAACTTGCAGGTTCTTTTTGTGTGTAAAAAAGTTTTTGCTAAATAAAAGATACGATGTGCCAAAGACACGTGCCCGGTACAAGAATGTGTCATTGTGCAGTCATCATTCAGTGCTGTATATAAAAATTTTAAATCGAGAAAATTCTTCTTGCAATATACCCTGATGGGGTATATAATGACCCTCGTAAAGAGGAAAGATAAGAGGTGAGACGCATGGAAGAAAAGAAAGAATGTTGTCACTGTCATAAGACGAAAGAGCGTTCTGAAAAGGAATACAAGGACATGATCAACCGCCTGAACCGGATTGAAGGGCAGGTCAGAGGTGTGAAGCGCATGGTAGAAGAAGATGCGTACTGTCCGGATATTCTGATTCAGGTATCGGCGATCAATGCGGCACTCAACAGTTTTAATAAAGTCCTTCTGGCGAATCATATCCGTACCTGTGTGGCAGAGGATATCCGCGAGGGAAAAGATGAGACGATCGATGAGCTGGTTGTAACGCTTCAGAAACTGATGAAATAACAGGATTGTTATAGATTTTCAGATGAAAAGCGCAGGAAAATTTTTACAATATAAAAATGGCAGATAAAGCCAAAAAGTGAGGTGGATTTTTGTGGAACAATATACAGTAACAGGAATGAGCTGTGCGGCATGCAGCAGCAGAGTGGAAAAGGCAGTATCGAAGGTATCGGGAGTTACCAGCTGTTCGGTCAGTCTTCTGACGAATTCCATGGGAGTAGAAGGGACCGCATCCCAGTCGGAGATCATTGCGGCTGTTGAGGCAGCAGGATACGGTGCTTCGGTAAAAGGAGCAGATGCAGGAGCCAAAAAGGGCACAGCAATGGACGAGGATGCCCTGAAAGACAGGGAGACACCGATTATGAAGCGCCGTCTGATCGCATCTCTTTGTTTCCTGATCCCACTGATGTACATTTCCATGGGTCATATGATGTGGAACTGGCCACTGCCGGGATTTCTGGCTGGCAATCATGTAGCAATGGGACTGATCCAGCTGTTATTTACCGGAATTATCATGGTGATCAACCAGAAGTTCTTCATCAATGGATTTAAGGGACTCCTTCATGGTGCACCGAACATGGATACTCTGGTTGCACTGGGATCAGGGGCATCCTTTGTATACAGCACCTATGCATTGTTTGCAATGACCGATGCACAGATGAAGATGGATATGGAAGGCGTCATGTCTTATATGCATGAGTTCTATTTTGAATCAGCAGCCATGATCTTGACGCTTATCACAGTCGGAAAGATGCTGGAAGCGCATTCCAAAGGAAAGACAACAGATGCATTAAAGAGTCTGATGAAGCTGGCTCCGAAGACAGCTGTTGTCCTGAAAAATGGTGTGGAGACAGAGGTTTCCATCGATCAGGTGAAAAAAGGCGATATCTTTGTAGTAAGACCGGGTGAAAATATACCGGTAGACGGTATCGTGCTGGAAGGAACCAGTGCAGTCAATGAAGCAGCACTTACCGGAGAGAGTATTCCGGTTGATAAAGCAGAAGGTGACAAGGTATCTGCTGCAACCATGAACCAGTCCGGTTTCCTCAAATGCGAGGCAACCAGAGTTGGGGAAGATACCACACTTTCACAGATCATTCAGATGGTCAGTGATGCGGCGGCAACCAAAGCACCGATCGCAAAGATTGCAGACCGTGTATCCGGAATATTTGTGCCGGCGGTTATTACGATTGCAGTGATTACAATTATCGTATGGTTGATCGCAGGTCAGAGTGTTGGATTCGCACTGGCAAGAGGTATTTCCGTACTCGTTATCAGTTGCCCTTGTGCACTGGGACTTGCCACACCGGTTGCCATTATGGTTGGTAACGGAATGGGCGCAAAGAACGGAATCATGTTCAAGACGGCGGTATCTCTGGAAGAGACCGGTAAAATGCAGATCGTAGCTTTGGACAAGACCGGAACCATCACAAGCGGGGAACCGAAAGTAACGGATATGATACCGGCAGAGGGTATCTCGGAGGAAGAACTTTTGGGATTTGCTTATGCACTGGAAAGAAAGAGCGAGCACCCACTGGCACATGCAATTTTGCAGGAAGCCCAAGAGCGCAGACTGGATGCGGAGGAAGTAGAAGACTTCCAGGCAGTACCTGGAAACGGACTTTCCGCAGTTCTTGCAGGAAAGACGATTTATGGTGGAAATAAGAAATTTATCCAGACAAAGACTTCTGTGGATGCAGGAACGCTGAAAAAGGCAGAAGATCTGGCGGCAGAAGGAAAGACGCCGTTGTTCTTTGCGAAAGAAGATCAGCTGATCGGAATCATTGCGGTAGCAGACGTCATCAAAGAGGACAGTCCAAAGGCAGTCAAAGAACTGCAGAATATGGGAATCCATGTGGTAATGCTGACCGGTGACAATGAGAGAACCGCAAAAGCGATCGGACGTCAGGCGGGTGTAGATGAAGTCATCGCAGACGTTCTTCCAGACGGAAAAGAAGCCGTTATCCGGAAATTAAAGAAAAAAGGAAAAGTTGCCATGGTTGGTGACGGAATCAATGACGCGCCGGCACTTACCAGAGCCGATATGGGAATTGCGATTGGTGCAGGAACCGATATCGCGATCGATGCAGCAGACGTTGTTCTGATGAAAAGCCGTTTAAGTGATGTACCGGCAGCCATCCGTATGAGTAAAGCAACTTTAAGAAATATCCATGAGAACCTGTTCTGGGCATTTTTCTACAATGTGATCGGAATCCCGCATGCAGCAGGTATCTGGTATCCAATCTTCGGATGGAAATTAAATCCGATGTTTGGCGCAGCAGCTATGAGTCTTTCAAGCTTCTGTGTCGTAACCAATGCACTTCGTCTGAACTGGTTTAAAATGTATGATGCCAGCAAAGATAAGAAGATAAAGTCAAAAGTCAAAGAAATAGAGGAGGAAAAGACAATGACAAAAACAATGAAAATCGAAGGTATGATGTGTGGACACTGTGAGGCAACCGTAAAGAAAACTCTGGAAGCAATCGAAGGAGTAGAGGCGGCAGAAGTAAGCCATGAAAATGGAACAGCGGTAGTAACACTTGCGGCAGAAGTAGCTGATGAGGTACTGAAAAAAGCTGTTGAAGACAAAGATTACAAGGTGACAGGGATTGAGTAGGTTTAAGTCTGAAAAATAAAGATTGTTAGAAATTACAATACTATAAAGAAGAAAAACATGGAGAAAACCATTATTTTGATTGATTTATTATGAAAAAAACAATCAAAATAATGGTTCATAAAAAATAAAAAAAGTGTTGACACCATATAAAATCTGTGGTAAATTATAACTTGCGTAAAGCGAACAACAAAGAAGAGTATCCACTCTCACCTTAGCGCAATCAGGCGACTAACGGTTTGATATTGAATTTATAATACCGGATATAAGTATTGTATGCAATAGATAGTGGATAGTCTGCAGCTATTCACTATTTTTTATTTATTGGAGGTGCACAACAATTAGCGATTTAATGATTAACGAACAAATCCGCGACAGAGAGGTACGCGTGGTTAGCGAGAGTGGGGAACAGTTAGGAATAATGTCAGCAAGAGAGGCTATGAAGCTGGCACAGGAAGCGGAACTGGATCTGGTTAAAATCGCTCCGACAGCGAAACCGCCGGTTTGTAAGATTATCGATTATGGTAAGTACAGATACGAACAGGCAAGAAAAGAAAAAGAAGCAAAGAAAAAACAGAGAACTGTCGAGGTTAAGGAAGTGCGTCTTTCACCAAATATTGACACCAACGACCTGAACACGAAGATGAATAATGCTAGAAAATTTATCTCAAAAGGAAATAAAGTAAAGGTTACACTTCGTTTCCGTGGTAGAGAGATGGCTCATATGCAGCAGAGTAAACATATTCTTGACGATTTTGCTGAGAAGATGAAAGATGTTGCTGTCATTGAAAAGCCGGCAAAACTTGAAGGCAGAAGCCTGAGCATGGTTTTAACTGAAAAACGTTAAAAATAAATTATCTATATTAAGGAGGAAAACATCATGCCAAAAATTAAAACAAATAGAGCTGCTGCAAAGCGCTTCAAAACAACAGCTACAGGTAAACTTAAAAGAAACAAAGCTTACAAGAGCCATATCTTAACAAAGAAGTCTACTAAGAGAAAAAGAAATCTTAGACAGTCAACTATCACAGATTCTACAAATGTAAAGAACATGAAGAAAGTTTTACCATATCTCTAAGATTTGGCAGGAAAGATAGAAGGAGGATTAAGTAATGGCAAGAATTAAAGGCGGAATGAACGCTAAGAAGAAACACAATAGAACTTTAAAACTGGCTAAAGGATACAGAGGAGCTCGCTCTAAACAGTACAGAATTGCAAAACAGTCTGTAATGAGAGCCCTTACATCAGCATACGCAGGAAGAAAGCAGAAAAAACGTCAGATGCGTCAGCTTTGGATCGCTCGTATCAACGCAGCTGCAAGAATGAATGGTCTTTCTTACAGCAAGCTTATGCACGGACTTAAAGTTGCCGGTGTAGATATGAACAGAAAGATGCTCGCTGAAATGGCAGTTAATGATGCAGCTGGCTTCGCAGCTGTAGCTGAAGTTGCTAAAAAGGCACTTGCATAATTAAATCAGACGATTTCGTATAGAGTTTGAGAGAAGAGGGAAAACCTTGTGGAGAGAATCCGCAAGGTTTTTTTATGTGGATTGTTGTTATAACAACAGAATAGAATGCGGTTGTAAGCTAAAATAAGCTGGTAAAGTTAAAGGAATACAAATTTTTCGAATAGGAGGATATAAAGGAATATGATTCGTAGAATTATTCAGATAGATGAGGAGAAGTGTAATGGGTGTGGAGCTTGTGCAAAGGCCTGCCATGAGGGGGCTATTTCTATGGTAAATGGGAAAGCAAAGCTGATGAGAGATGATTATTGCGACGGGCTGGGAGACTGTCTGCCGAATTGTCCGGTGGATGCCATTCATTTTGTAGAGCGTGAGGCGGCGGCTTATGATGCGGAGGCTGTGAAGCAGAATATGCTTAAAAAGCAGCAGGAAGAGGCCACAAAGCAGAATGCGGGAGAAGGACCTAAAGCACCGGTAAAACCATTTGCAGGGGGATGTCCTGGAACCCGCATGCGTATGATGAACAGAGAGGAGAGTATGCAGAATGCAGAGAGCGAAGAGGAAGGAAGGGAGACGGCGAAAAGCGTGAATAAGAGTATGCTTTCCCAGTGGCCGGTACAGATTAAGCTTGCACCGGTGAATGCACCATATTTTGACGGGGCGAAGCTTCTGGTCGCTGCAGATTGCAGTGCCTATGCTTATGGAGATTTTCACAATCGTTTTATCAAAGGGCATGTGACTTTGATTGGATGTCCAAAACTGGATAATGTGGATTATTCGGAGAAGCTGACGGAGATTATTAAGAACAATAATATTAAGAGTGTGACGATTGTGCGGATGGAAGTACCTTGTTGTGGCGGACTTGAGCTGGCGGCTAAGAAAGCGCTTCAGGAAAGCGGTAAATTTATTCCGTGGCAGGTCGTGACCTTATCGCTTGACGGACAGATCCTTGATGAATAATATCAGTAAAGTAATTTCATTACGGAAAACAGCATATGAAATATGTTGCGGTAAATCTGTAGAGTCTGCAAAAGGGCAAAGAAAAAGGCTGAAAAGTTATAAACTTTTCGGCCTTTTCTGACGCATTTACTAATGTGTTCGTACATATTCTTTGATTGCGTTAAAGCTTTCTCTGCTGATCACGTGCTCCATCTGGCAGGCATCATCTGTAGCGATTTCTTCTGGGACACCGAGTTCGATCAGCCATTTTGAAATAAATTCATGCCGTTCATAGATCATGTTCGCGATCTCTTTTCCTGAATCGGTAAGATAGATAAAACCTGCATCTGTTACGGTAATATGATTCTCCTGACGAAGTTTCTTCATGGCGATGCTGACGCTTGATTTTTTGAAACCAAGTTCGTTGGCAATATCTACGGAACGTACGACAGGTAATTTTTTACTTAACATCAATATTGCTTCAAGATAATTTTCGGAAGATTCATTTTTAGCCATTTATTCCGGTCACCTCACTATTTATTCTTATATCTAATAGGATACCATGGATTATATTTTTTTTCAAATAATATTGTTCTGTAAATGCTCTTTTTGTGCAAAAAGTAGAAGCTATAACTATTAGAAGTAAGTTGTAAAGGGCAAAAATGAGTAACAGAAAACAATGGTTTAATAAAACTTAAAAAAATACTTGACAACACACAAATGTTAGCATATACTAACTAATGAACAAAAGTTGGTAATGAAAAAAATTATCATTCAAAATTCCAAATACGCAAAAGAACAGGAGGTAGGGATTATGCCTTTAACGATGGCGAATATTGGTGAAGTAAATGAGATCAAGAGAATTGGTGGAAATGAAGAAACAAGGCGATTCCTTGCGAATCTCGGATTTGTAGCAGGTGCAGAAATTACAGTTGTTTCTGCAATCGGTGGTAATGTGATCGTGAACATCAAGGATTCACGTGTTGCGGTTAATTCTGATATGGCGCGGCATATCATGATCTAGCCTCTGGCTGGTCGATGGGTCCGCTGCATATATATTCTGTATTACGAAGCTTAAAGGAAAGGAGATACGACAATGACTTTAGGTGATGCAAAGGTTGGAAGCACTGTTGTTGTGACCAAGATTGAAGGAGACGGAGCTTACAAACGCCGTATTATGGACATGGGCATAACAAAAGGAAGCGAGCTGTACATCAGAAAAGTTGCGCCTCTCGGTGATCCTGTTGAGATTACTGTAAGAGGATATGAACTTACAGTAAGAAAAGATGATGCACAGTGTGTGCAGGTAAAATAGCATATACATAATTATGCATGAGAGTAGTACAACAAGGAGGTAAAAAGGAATGGCAATTAAAATTGCACTTGCCGGAAACCCGAACTGCGGTAAAACTACCATGTTTAACGCGCTCACAGGAGCCAACCAGTATGTTGGTAACTGGCCAGGGGTTACTGTAGAGAAAAAAGAGGGTAAATTAAAAAGTAAGAAGACAAAGGAAGAAGTTATCGTAACTGACCTTCCGGGTATCTATTCAATGTCTCCATATACACTGGAAGAGGTCGTCAGCCGTGACTATGTGCTGAAAGAAAATCCGGATGTGATCATTGATCTGGTGGATGCAACCAATATTGAACGTAACCTGTATCTGACAACTCAGCTGATCGAGACAGGCGTTCCGGTTGTTATTGCACTGAACATGGCAGATCTTCTTGCGAAGAGAGGAATCAAGATTGATGTGAAGAGACTTTCAATGCTACTTGACTGTCCGATTATCGAGACATCTGCGCTGAAAGGTGAAGGACTTGACAAACTGATCGATGAAGCAGTAAAAGTTGCTAAGAAGTCAGAAATCGATCTTCCGAAAGATATCTTCTCAGCAGAGCTGGAAGGTGCTGTGGCAGAAGTTAAGAGCGTTCTTCCGAGTTCTGTTTCAGAAGAGAAGAAGAGATGGTACGCTGTAAAATTCCTTGAGAACGACAGCAAGGTAGTAGAGAGCATGAAACTTTCCGGTGCGGCAGCCCAGACGGTGGAAGCACAGAGAAAAGCTCTTGAAAAGAAACATGACGATGATATGGAAAGTATTGTAACAGACGAACGTTACAAATTCATCCAGAAGATTGTTTCAACAACTGTTCAGAAGGGAAAAGAAAAGCTTACAACTTCTGACAAGATCGACCGTATCGTTACCAACCGGTTCCTCGGAATCCCGATCTTTATGCTGGTAATGTGGATCGTATATTATGTTTCTGTAACGACAGTCGGTACCTTTGTAACAGACTGGACAAATGATGTATTTGTAGTAGCAATTCAGGATGCAGCAACAAGCGCACTTTCAGCGATCGGTGCCGGTGACATGGTTATGGGACTTGTTGTTGATGGTATCATCGGTGGTCTTGGAGCCGTTCTTGGTTTCGTTCCACAGATGGCGATTCTGTTCCTTTTCTTGTCTATCCTTGAAGACTGTGGATACATGGTTCGTATCGCATTTGTCATGGACCGTGTGTTCAGACATTTCGGACTTTCGGGAAAGAGCTTTATCCCGCTTCTGATTTCATCAGGCTGCGGTATTCCTGGAATCATGGCTTCTAAGACTATTGAACAGGACAATGACAGACGTCTTACAATTATGACAGCAACTTTTATCCCGTGTGGAGCTAAGCTTCCGGTTATCGCTCTGATGGGTGGTGTTATTTCCGGTGAAGTAGCAGGATATCAGGAAAGTTCATTTATCGCACCGCTTATGTATTTCATTGGAATTGTTGCAGTACTTGTGGCTGCGATCATCCTGAAGAAGACCAAACCGTTCTCAGGAAAACCGGCACCGTTCGTAATGGAACTTCCACAGTACCATATTCCACAGGCTAAGACAGTTCTCCTTCATGTATGGGAAAGACTGAAAGGCTTCATCATCAAAGCCGGAACAATCCTGTTCCTTGCCTGCGTCGTAATGTGGTTCCTTGGCGGATTCGGATTTGTAGACGGAAGCTTTGGCATGGTAGAAGACAGCGCAGACAGTCTTATGGCAATGATTGGTGGCGTGATCGCACCGCTCTTTGCACCACTTGGATTTGGCGAGTGGCAGCCGGTAGCAGCTTCTATCTCTGGATTTACAGCAAAAGAAGCAATTGTTTCAACAATGGGTGTACTTGCAAATGTATCTGGTGATACAGAAGATGCAGTCAACGTAGCAGCTGGTGTTGCATCTTGGTTCCCAAGCTCAATTGCAGCATTTACATTCCTGATGTTCAACCTTCTTGATTCTCCTTGCCTTGCAGCAATTGCTACAATGGCACAGCAGATGCAGTCAAGAAAATGGTTCTGGTTCGCAATTCTCTTCCAGAACATCTTCGCTTACATCGTATGCCTCTGTGTATATCAGATCGGTTCATTCGTAACAGGCGGAGCATTCGGAGTTGGTACAGCAGTTGGATTCCTTTTCCTTATCGCAATCCTTTTCATGCTGTTCAGACCAGATCCGTATAAAAATCAGAAAGTTTATTCAAAACGTTCTGTAAACGCATAAGATTTATAAGAACTTTAAGGCGGAAGCCGGATGCAGAAGCCTGTGTCCGGCTTCCAGTGTAAAAGAAAGACAAGGTGAAGGTTATGATCGCAAATATTGTGATAGTGGCACTGATCGCAGCATATTGTATTTATCTGATTTACAAAGGTTATAAAAACCATAAAGAAGGAAAACCGGTCGGTTGCGCTGGATGCAGCGGTAACTGCGGTTCGTGTAGCGGATGTAGTGGAAAAACCGCACCAGAGAAGAAAGACTGAAAGGCGGAAGGCATATGGGAAGTTCAACAGGCTCTATGTTCTATGCATTCGGAGCATTCTTGATCATTTATCTTGTAGGAGTCAGCATATATCAGTTGGTTTTATGGATAAAGAAATGGCGTGAACGCCGGAAGGATGAGGAATAAGATGGTTGATGCAATTATTGTTCTGATCGTGATCGTACTTCTTATTTTTTCATTAAAGGGTACGCTTAAACATTTTAAAGGGGAAAGCCCTTGCTGTGGTGGTGGATCTGGACTGATCAAGACAGAGATTGAAGAAAAGGTGCTGGATCATCCGGCAATCGGTAAAAAGACGGTGAGGGTTTCCGGTATGCACTGTGATCATTGCGTGAAAAGTGTAACGGAAGCAATCGACAAAATCGAAGGTGCATCTGCAAAGGTGAATCTCAAAAAAGAAGAAGCAGTTGTAAGCTATGACAGAGAAATCGATGATGATGATCTGAAAAAAGCTGTCGAGGAAGCAGGATTTAAGGTAGTTGATATCAGAACCTAACAGGCGACAGCATGGAAAGGGGCTATCATGGACGCGAAAGAAAGAATAATCGAGCAGCTGAAAAGAAGTGGCTGTAGGGTTACGAAGCAGCGACTCATGCTGATCGATGTTATTTTGGAAGGAAAATGTAATTGCTGCAAGGAAATTTATTATCAGGCGTCTCTGAAGGATCCGAGTATCGGACCGGCGACGGTATACCGTATGGTCAATACGCTGGAACAGATTGGAGCGATCAGCCGCAAGAATATGTATCGTATTTCGGATGATGGCAATAAGATGGAATGCATGGTCGAACTGGAGGATGGAACGGTTCTTGATCTTCCGGAAGATAAATGGACAGCAGTAATTAAATCTGGTCTGGATGCCTGTGGATTTTCGGGTGGACAGAATGTGAGAAACATCACACTCAAAGAAGCATAACATTGTAAAAAAACGTTCTGAAACGGAACGGTTCGGATATGGAGGCAGGTACCGTGGTTGTATCTGTCTCTTTAAGATACCGGGAAATGAGTTTCTTCTATATAAATATGGATATAGATAACTGTGAAAAGTTGTGTAAAAACTAAGGTGAAAATAGCGAATTCGTGTCAGATATAATGAAAAAAAGTTTGATAAAACTGATTTTGCGCAAAAGTGAGAAAATTTATCAGAAGCAAAAAAAGACTGGAAATTTTCAGATTCGTGTCATATAATAGGCGTTAATGAAAAAACAGGAGGTACGTAGATATGTTTGATATTACTAAAGTAAATTGGAAAAAGGTTGGAATTTTTGCATCAGGAGTTCTTTTTGGAACAGCTGGAATCAAAGCGCTTTCAAGCAAGGATGCTAAGAACGTGTACACAAATTGTACAGCAGCAGTTCTTCGCGCAAAAGACTGTGTTATGAAAACAGCTACAAATATCCAGGAAAATGCAGAGGATATTTACGCTGAAGCTAAGAACATCAACGAAGAAAGAGCTGCTGAAATGGAAGAATTTTCTGATGCAGATACAGCAGCAGAGACTGAAGAAGCTGAAAATACAGAGTTCAACGAAGTAACAGAGTAAGAGGCGCACTGAACGTGAAGTTTATAATTAAACATGAGATGAAAGGCCGGATGAGAGTCCGGCTTTCTCAAAAAAGAATGACATATGAACAGGCTGATATATTACAGTATTATCTGCTCTGCAATGAATCAGTCAAATTAGCAAAGGTATATGACAGAACCTGTGATGCAGTCATTAATTATACCGGCGACAGAGAAGATGTAATTCGTCTTCTGCAGGAATTTCACTATCAGACAGTGGAAGTTCCAGCAGACGTACTTGCAACTTCCGGTCGTGAAGTGAATGCGCAGTATCAGGAAAAGCTGTTCAATAAAGTAGTATTTCATTATGCAAGAAAATGGTTCCTTCCGTATCCACTGAATGCATGCTATACATCGGTCATGTCACTGAAGTATATCTGGAAGGGAATCAAGTGTCTGTGGGCACGCAAAATTGAGGTTCCGGTGCTGGATGCGACTGCAATCGGTGTATCCGTTGCACGTTGGGATTTCAGTACAGCCGGATCCGTCATGTTCCTGCTTGGAATCGGTGAGATTCTGGAAGAGTGGACACATAAGAAATCCGTAGATGACCTGGCAAGGACCATGTCTCTGAACGTAAGTAAGGTATGGCTGAAGACAGAAGATCAGGAAGTTCTGGTTCCTGCATCCAAGATAAAAGCAGGAGACCGGATTGTGATTCGTATGGGAACTGTGATTCCGTTTGACGGCGATATCGTGGATGGTGAAGCGATGATCAATCAGGCATCTCTTACCGGAGAGTCAGTGTCTGTCCGCAAGACGGTTGGAAGCTATGCATATGCAGGAACGGTGGTCGAAGAAGGTGAGATCACAGTCGGAGTCAAACAGGTAAGCGGAAACAGCCGCTTTGATAAGATCGTTACGATGATTGAAGAATCTGAGAAGTTAAAATCAGGAGTAGAAAGCAAGGCAGAACATCTTGCAGACAGGCTTGTACCGTATTCACTTGGTGGAACAGCTCTTACCTATCTGCTGACGAGAAATGTCACAAAGGCCCTTTCAATCCTGATGGTAGATTTTTCGTGTGCTCTTAAGCTTTCAATGCCGATTTCGGTGCTGTCTGCAATCCGTGAAGCAAACCTTTACAATATTACCGTAAAGGGCGGAAAGTATCTGGAAGCCGTGGCAGAGGCAGATACGATCGTATTTGACAAGACTGGTACACTTACAAAAGCAACACCTACCGTGGTGGATGTGGTTCCCTTTGATGGAAGAACACCGGATGAACTACTCCGTATTGCAGCGTGTCTGGAAGAACATTTTCCACATTCTATGGCAAAAGCAGTAGTAAATGCAGCAAAAGAGAAAAATCTGGATCATGAGGAAATGCATTCCAAGGTAGAGTATGTGGTTGCACATGGCATTTCTACAACGATTGATGATAAAAATGTAATTATCGGAAGCTCTCATTTTGTATTTGAAGATGAAAAATGTACAATTCCGGAAGGAAAACAGGAGTTATTTGACAGTCTTCCGGAAGAATATTCACATCTGTATCTTGCAATCGAGAATCAGCTTGCAGGAGTGATCTGTATTGAAGATCCATTGAGAGAAGAGGCGAAGACAGTAGTTGCCGAGCTCAAGAAAACAGGATTTGGGAAGATTGTTATGATGACAGGTGACAGCGACCGTACAGCTTCGGCAATCGCAAAGCGTGTCGGTGTGGATGAATATTATTCAGAAGTACTGCCGGAAGATAAGGCTGCATTTGTAGAAAAAGAAAAAGCAGCCGGAAGAAAAGTTATTATGATCGGCGATGGTATCAATGATTCTCCGGCGCTTTCAGCGGCAGATGTGGGAATTGCGATCAGCAATGGCGCAGAGATTGCACGTGAGATTGCAGATATTACGGTAGGCGCAGATGATCTTGGACAGATCGTGACCTTAAGACGTCTCAGCAATAGGCTGATGAAGAGGATCCAAAGTAATTACCGCTTTATCGTTGGATTCAATTCCGGTCTGATCGTACTTGGAGTAACCGGTGTGATCCAGCCGACGACATCAGCACTTTTACACAATACTTCAACTCTGGCAATTGGGCTGAAGAGTATGAAGAATCTTCTGTAAGGCAGAACAATTTAATGATAGCTCTAAACGTGGGGGATGATTCTCTGAATCATGCCCCATTGCTGGATTAAGAGGCAAAATAGCGTTACTGTTCACTCCCGTGTCAATCACTACGCTGATTGGCACGGAGGATGCACGTCTTATCTTGAATGGCATCTCGCCCATCGCCAAAGGCGATTTAAAATGGCGAGATGCGTTGCTGGTCACAGGTACTGTGAACAGTAACAAAATAGCAGATAGTATCCAAAAGGATAAGATTGACAAATGAAGGGATAATCCATACAATGATAAATAGATTGATAAAAGGGAGGAAGAAAAAAGCGTGAAAATTAATCTGTTTTCAATAGGAAAGTTTACGATACATGGATATGGACTGATGATCGCAATCGGTATCCTTTGTTGTGTGGCAATGGCTTCTTATCGGGCAAAAAAGAATGGCCTGGATCAGGAAGCAATTGTGGATATTGGAATTTACGGTGTAATCGGCGGTTTTTTAGGTGCAAAAATTCTATATGTGATCGTGGAGTTTAAGACGTTTATCAGGGATCCGAAGACGGTACTCGGTTCAGAAGGGTTTGTCGTATATGGTGGAATTATTGCCGGTTTTCTGACAGCAATTGTATATTGCAGAATCAAGAAGCTTTATTTTCTGGAATATTTTGATCTCGCTGTGGCAAGTATTTCGATGGCACAGGGATTTGGAAGAATCGGATGTTTTCTTGCAGGATGCTGCTATGGAAGGGAGACGACCTCCAGATTTGGTGTGGTCTTCCCGGAAGGTGGGCTTGCTCCGGCAGGTGTAAAACTGATCCCTACACAGCTTATTTCGTCTGCAGGCGATTTCCTGATCATGATCGTGTTACTTCTATATTATAGGAAGAATAAAAAAGACGGTACACCGGGAAGTGTAGGTTCTCTGTATATGCTGCTGTATGGTGTAGGAAGATTCCTTGTTGAGTTTTTAAGAAATGATAACAGAGGAGGAGCTTGGATGTTCTCAACCTCCCAGTGGATCTCCATGGTGATTGTAGCAGGTGGAATTGTATTGTATCTGGTAAATAAAAAAAGGCATAAAAGGTAAGGAAGCAGAAGATGGAGCCAGGTTCGTCCAGTGGACGAATGCCCTGCGCCGACCGTAGCGAAGCGAAGACCTGAACCATGGATTTAAGCTGTACGTTGGTATAAAAAAAGAATTTCTAACAAAAACGGAGAATTTGAAAAATGAAGGAAGCGGAAGATGGGGCGCAATTCGTCCAGTGGACGAATGCCCTGCGCCGACCGTAGCGGAGCGAAGACCTGAACCATGGGTTCAGGTCACGCTTCGGTACTATAAAAAGGAACCTCTGATAAAATCAGAGGTTCCTTTTTATAATGCGGAAGATGGGACTTGAACCCACACAAGCGCAATGCTTACAAGATCCTTAGTCTTGCTCGTCTGCCAGTTCCGACACTTCCGCACAAACAATATTTAATTACCGGATCCGGATAAATCCGAATGCGGAAGATGGGACTTGAACCCACACAGGCGCAATGCCTACAAGATCCTTAGTCTTGCTCGTCTGCCAGTTCCGACACTTCCGCATATCACTCAGTGAGCTTTATTTTTTAACTGCTCGCCGCTGACAAAAGCTATAATACTATATTCCAAACACAAAGTCAACAAAAATTTAAAAGAAATTTTAATTCGCAATATATTACGAAAAATATCGAAAAGATAAATAATTCAATAATTTTACAAATCTACTTTCTTATTATGAGAAAATATAGTAATATGATATATAATTGTATGCGTTAATTGCGCGTTTTATCAATGAATTTGGGGATAATAAGAGCAGAAACTGGTGAAATGGAGGCATTTTATGGAGAAAAATATAAAAATGAAGGATATAAAAGAACTGGGAGAGCAGCTTGGAGAACTGCAAAGAGTGTGCAGGGAGAAAAAAATCCCGGTGATGATCGCGTTTGAGGGTTATGGAGCAGCAGGAAAAGGGCTTCAGATTGGTAATCTGATCCAGGCACTCGATCCAAGAGGCTTTAAAGTATATGCGGTAAAAAATGAAACGGAAGAGGAATGGATGCATCCTTTTATGTGGCGTTTCTGGACGAAGATCCCGGAAAAGGGAAGAATTGCGATTTTTGATACCAGCTGGTACCGGAGAGTTATGATTGAACGTTTTGAAGGAAAAACACCGGAAAAAGAGCTGGAAAAGGATTTTGCATCGATCCGTGCGTTTGAAAAACAGCTGACGGATGATGGAATGGTGATCATCAAACTGTTTTTAAAGATTGACCGGAAAGAACAGAAAAAGCGCTTTGAGAAACTGCTTGTTTCCAAGGATACTGCATGGCGGGTAAGCAAAGGCGATCTGAAGCGGAACCATGATTTTAAAGAGTATAAAGCAATCAATGAAGAGATGCTGCGGAAAACGGATGCGGATTACGCACCGTGGACAGTGATCAATGCTACAAAGAAGAAAGAAGCCAAAGTGGCTGTTTATCAGGCGGTGATCCAGGCAATGAAAGAAGCAGTCGCAAGAAAGGAACTGGAAGAAAAAGGCAGTCTGGAAAAGAAAACGGAAATGAAAAGGGAAACAGCAGAATCCATTCTGGCAAAGACGGATCTTTCCAAATCCATGCCAAAAGAGGTTTATGAGGAACGCTTAAAAGAGCTTCAGAAAAAGATGGAACATCTGCATGGAGAACTTTATCGCAGGAGAATCCCGGTTGTCCTTGGCTTTGAGGGGTGGGATGCCGGAGGAAAAGGTGGTGCGATCAAACGTCTGACTTCACATATGGATCCGAGGGGATATGTGGTGAATCCGACAGCGTCACCGAGTGATACAGAGAAAGCACATCATTATCTGTGGCGTTTCTGGCGTGCAATGCCGAAAGCCGGCCATATTGCGATATTTGACAGAACCTGGTACGGAAGAGTGATGGTAGAGAGGATTGAAGGATTTTGCACCGAAAAAGAATGGAAGAGAGCTTATGGGGAAATCAATGCCATGGAGCAGGATCTGGTAAATGCAGGAGCAATCGTGCTGAAATTCTGGATGCAGATTGACAAGGATGAGCAGGCGAGAAGGTTTAAAGCCAGACAGGAAAATCCGAAAAAACAGTGGAAGATCACCGATGAAGACTGGAGAAACCGGGAAAAATGGGATCAGTATGAGGTGGCGGTAGAAGAAATGCTGGAAAAGACTTCTATGCCACATGCACCGTGGATCGTAGTGGAAGGAAATGATAAATACTATGCACGTATTAAAGTTTTGGAATGCGTGACAGAAGCAATCGAGAAACGACTGAAAGAAGAGAGAAAATAAAAAATGACGATCAGGGAACAGATGGAAGAAAGAGAAAAGGAATATCTAAGCCCCTGTGCCACGTTAAGCATGGCTTCCCGGGGGAGAAAGAGAAATGAGCCACAGTGTGATATCCGACCGGTTTTTCAGAGGGACAGAGATCGGATCCTGCACAGTAAGGCATTCCGGCGCATGAAGCAGAAGACGCAGGTGTTTCTCCTACCAATCGGAGACCATTACAGGACACGGCTGACGCATACGCTGGAAGTATCGCAAAACGCCCGGACGATCGGAAAGGCGCTCAGGCTGAACGAAGATCTGGTGGAGGCAATTGCACTGGGGCATGATCTTGGGCATACTCCGTTTGGGCATGCAGGAGAGAGAGCTCTGAACAACGTGTGTCCGTGTGGATTTAAACACAATGAACAAAGTGTCCGTGTAGTAGAGGTGCTGGAGAAACATGGGGAGGGACTGAACCTGACCTGGGAAGTGCTAGATGGAATCCGCAACCACAAAAGTGCGGGCATGCCTGCGACACTGGAAGGGCAGATTGTCAGACTGTCTGATAAGATTGCTTATGTGAACCATGATATTGATGACGCAGTAAGGGCGGGGATCATGAATGAAGAGGAACTGCCCAAAGAGCTGCGAAAGGTTCTGGGAAACAGTAAAAGAGAGCGTCTGAACACACTTACCCATGATGTGATCGTAAACAGCATGGACAAACCGAAGATCTGCATGTCAGAGGAAGTCCGTGAAGCATTGATGGAGCTGCGGACATATATGTTTACCCATGTTTATGAGAATCCACTTGCAAAGGGCGAAGAGGACAAAGCAATCCGAATGGTCGAAGATCTGTATTCTTATTATGAAACGCACATGGAAAAGATGCCGGAGCAGTATCTGAAACAGCTGCAGAAGGGGGAAATGCCGGAGATCGCAGTGTGTGATTACATAGCAGGAATGACGGATAATTTTGCCGTAAAAAAGTTTGAAGAAATTTTTATTCCACAATCTTGGAAATTTTAAAGGAAATAAAAAAGTTTTGTCGAATATATATTATGTAGGGGTTGCGCAAGGTGCGCGAACCCTGCCAGGAAGGTGTAGGACATAATGTATTATTCAGATGAGATTATAGAAGAAGTAAGATCGAAAAATGATATCGTAGATGTGATTTCCGGATATGTGAAGCTGAAGAAGCAGGGGAGTTCGTATTTCGGACTTTGCCCGTTTCACAGTGAGAAATCTCCTTCTTTTTCTGTGAGCAGGGATAAGCAGATGTATTACTGCTTTGGCTGCGGAGCGGGAGGAAATGTATTTACCTTCATTATGGAGTATGAGAATTATTCTTTTGTAGAAGCACTCAAGTTTCTGGCACAGCGTGCCGGTGTGGAGCTTCCGCAGGAGGAATATTCAAAAGAAGCGAAAGAAAGAGCGGATACGAGAAGTGCGCTGCTTGAGATGAACAAGCTGGCGGCCAAGTATTATTATGCACAGCTGAAGACGGATGGTGGAAGGCAGGCAAGAGAATACCTGCAGAACCGTCAGTTAAGCCAGGAGACGATCACCGCATTTGGACTTGGATATTCCAGCAAATACAGTGACGATCTGTTTCGATACCTGAAAATGAAGGGTTATAGTGAAGAGATGATCATCAAAGCCGGTCTGGTAAATGTCGATGAAAAGCACGGAGTTTACGACAAATTCTGGAACCGTGTCATGTTTCCGATTATGGATGTGAATAATCGTGTGATCGGATTTGGCGGGCGTGTGATGGGCGACGGGAAGCCAAAGTACCTGAACTCACCGGAGACTCTGATTTTTGATAAGAGCCGGAATCTGTACGGACTTCACCGGGCGAGAACATCGAGAAAGCCGTATTTTATTGTGTGTGAAGGCTATATGGATGTAATTTCGCTCCATCAGGCGGGATTTACCAATGCAGTTGCATCACTTGGAACTGCACTCACAGCAGGACATGCAGCATTGATCAAACGGTATGTGAATGAAGTCTATCTGACCTATGATAGTGATGAAGCCGGAACTAAAGCGGCGCTCCGGGCAGCTCCGATTCTTCGGGAGGCCGGTGTGACGACCCGCGTGATCCGGATGGAACCGTACAAGGATCCGGATGAATTCATCAAGAATCTTGGAGCTGAGGCATTTGAAGAGCGGATCAGGAAAGCAAGGAACAGCTTTATGTTCGGTCTTGAGATGCTGGAAAAAGGTTATGACCTGAATGCACCGGAAGGAAAGACGGAATTCCTCAGAGAGGCGGCGAGAAGGCTGGCACGTTTTGAAGAAGAAATTGAACGTGACAATTACATAGAAGCGGTGGCAAAGACTTATCACGTCGGCTACGAAGAACTTAAGAAGCTGGTTGTCAAGGTAGCAGTCCAGAGCGGAATGGCAGCTCCGGCCACAAAGCCGAGACAGACGATCCGCCAGGAAACGCCAAAAGAGGATGGTCATATCCGGTCACAGAAGATTCTGCTTACCTGGCTGATCGACAGGGAAGAGCTGTTTGATCAGGTAAGCCGTTATGTTACGCCGGAGGATTTTACGGTGGAGCTGTACCGGAAAGTTGCTGAACTTCTGTATGAACAGCATGCAAAAGGAGAACTGAATCCTGCGCAGATCATGAATTATTTTACAGAGGAAGAGGAACACCGCGCGGTGGCAGCACTTTTCAATACGAGAATCAAAGAGCTGACGACTGCGGGAGAGCAGGAAAAAGCGATCAAGGAGACGATTCTCCGGGTAAAGGAGTACAGTATCGAAACTGCAACCCGGAATCTGGATCCGACAGACATTCAGGGGCTGCAAAGGCTTATGAATGCGAAGAAGGCAGTGCAGGACCTTCATAAACTGCATATTTCCATTAATTAGGGATAGAATATAAACAAGCGATGAGAGGAAGGACACTACATGGAAGAGAACGTAGTAAAGTTTCAGGAAAAATTAAAAAATCTGGTTGCCCTTGCGAAGAAAAAGAAGAACATTCTTGAAATCCAGGAAATCAATGATGTATTCCGGGATATGGAGCTGGAACCGACACAGATGGACAAGGTATTTGAGTACCTGGAGGCTAATGGGATCGATGTGCTTCAGATGAATGATGACTCCAATGTGGATGATGATGATCTGGAGATCATGCTTTCGGATGAAGACGAAGTGGATATGGAGAAGATCGACCTGTCTGTTCCGGACGGAATCAGCATCGAAGATCCGGTCCGTATGTATCTGAAGGAGATCGGTAAAGTTCCGCTTCTTTCAGCAGAAGAAGAGATTGATCTGGCAAAGAGAATGGCAGATGGTGATGAAGAAGCGAAAAAGCGTCTTGCAGAAGCCAACCTGCGACTGGTAGTCAGCATTGCAAAGCGTTACGTGGGACGTGGTATGCTGTTTCTGGATCTTATACAGGAAGGAAACCTTGGACTTATCAAAGCGGTAGAGAAGTTTGATTATCAGAAGGGATTTAAGTTCAGTACCTATGCAACATGGTGGATCCGTCAGGCAATCACACGTGCGATTGCTGACCAGGCGAGAACTATCCGTATACCGGTTCATATGGTAGAGACGATCAACAAACTGATCCGTGTATCCAGACAGTTACTGCAGGAGCTTGGACGGGAACCTACGCCGGAAGAGATCGCGGCAGAGTTGGACATGCCGGTAGACCGTGTGCGTGAAATCTTAAAGATTTCCCAGGAACCGGTTTCTCTTGAGACTCCGATCGGTGAGGAAGAGGACAGCCACCTGGGCGACTTTATCCAGGATGATAATGTACCTGTTCCGGCAGAAGCAGCAGCGCAGACACTCCTGAAAGAACAGCTGGATGAAGTTTTAAGTACACTGACAGAGAGAGAACAGAAGGTTCTCCGCCTGCGTTTTGGTATGAGTGATGGAAGAGCACGTACACTGGAGGAGGTCGGAAAAGAGTTCGATGTCACCCGTGAGCGTATCCGTCAGATCGAAGCAAAAGCGCTCCGCAAGCTTCGTCATCCAAGTCGCAGCAGAAAATTAAGAGATTATTTGGATTAAGAAGATGGCTGAATTATCAAAAAGATTACAGGCAGTGGCGGATCTTGTCACACCGGGAATGCGTCTTGTGGATGTGGGAACAGACCACGCTTACATCCCAATCTATCTGACACAGAACGGGCTGGTTCCATCCGCAATTGCCATGGATATTAACAAAGGACCATTAGAGAGAGCGGATACACATATCCTTGAACATGGACTGGATGGGAAAATCGTTACCCGTCTTTCTGATGGTCTGGTGAATTTGAAAATGGAAGAAGCTGACACAATGATCGCCGCCGGAATGGGCGGCGGTCTTGTCATACACATTTTGAATGAGGATCCGGCAAAAACCAGAAGCTTAAAGGAACTGGTCCTGCAGCCGCAGTCAGAGCTTGCGAAAGTCCGCCGTTATCTGGAAGAACATAGATTTCGTATCGTTGCAGAGGACATGGTGGAAGAGGATGGCAAATACTATCCGATGATGAAGGTGATCCCGACAGAGCAGAAAGGTCTTTATGCGGAAGGTGTTCCGGCAGCAGAAGAAGAGCTTGAATATGGAAAATATTTATTAGAGAAGGGTCACCCGGTGATGGGAGAATATCTGAAAAAGGAACTGTCTGTGAATCAGGGCGTGTATGAAAAGCTTCGGGTGCAGGTGAGTGAACGCACGAAGGAGAGAAGTGCAGAGGTTCTGCATATGATAAAGAGAGCAGAAGACCTGCTTGACCGGTATTTTTAGGAGGAAAATGATGATTTGCAGAGAAATTATAAAAGAAATAGAAGCACGTTTTCCAAAGCACTATGCTATGGAGTGGGATAATGTAGGACTGCAGGTCGGAAGAAGCGATAAAGAAGTAAAGCGGATCTATCTTGCACTGGATGCGACGGATGAAGTGATCGAAGAAGCAACAGACTGGGGCGCAGATATGCTGATCACACATCATCCGATGATCTTTAAAGCAATGAAAAAGATCAATGACGAGGATTTTATTGGCAGAAGAGTACTGAAGTTGATCCGGGATGACATTTCTTACTATGCGATGCATACCAATTATGATGTAATGGGAATGGCAGAGCTTGCTGGGAAGGTACTTGAACTGAGTGAACCGGAGGTTCTGGAAGTGACGGGAAGCATGCAGTCAGAATCCGGCGAAGTTCCGGTTGGAATCGGAAGAGTTGCTGATCTGGCACAGCCGATGGATTTAAAATCCTGTGCGGAAATGGTAAAAAAAGCATTTGATCTTCCGAATGTGAAAATTTTTGGAGAGCCGGATATGCAGGTACATCGCCTTGGTGTTTTTCCGGGCTCCGGGAAGAGCGCAATTTCCGTATCTTTGGAAAAAGGTGTGGATGTACTGGTGACAGGTGACATTGATCACCATGAGGGGATTGATGCGGTTGCGCAAAAAATGGCAGTAATTGATGCCGGACACTATGGCGTGGAGCATATCTTTATTGCAGATATGGAACATTTTTGCCGGGAGAAATTTCCAGAGGCAGAGATCCGGACAGCAAAGATCCGGCAGCCATTCTGGGTTTTGACGTAAGGTGTTTGGGAGCGGGGAGAAAACAGACAGATTTGTCAAAGCGCCGTAAGGCAGAAAGAAGGCGGTAAATATGGAACAGCAGATGTACAAAGTACAGATTGACGGGGAAGAGAGAAGTTTTCCGGCAGGAACCACATATCTGCAGATTGCCGGGGAATATCAGGAAAGATATCCACATGATATTGTTCTTGTATATGTAAATGGAAAGCTTCAGGAGCTTGGAAAGAAGCTGAAAAAGGACTGTACGCTCCATTTTGTGACGACAGGCGAGACAATTGGAAATCTTACCTATCGCCGTGGTGTAAGTTTTCTGCTGGTGAAGGCAGTATATGATACAATCGGACACGATAAGATAGAACAGGTGAGAATCCATTTTTCTGTAGATAAAGGGTATTATTGTACAATAAAAGGAGATCAGAAGCTGGATCAGGAACTGCTTGCAAGGATTGAAGAACGGATGCATGAAATGGCAGATATGAATCTTTCAATCCGGAAGAGATCGGTTCATACCGATGAAGCGGTTGAAATGTTCCGCAAATACGGTATGAAGGATAAAGAGCGTTTGTTCCGGTATCGCAGAGTGTCTACGGTCAATATTTACAGTATCAATGAATTTGAGGACTACTATTACGGCTATATGGTTCCGTCAACCGGCTATCTAAAATATTTTAAATTATATTTATATGATGAGGGATTTGTAGTGCAGATGCCGGAGGCAGCTGAACCGGAAAAGATACCTCCGTTTCAGCCTCAGAATAAGCTGTTCCATGTGCTGAAAGAGTCTACGCGTGGCGGTGATATGCTTGGAATTGAGACGGTAGGGGCACTGAATGATTATGTGACAGGCGGCAGCGCCAATCCAAAGGAACTGCTTCTGGTACAGGAGGCAATGCAGGAGAAGAAAATTGCGCAGATCGCAGAGCAGATTGCAGGAAATCCGCAGAAGAAGTTTGTTTTGATCGCCGGTCCTTCTTCGTCAGGAAAGACTACATTTTCCAGACGGCTTTCCATCCAGCTCCGGGTAAGCGGTCTGGTCCCGCATCCGATTTCGGTGGATGATTACTTTAAGAACCGTGTGGATACACCGCTGGACGCAGAAGGAAAGCCGAATTATGAGTGTCTGGAAGCGCTGGATGTGGAACTTTTTAACCACGATCTGAAAAAGCTGCTTGCAGGCGAACGGATTGAACTTCCGACGTTCAATTTCAAGACCGGAAAACGGGAATATAACGGACATTATATGCAGCTTGGTGAGCAGGATATTCTGGTGATCGAAGGCATTCATTGTCTGAATGATGCGTTGACCCATGATCTGCCAAAAGAAAATAAATTCAAGATCTATATCAGTGCACTGACCCAGCTGAATATCGATGAGCATAACCGGATCGCATCAACAGATGGACGTCTGATCCGCCGGATGGTGCGTGATGCAAGAACCAGAGGTACTTCGGCAAAGCAGACGATCGCTATGTGGCAGTCGGTGCGAAGAGGGGAAGAGAACAATATTTTCCCGTATCAGGAAGACGCGGATGTGATGTTCAATTCAGCTCTTCTTTATGAGCTGGCAGTTCTGAAAGCTTATGCAGAACCGATCCTGTTCGGAATTGAGAAGGACTGCGCCGAATATCAGGAAGCGAAGAGACTGCTCAAATTCCTGGATTATTTTGTGGGGATCGGAAGTGAGTATGTTCCGCAGAATTCGATTTTGAGGGAATTTATTGGAGGCGGATGTTTCGATTTGTAGAATGTTGAAGCTAGTCACATGGTAAGAGAGCGATATAGATTATAGAGGCAGTTTGAATCCATTCCGCTGTTTTTTAGTGTGATCCGTCGTCAGAAATAAGAAATAAACAGAAGAAGAGCTTCTGGGAGAATGAATATCTTTGTTCTCTCAGAAGCTCTTCTTCTGTTTGACCGGAAAATACATATGGAAAATTCTTCCATAAAAAGAGTATTATGTGCCGGGGATGGGGATCACTTAAATATATTTATCAGAGTAACATATCTTCAGGCACAGGCGCTGTGAAATGCATTTCTTCTCCTGTGATTGGATGCCGGAAACGCAGATGATGTGAGTGCAGTGCCTGACGGCTGATATGGCTGTAATCCGGATTATAGAGAAAATCTCCCGGAAGCGGATGGCCGATGTAATTCATGTGCACCCGGATCTGATGAGTGCGTCCGGTATCCAGCTTTAAGGCAACCAGAGAGTAGACCGGATCTGTATCTGTAATGGAAAGCCTGCGGTAATGGGTGCAGGCGTATTCACCATGTTTAAAATCGACCATGCGCTCGATGGTAGAACCCTCTTTTCTGGCAATTGGAGCAGTGATGGTTCCGTCTTCCGGGATGATTCCCGTGGCAAGTGCCAGATATTCCCGGTGGATTTCCCGGCGTGCCATCATGGCAGAGAGGAGAGAGGCACTGTAAAGATGCCGGGCAATGATCAGAAGACCGGTGGTGTCCCGGTCAAGCCGGTTAATGCAACGGTATACAAAAGGCTCGCCTTTCTCTTTGAAATACCATGCGCAGGCATTGGCAAGTGTGTTGTCATAATTTCCCTGGGAAGGGTGAATTGGCATTCCGGCAGGTTTATTGATGACCAGCAGGTCCGGATCTTCATATACGATCGAAAGAGGCAGATCTGACGGAACAATATTTTCGGAGAATTTTGTTTCGGTAATCCGGATGGCAAGCTGGTCGCCGGGAGTAAGAAGGGTGCGTGCCAGTACCGGGTCCCCGTTCAGACGGATTCCTTCCGGATCTTCTTTGATTGCCCGGATCAGAGAAGAAGAATATCCATGAGCTTTTAGAAACTCATGGATATTGGAAGTTTTCTGTTCGGTTATTGTATAATTCAGAATTCTTTCCCACATTACTTTGATTTCACTTCCCGCCATAATTCATTGTAGACAGCATCGTTTTTATCTCCACGGAATTTGAAGGTCTCACAGATGGAGAGCTCGCTTGCATCCGGGAATGCAATCTTGCTGTTGCGGATGGACTCGTCTTCGATCAGTTCCCGCGCTGCTTCATTTGGAGTCGAGTAGGTGATGTACTCAAAGTTCTTCAGTGCGATGTCCGGACGGCAGAGGAAGTTGATGAACTTTTCAGCATTTTCCTTATGCTCTGCATTCTTCGGAATTACCCAGGAGTCGATCCAGATATTGGATCCTTCTTTCGGAATTACATATTTCAAATTTGGATTTTCTTTCTGTGTGTAAATGGCTTCACCAGAGTAAATAACACCGATGGCTGCTTCATTTCCAATCATCTTGTCACGCACCTGGTCAACGACGTATGCCTGAACCAGAGGTTTCTGCTTGATCAGAAGATTCTTCGCTTCGTTCAGCTCATCCAGGTCGGTTGAGTTCAGGGAATATCCAAGATATTTTAAGGTAACACCGAATGCATCGCGGACGCTGTCCTGCATCAGAATGCTGTCCTTGTACTTTGGATCCCAGAGAACAGACCAGGAATCAATTGGTTCGTCTACCATGGTTTTGTTGTAAAGGATTCCGACAGTTCCCCAGCAATAAGGAACAGAGTATTTATTTTCCGGGTCAAATGCCTTGGACTGATCCATATAGGTCTGTCCGATATTTTTGATATTCGGAATATTATCCCGGTTGATCTCGTCAAGAAGATCGTTCTCGATCATACGCTGGATCATATAGTCAGAAGGGCAGACCACATCATAGGAAATAGCGCCGGATTGCACCTTCGGGTACATGATCTCATTGGTTTCGTATTCTTCATAGACTACCTGGATACCGGTTTCTTCTTCAAAGATATCCAGGACATCCGGATCCAGATATTCGCCCCAGTTGTAGACAATTACCTTTTCGGAGCCGGAAATCTTTGTCTTTGAATTGTAGAAAAATCCTCCGGCTGTAATGATGATCACGAGCAGTGCCGGTACGACACGTGTTACGACGAGACGCATCGTGTGGCGTGCACGGGATGGCTTGCGGATCGTGCCGTCTTTTTCGTGAACTTCTTTTTCCGGTTTTAAATTGACCAGGAAGAGAAGGAAGAGCACCGTTACAAACATGATCGTTGAGAGTGCGTAAATTTCCGGACGGATTCCTTTTCGTACTTCACTGTAAATTTTGGTAGACAGGGTATCGATTCCAGGTCCTTTGGTAAAGTGGGTGATCACAAAATCATCCAACGACATGGTAAATGCAAGCAGGAAACCGGAAAGAATTCCTGGAAGGATATCCGGAAATACGACTTTGAAAAAAGCGTAGATCGGGGAAGCACCCAGATCCAGTGCGGCTTCATAGGTCCGCCGGTTGGTCTGCTTTAGTTTTGGCATGACACTTAGGATGACATACGGGATATTAAAGGTTATATGTGCAATCAGGATTGTCGAAAATCCCATGTTCATACGGAATGCGATAAACAACAGCATCATAGATACACCAGTCACAATGTCTGCGTTCAGCATCGGAATGTTGGTGACACCCAGCATAAAGGTACGAAACTTGCGGTTCATACTCTGGATTCCAATGGAAGCCAAAGTTCCAATCACGGTTGCAATCAGCGCAGAAAGAAGTGCGATGATCAGGGTGTTGTATAAGGTGCTCATGATCGCTTCATCCTGGAAAAGGGATACATACCATTTTCCGGTAAATCCGCCCCATTTGGCACGGGTTCTGGAACTGTTAAAGGACAGAACCATCAGTGTCATGATCGGAGCATAGAGGAAGATCACGATCAGCAGTAAATATAAATTCTGTAATTTCTTTTTCATTAGAATGCCGTGCCCTCCCCGTCTTTATCGTATTTGGCGATCAGAGCCATACTTGCAATGATGAAGATCATCAGGACAAGTGAAAGTCCACTTCCTACATGCCAGTTGCTTCCCTGCTGGAATTCCTGTTCGATGACATTTCCAATCAGAAGGATCTTGCTTCCACCGAGGAGATTGGAAATGACGAAGGTTGTAAGTGCAGGTACAAATACCATAGTGATTCCACTGATGATACCCGGAACACTAAGCGGAAGGATGATCTTGGTAAATGTCTGGATATTTCCGGCACCGAGATCTCTGGCTGCGGAAATAACATCTTTGTCAATCTTTACAAGTACATTGTAAATCGGCAGCACCATGAACGGCAGGAAGTTGTAGACCATACCGAGGATGATCGCTGTCGGTGTGTTGATAATGTTCCATGAAGGCAGCCCGAAGAAATGGAGAACGGAGTTGATGACACCGTTTTTCTCCAGGAGGTTCTGCCATGCAAGAGTTCTGAGCAGAAAGTTCATCCACATCGGAAGGATGAAAACAAGTACTACGAAGCTGGACTGGTTTACATTTCTTCCGACAAGGATCATTGCCAGAGGATAGGCAAGGATCAGGCAGATCACTGTGCTGACAAATGCAAGCAGAAGTGCAAGCCCCAGAGCCTTTAAATTCTCAGGTGTTGTGATTTTGGCAAGGTTCATCCAGGTGAATTTTCCGTCATTGTCAGTCAGACCATAATAGAAGATCATGATCAGAGGAATGATAATGAAAGAAACTGCCCAGAAAAGGTATGGCCCAGCCAGGAGACGTTTGCTATTCTTCAATTCCTACAGCCTCCTCATCTTCAGATTCCGGTTTTTTCATGATCTGAATATCAAACGGGTCAACATGGATTCCAACCTCAGTGCCAACCGGGAACATATCGGTGCTGTGTACCAGCCATTCATAGTTGTTGGCAAGGACTTCCATTTCATAGTGGACTCCTTTGAAAATCAGATGGGTAACGACACCCTTTAATGTGCCTTCTTCTGGTTTTACAAGATCGATGTCCTCCGGACGGATGACCGCATCGACCGGTTTGTTGGTTCCGAATCCGGTATCCACACACGGGAATTCGGCACCGACAATATTGACCAGCTTATCGCGTACCATGATGGCATTGAAAATGTTGCTATCGCCAATGAAGTCGGCTACGAAAGCATTTTCCGGCTCGTTGTAGATATCTTCCGGTGTACCGATCTGCTGGATGTATCCCTGATTCATGACAACAATCGTGTCAGACATGGTGAGGGCTTCTTCCTGATCGTGGGTAACGTAGATAAATGTAATTCCCAGCTCATTTTTTAAACGGATCAGTTCATACTGCATGTCCTGGCGGAGCTTTAAATCCAGGGCACCGAGAGGTTCATCCAGAAGAAGAACTTTTGGTTCATTTACAATGGCGCGGGCGATGGCAATACGCTGCTGCTGCCCCCCACTTAAAGAATCCGGATAACGGTTCTGGTAACCTTCCAGATTGACCAGTTTTAATGCATAATGAATCTTATCATCGATGTAAGATTTTGATTTCCCTTTGATCTTCAGACCAAAAGCAATATTTTCAGCAATGGTCATATGGGTGAAAAGCGCATATTTCTGGAAAACAGTGTTGAGCTGTCGTTTATTCGGTGCAAGGGATGTAATGTCCTTTCCATCGAAAATTACTTTTCCGGAGTCCGGATTTTCGAATCCGCCGAGGATACGCAGAAGCGTTGTCTTTCCGCAGCCGCTAGGTCCTAAAAGTGTGAGAAATTCATTTTCTCTGATATAAAGGTTCAGGTCGTCCAGAACCAGATTGTCTCCATATGATTTGGAAACACCAACAATGTCAATCAGTTTGTTTGGCATATGTATAATCCTCCTGTGTACTTAAAAACTTGGGGGAGTGCTGACCCAGATCAGGCGTGCCCCGGAAGAAGACGATGCTTCTATATAATGCTTTGCGTGGGGAGTAAAATAAAAGGATTCTCCCTTTTTAGCTTTGTAGACCTTATTGCCTACGTGGATTTTGACGGAACCCTGAAGCACGTATCCGAATTCCTCACCTTCGTGTGGAAGATCCGGGTAGGTTGCACCGCCCGGAGCCAGGGTAAGACGGATCGGTTCCATCATATTGCGCTGGGCATTCGGAATGATCCATTCAATCGTATTCTTCAGATCAGTATCCTTTTTTTCAAAATAATCCTCATCACCGAAGACAACCTGTTCTTCCTCGTCATCGCTGAAAAATTCATTCAGATTGGTGCCGAGACACTGCAGAATATCAACCAGTGTGGCGATAGAAGGAGAAGTAAGATCCCGTTCCAGCTGGGAAATGAATCCCTTCGAAAGCTCACTCCGGTCTGCAAGTTCTTCCTGGGTAAGATTTTTCGCAATACGGAGCTCCCTTACTTTCTGTCCTATATTCATAAATAGCTCCTTTCTGTAAATTGTTTGTAAAAATAAAAATAAACCTAGAGTTTAGTATTTCTATACACACGACAAGTTTTATTATACTATAGTTTATAGAAAAAGCAACCGTTTTATAAGGAAAATAGAGGTTTTTTTGAAAAATAGAAAACGTGTAAGAATTGACTAATTTTAGTTAATTACAAAAAAGTTTGATTTGTTTAGTAAAGGCTGTAGCTTTACAGATGATTCTGTTATGACAATAGCAGTTGGAGAAGCTCTTCTTGCAGTCGGAACGGAAGCTACAGTAAAGAAAATAGAAGAAGCGGTAGTAACTAACATGCAGGATTGGGGAAAAAGATATCCATATGCAGGTTATGGTGGAAGATTCAGGTATTGGTTTAGAGAAAGAAATCCTAAGCCATACGGAAGTTATGGGAATGGTTCTGCCATGAGAGTGTCAGCGGCGGGATGTGGTGCTAGAATAGTGTTTGGTGAAAAGAGGGAATAGTGGTATAATTCTATTGTAGTAGATTTTAGATATAAAAAGAAATGGAGAGGCACTAGTGCAGATATTTGTAGATGCAGATGCATGTCCGGTAGTAGATATTATCGAGACAATAGCAGAGAAATATAATATTCCAACTACATTGCTGTGTGATACAAATCATATTTTGTATTCTGATTATAGCGAAGTGATTGTAGTAGGGGCAGGAGCAGATGCAGTAGATTATAAACTGATTAGTATCTGCCATAAAGGAGATATTGTCGTATCACAGGACTATGGTGTTGCAGCAATGGCACTAGGAAAAGGTGCATATGCCATTCATCAATCGGGCAAATGGTACACGAATGACAATATTGAACAGATGCTCATGGAACGTCATTTGAATAAAAAAGCCAGAAGAAGTTCCCATAAGAATCATATCAAGGGACCGAAAAAACGAACAGAAGAAGATGATGTAAGGTTTGCACAGTCTTTTGAAAAAATGCTCATGATGGTACAGGAGAAATTTCAAAAGAATACTAAAACAATGGAGACAGGCAGAAAGGAAAACAAATGAGAAAAGCAATCGTATACGCATCTGTACATCATGGAAATACAGAAAAACTAGTAAAGGGCATAGCAGAAGAATGCCAGGTCGATTTGATTGATGCTGTAAAACAGCCAGATGTAGATCTGAGCAGTTATGATATGATTGGATTTGCATCAGGAATCTATTTTTCAAAATTTCATCAGTCGATATTGGGATTTGCAGAGAAGAATCTACCGGACGATAAAAAGGTATTTCTGATCTGTACTTATGGTGGAAGTGCGAATTATAAATCCATAGAGCAGATTTTGGACGAGAAGCGTTCTAAAGTGATAGGAAAATTCGGATGCAAGGGTTATGATACATTTGGTCCATTTAAACTGGTAGGTGGTATTGCAAAAGGACATCCGGATGAGGAAGATATAAAAAATACAGTTGAGTTTGTAAAAGAATTATAAGTAGCCCGCAAATAAAAAGTCAAGGTTAAATGGTTACTTTTTGTTTGAGTTTCCAAACTTTTATGTGACAAACGTAGCTGTCTGTGATATTATTAAGATAATATAAGCGAAAAAGACTTTTGCGGAAACGAAAGTATTTTCAAATTTTATTTTACGAATGTACTTCCTATAATAAAACTAATTACTTGCAAAATTGATAACTAATATTTTTCTGCTATTACAGGTACAATAAGAACATGTAATAACAGAAAGAAATGAGGTATAGTTACTTGCAGATAGAGAAGTATATCGCAGATAAAATAACATCTTTATGTGAGAAGCGTGATATCAGTAAACACAGATTATCGCAGCTGCCGGGAATTTCCCAGTCGTCACTGAGAGAATCATGACGCAGGAAACAGTAATGTCAATGCTGCGTGGACTTTGGAAGTAGGAGAACAGTTCGAGTATATGTATCGGCTGTTCTTTTTTTATTTTTCAGCGTTAAAGCGGTGAGGTTTTTCTTATGCACGATAGATTGTGGGAGTATAATAACATCAATGTTTTTGCATAAGTTTAAAAACTATAATAGGATGATCGGCAAACCAGATGAAAATCTGGGACGCAAAGCTACAGGGCCTGTAAAATGGCAGCCAGTTGCATGAAATGAGATGCACTGTCTGTAGGACAGTGTTTTTTTATTTCATAGATATATGAAAAAAACGAAAAGGATAGTTAGGAATAGGCGGAAAATGAAAGGGAAAAGAGTAATTGCAGGCATTCTGCTTGCGGAAATTTTAGCAGTCACCCTGGCAGGGTGTAAAAACATAGATAACACCAGAGAAGAAACAGAAAAGCCGGTCATTACACTCGGCAGCGATAACTACCCACCATACAATTATCTGAATGAGGATGGTGTACCTACGGGCATAGATGTAGAACTTGCTACAGAAGCTTTCAAAAGAATGGGATATCAGGTGGATGTTGTCCAGATCAACTGGGAGAAGAAAAAAGAATTGGTAGAAAGCGGAGAGATTGACTGTATCATGGGCTGCTTTTCCATGGAAGGACGCCTTGATGATTACCGCTGGGCAGGACCATACATAGCAAGTCGACAGGTGGTAGCCGTAAACGAGAGCAGCGATATCTATAAGTTGAGTGATCTGGAGGGAAAGAATCTGGCTGTCCAGTCCACAACCAAACCGGAAGGTATCTTTCTGGACAGGATGGATGAGAGAATCCCAAAACTGGGCAATCTGATCAGTCTTGGACACCGGGAACTGATCTATACGTTTCTGGGAAAAAGGTATGTGGATGCAGTTGCCGCACATGAGGAATCTGTTGTCCAGTATATGGAGGATTATGATACAAGCTTCCGTATCCTGGAAGAGCCTCTGATGATCACCGGAATAGGTGTTGCTTTTGCAAAAGATGATGACAGAGGAATCTGTGAGCAGATGGAACAGACATTGGAAGAAATGCGCCAGGATGGCACATCCCTGAAAATCATTGAAAAATATCTGGATGATCCCCAGAAGTATCTGGAGGTGGATGATCTTGGATATTAAGAAAAAAGAAAAACGAATCCAGCTGCTCGGCGGTCTGCTTGGAATCTGTGTGGTGGTAGTCTCCCTGTTTTATTTCTTCCACGCAGAAAAAGCGGAAGCAGAGAAAAGAATGGTGGAGATTGTAAATTATGTGAAAGTGCAGTGTTCCACCTACACCCATTATAATGAATCATCGGAATCCAAAAGTCTCCTCCGTGCCATTGAAAGTGCCAGACAGATGAGTACAAATATTAAAACGGAAACAGAAAACGGCGGGCAGCTAAGCCGGGATTTTCTGAAGGGAAATCTGCAGACTCTCTGGGTGGATGGTATCCTTGTATTGGATGCAGATGGAAAGACGGACTGTGAATACAGCACAGATGAGTCTCTGACTAATGAGATTACGGAGTATCTGCAAAAAGACATCATCATGGATTTTGCCGGATATGAAGAAAGAAGCTATTCGGAACGGTTTACCAGGGAAGATGGGTCACATATCGATATTGCAGCCTGTGCCAGAAAAGATGCACCGGGCATCGTCGCAATCTACTATTACACTTCTCCTGAATTTGCCAGAAACTATACACTGACGATACAGGGGCTTTTAAACGGTTATAGTACTCAGAAAGATGGAACGATTCTTGTTGCAGACAATGGGACAGTTGTTGCCTGCAATGATGAGAGCCTGTTGGGGCAGAATACAGCTGACAACGAAGTGGTTCAGGCAATGAAAAAGCATACAGACAGTCAACATATCTATCATTTTAAGAAAGAAGGAATCGGATGTTACGGAATCATGCTGAAGCAGCGTGATTATTATATCTATGCATATCTTCCTGATACGGAAGTATTCCACAACCTTCCATTAAATGTGATGAGTGTTATTTTTCTTTATTTTTTGATGTTCGGTTTATTCTGGTTCTGGCCATATAAAACCAATCTGACACATCAGAAACTGGAACAGGAAAAAGATGAAAAATATAAAGCAGAACTTCTGATAGCAGCTAAAAAGGCAGAAGCCGCCAATGAGGCAAAAACAGAGTTTCTTCAGCGAATGAGCCATGATATCCGGACTCCGATTAATGGAATTTGCGGCGTGCTCAATGTGGCAGATCATTATGCAGACGATATGAAAAAACAGACGGAATGCAGGGCAAAAGTCAAAGAGGCCTCTCATCTGCTTCTGGAACTGGTAAACGATGTCCTGGATATGAGTAAGCTGGAGTCAGATGAAGTGATTCTGGAAGAAATACCATTCAATCTGAGCGGTATTTTCAGGGAAGTATTTGTTGTGATTGAACAGATTGCAGCAGAACAGAATATTCGGATTGCGTGGGAGAAAAAAGAAATCATACACCGGAATCTTATCGGAAGTCCGGGGTATGTGAAACGTGTGATGATGAATATTCTGTCGAATGCGGTGAAATATAACAGAGAAAACGGACATATTTATATCAGCTGCGTAGAAATTCCATCCGAACAGCCAGAAACGGCGATAATGAAATTTGTCTGCCGGGATACCGGAATCGGAATGGCAGAAGAGTTCCAAAAACATATTTTTGAACCATTTGCACAGGAACATGCAGGAAGCCGCACAAAATTTGCCGGAACAGGTCTGGGAATGCCAATTACCAAAAAACTGGTTGAAAAAATGGGTGGAACCATTATGTTTAAAAGTAAAGAAGGTGTTGGGACAACATTTGTGATCCAGGTTCCATTCAGAATAGATCTGGCTACGGATAAACGGAAAGAACAGAAGGATGCATCAGAAAAAACGATAAAGGGGCTGCACATTCTTCTGGCGGAAGATAATGAGCTGAACATGGAAATTGCAGAATTTATGTTTCAGAATGAAGGCGCTGAAGTGACCAAAGCATGGAATGGACTGGAGGCTGTTGAAATATTTGAAAAAAGCAGACCTGGTGAATTTGATGTGATTCTGATGGATATCATGATGCCAGTCATGAATGGTTATAATGCCACAAAGAGGATCCGTTCTATGGACAGAGAGGATGCTAAGGAAATACCGATCATTGCAATGACAGCAAATGCATTCACAGAGGACAGAATAAGAGCAAAAGAAGCAGGGATGGATGAGCATATTTCCAAGCCTGTTGATGGGAATTTACTGGTAAAGGTAATTCATGAATTGTTGAACTAGCGGAAAATAATTTCAAATGGGAGATTCGTAATGAAAAAGAAAAAATGGAATAAGATACTTGCTGTACTTTTGGTGATGGTGACAGCCATATCGCTTCTGTCAGGATGTGGCAGCAAAAGCGCAGAAAAAGAAGATGCAGAAACAATCACGGTGTATTTATGGAGTACAAGCCTGTATGAAAAATATGCACCTTATATTCAGAAACAGCTCCCGGATATCAATGTTGAATTTGTCGTAGGCAATAATGATCTGGATTTCTACAAGTTCCTTAAGGAGAACGGTGGACTGCCGGATATTATAACCTGCTGTCGTTTTTCACTGCATGACGCCAGTCCTCTGAAAGACAGTCTGATGGATCTTTCCACAACCAATGTTGCAGGTGCTGTCTATGACACCTACCTTAGCAATTTTATGAATGAGGATGGAAGCGTAAACTGGCTTCCGGTGTGTGCGGATGCGCATGGTTTTGTGGTGAACAAAGATCTTTTTGAGAAATATGATATTCCGTTGCCAACAGATTATGAAAGCTTTGTCTCTGCCTGCCAGGTATTTGACGAAGTGGGTATCCGCGGGTTTACGGCAGACTATTATTATGATTATACCTGTATGGAGACACTGCAGGGTCTGTCAGCGTCAGAACTGTCTTCCGTGGATGGACGCAAGTGGCGCACTGCCTACAGTGACCCGGATAATACAAAGAGAGAAGGTCTGGACAGTACAGTCTGGCCGGCGGCTTTTGAACATATGGAACAGTTTATCCGGGATACCGGTCTGAGCCGGGATGATCTGGATATGAATTATGATGATATAGTTGAGATGTATCAAAGTGGTAAGCTTGCCATGTATTTTGGCAGTTCTTCCGGGGTGAAAATGTTTCAGGATCAGGGGATAAACACAACATTTCTTCCGTTCTTCCAGAAGGATGGTGAAAAGTGGCTGATGACTACGCCGTATTTCCAGGTGGCTTTAAACAGCGACCTGGCAAAGAATGAAGCACGCCGAAAGAAAGCAATGAAGGTTCTGAACACAATGCTTTCAGAGGATGCACAGAAGCAGATCATTTATGATGGGCAGGACCTGTTAAGCTACAGTCAGGATGTGAATATGCAGCTTACGGAATATCTGAAAGATGTGAAACCTGTGATCGAAGAAAATCGTATGTATATCCGCATTGCGTCAAATGACTTTTTCTCTGTTTCCAAGGATGTGGTTTCCAGGATGATCTCAGGAGAATACGATGCAGAGCAGGCCTATGAGTCATTTAACACTCAGCTTCTTGCGGAGGGATCAACTTCAGAGAATATCGTGTTGGATTCGCAGAAATCCTATTCCAACCGCTTTCATAGCAGTGGGGGCAATGCAGCTTATTCGGTTATGGCAAACACTCTGCGTGGCATTTATGGGACGGATGTACTGATCGCAACCGGAAACAGCTTTACAGGAAATGTACTGAAGGTCGGTTATACTGAAAAAATGGCTGGTGACATGATCATGCCAAATGGTCTTTCGGCTTACAGCAGTAAGATGAGCGGAGCTGAACTAAAAGAGACAGTTAAAAACTTTGTAGAAGGCTACCAGGGTGGTTTTGTTCCGTTCAATCGTGGCTCCCTGCCTGTGTTCAGCGGCATTTCTGTGGAAGTCAAAGAAACAGAAAATGGTTATACACTGAGCAAAGTTACAAAAGATGGAAAAAAAGTTCAGGACAATGATGCTTTTACAGTAACCTGTCTTGCGATACCAAAACACATGAAAGCTTATCCGACAGATGAGAATATTGTGTTTGATGGAGGAGATATCAATGTGAAAGACAACTGGACAGGATATATTTCAGATGGTGATGTCATTCTTGCAGAGCCTGAAGATTATATGACTCTGAGGTGAGAAGAATGGATATTAAGAATCATAATACAAAAAGAGAGAATCCTGTCACGAGAAAATGGTTAAGGATAGCAGTTTTTATTGCTGTTTTTGTGGGAATTGTTTTGATGGTTTTTCGATATTTTGGATTTGTGTCGAAAACTATTTATGAAGAAAGTGTTTCTCATCTGACGGAGGTTTTTCATCAGTCTGATAATATGCTGAGGGAACTGACAGATAAGAACCTGACATATCTTCATATGTGGGGAGAGAATCTGCAGGATATTTCCAACGAAGACGAAATCCATGATCATATAAAGAAAGCGCAGGAAGCTGCCGGCTTTTTGGACTTCTTTTTTCTGTCTGCTGACGGGAACTATAAGAGGGCAACAGGGGAAAACGGATACCTTGGATTACAGGAAAATATTGAAGAGGAGATCCGGCAGGGAAAAGATGTGATAACGAACGTGGCAGTTCCCGGGAAATCCCAGCTGCTTGTTTTTGCTACTCCCAGGGCGCATGGAATTTATCAGGGATTTGAATATGATGCGATCGCCATTGCGTATGAAAACTCTGATATCGTAGATGTACTGGATATTTCCGCTTTCAATGGAAATGCTCAGAGTTTTATTGCTCATCCGGATGGTCGTGTTGTGGTTGACCATTCTTCCAAGTCATGGGGGAATGTGTATAATTTCTTCGGTGTTCTGAGGGAGCATTCTGATATGTCTGAAAATGAGATCAATGAGCTTTCGGATAAGTTTAAAGCAGGACGCACCGGTGCAATGCTGCTAAATCTGGATGGAAGGAACTATTATCTGATCTATGAAAAATCGGATATCCAGGACTGGATCTTTCTGGGACTTGTAAGGGCAGATATCGTTAATTCCAGTTTGAACAGTCTGCAGCGTAGTACGATATTTCTTGTCAGTGTGGTTGTATTCTGTATTGCTGCATTTTTTATCAGTCTGATTATTCAAAAAGGCAGAACAGACCTCAGGAAAAAGGATACGGAGATTCTGTACCGTGATGAACTGTTTCAAAAGCTTTCGATGAATGTAGAGGATGTTTTCCTGATGTTGGATGCAAAAACATATCAGGCAGATTACGTCAGTCCAAATGTGGAAAAACTACTGGGTATTACAGTAGAACAGATCAGTAAAGATATTCGTGCCCTGGGAAAACTGCATCCGCCGGAATGTGAAGATCCATACAAAAATTATCTGGAGGAAATCCAGGTTCATGAACAGAGAGAAAGGGATTTTGAATATGTTCATATGAAGACAGGAGAAAGACGCAGATTCCATAATATTGCAATGGGCAGTGAGGTAAACGGGAAAAAGAAATATATTCTGGTTATGTCAGACCGTACCTCTGACTGGAAAATGAATCAGGCACTTTCTGAGGCAGTACGTGCAGCGGAGACAGCAAACAAGGCAAAGAGTACTTTCCTTTCCAATATGTCTCATGATATCCGGACACCAATGAATGCGATTATCGGTTTTACGACATTGGCTGTAAGTAATATTGACGACAAAAAAAGAGTTCGGGATTATCTGGGCAAGATACTTTCCTCAAGTAATCATCTGCTTTCGCTGATCAATGATATATTGGACATGAGTCGGATTGAGAGTGGAAAGATCCACTTGGAAGAAACAGAAGTCAGCCTGTCTGATGTGCTTCATGATCTGAAGACCATTATCAGTGGGCAGATTCATGCGAAGCAGCTGGAGCTTTATATGGATGCCATGGATGTCACAAATGAGAATGTCTATTGTGATAAGACGCGGCTGAATCAGGTGCTGCTGAATCTCTTGTCTAATGCGGTTAAGTTTACACCTGCAGGAGGAACCGTTTCTGTCCGGATCAGACAGTACCCTGGGAAAGTAAAAGGCAGCGAGCTGTACGAGATCCGGGTAAAGGACAACGGAATCGGCATGAGCCAGGAATTTGTGCAGAAGATTTTTTCTCCTTTTGAGAGGGAGAGGACGTCCACAGTCAGCAGGATCCAGGGCACAGGACTTGGTATGGCGATCACTAAGAATATTGTGGATATGATGGGCGGAACCATTGAGGTTCAGACAGAACAGGGCAAAGGCACCGAATTTATTGTTCGTCTGTCATTCCGGATTCAGTCTGAGCACCAACGTATAGAGAAAATCGCAGAGCTGGAGGGGCTTAAGGCACTGGTTGTAGATGATGACTTTAATACCTGTGACAGTGTGACAAAAATGCTTATGAGGGTCGGAATGCGTTCGGAATGGACACTTTCCGGCAGGGAGGCGGTTCTCCGTGCACGGCAGTCAGTGGAACTGGGAGATGCGTTCCATGCTTATATCATTGACTGGCGTCTGCCGGATATGAATGGCATTGAAGTCACCCGCCAGATCCGCAGCCTTGGAGATGATACACCGATCATAATCCTGACGGCTTATGACTGGTCTGATATCGAAGCAGAAGCCAAGGCAGCAGGAGTGACTGCATTCTGCGCAAAGCCTTTGTTCATGTCAGATATCAGAGAGACTTTGATGACTGCTATCGGTCAGAGCCAGTTCGAGTCAGAGGATTCAATTCTTCCGGAAGCAGGTTCGGATTTCAGAGGCAGATGTATATTACTTGTGGAAGACAATGAACTGAACAGTGAAATTGCGGTGGAGCTCCTTAATGAATATGGCTTTCTGGTTGACACTGCCGAAAATGGAGCAGAGGCCGTGGAGAAAGTTAAGAATTCGAAGCCGGGGAATTATGATCTGGTGCTGATGGATGTGCAGATGCCGATAATGAATGGATACGAGGCCACCAGGCAGATCCGTGCGCTGGATGATCCGGCACTGGCGGGAATTACCATCCTTGCCATGACTGCCAATGCTTTTGATGAGGACAGAAAGGAAGCACTGGAATGTGGTATGGATGGGTTCTTATCCAAACCGATAGATATAGAGGAATTGATCAGTATCTTACACGCACATTTGCTGGATTAGGCAGCAGATGTGCGTTACAATAATGATTATTATCGGAGATGGATGAAAGTAGCTATTACCATGAAGTACAGAGACTTTCAAATTTTAAAGAGAGGGTAGCGTATGGATGATTTTAAAAAACTCACAGAACAACTTTTGAAAATATATATTAATGACGGATCAGTAAATAATCTTGGTATAGAAAATTATTTTGATGAAAATATCAGTCTGATTGGAACTGGGAAACATGAGTTATTCACGAATCTGCATGAGTTTTTAGAATCATTCAAATTTGATGTAAAACGAAGAGGAAAAATCAGACTCGAAGTAAGAAATTTACATCAGGAAGAAGAAAGACTTGATGATGACCATGTTCTTGCACATGGAACAGTAGATTTTACTGGTCTGTTTAAAGATGGTTCAATCTGTTTTAAAATGGAGACAAGATTTACGATTATCTATAAGTGGACGAATGGAAAATGGCTGGTTCAGCATCTGCATCATTCAACACCGGATCTGGAACAGATGGACGGTGAAGAGTTCCCTCTCGCATTGGGGAAGCAGGTCAAAAAAACCCGGCAGGCCCTTCATGCATTAGGTACTGCTTATTATCATATCTCAAGGCTGAACTTAAAAACAAAGAAGATAGAACTTGTCAAAAGATCTCGAGAAATGGATATGGGTATTAAAGAGAATACTGCAGATTGGGATCCTCAGTTCAAGATTATCGAAGATATTATAGCAGAACCATTTGTGCAGAAGTATATGGAATTTTTTGACATACAAACCATGGCGGTACGTCTTCATAATAAAGAATCTATGTCTTCCGAATTCAAAAAGAAGGATGGATCATGGTTTCTTTCCATGGTTGTTCCTCAGAGTTATGATAAAAATGGAAATGTGACATCCGTGTTGTTTGCAAATAGAGATGTGACAGATGAAAAATTGAGGGAATTAAAACAAGAGGAAGAATTGCGGGAAGCTAAATTAAAAGCGGAATGTGCAAACAAAGCAAAATCATCATTTCTGTTAAATATGTCTCATGATATCAGAACTCCTATGAATGCAATCATTGGTTATGCAGAACTGGCATCCAGACATTTGCAGGAAACAGATAAGCTTGGCAGATATCTTGAAGAAATCCAAATATGCGGAAAAGAACTTTTGTCGATGCTTGGTAATGTTTTAGATCTTGCAAGAATTGAGAATAATAAGGTTGAGATGGAATACACTGTTTCAAATGTCCATGAGTGCTTTGAAAATTGTGTCATTATGTTCCAACAACAGGCAGAAAGTAAAAATCAGACGATCTCTTTGACAGAACAAATCATGTATCCGTATGTGTATATGGATGAACCTCACTTGTCAGAAGTCTGTCTTAATATAATAAGCAATGCAATAAAGTATACAAATACAGGAGGTTGGATATCCTGTAATGTTGTACAGAAATCCTGTGAAAAAGAAGACTGGTGCAATATGATCATTAGTATTACCGATAATGGAATTGGTATGTCTGAAGAATTCCAAAAGCGTGTTTTTGAAACTTTTGAAAGAGAACGTAACACTACATCCAGTCATATTGAGGGCAGCGGCATCGGAATGGGCATTACAAAAAAGCTTGTAGAGCTCATGGATGGCACAATAGAAGTGAAAAGTAAGCAGGGTAAAGGTTCCACATTTACAGTAACTATTCCTTGCAGAAAAGCGTCAGAAGACGATTCTCTGGTAAAGAAAAACAGTAATTTGCGCAATAAGAATTGTTTGAACGGTGTTCGGATCTTACTGGTCGAAGATAATGAGATCAACACTGAAATCGCAACGGAATTATTGACGGAAGAAGGATGTATTGTTGAGACTGCCAATGATGGTGTTGCATGTATTGACATGATTGAAAAGGCTGATGCTGATTATTACAAGATGATCCTTATGGATATCCAGATGCCGGTTATGAATGGATATGATGCTACATTAGCTATCCGAAAGATGAAGGATACGAAAAAAGCCAGGATCCCTATTATTGCGATGACTGCCAATGCTTTCGCAGAAGATGCACAAAAGGGTCTTTCTGTTGGAATGAATGCTCATGTTGCAAAGCCTGTTGATATGAATATTCTTGTCCCAACCATGCTGAAATTTTTGGGTTTGTGACGTGTAATAATCTGGTGATTTAAGGAGAAAAGAACAATGTACAAAAGTAGAAAAAAATCAGACGTACTATTTGCAGGTATATTTGTGATTTTAGGAATGTGGATGATATTATCAGTACACTGCCGGGCCGCTGAAAAGAATAATGATGAAAAACAGTCACAGATCGTCCGTATCGGATCCTTTGAAGATACCTTTGATTATATCGATAAAAACGGTGTCAGACGAGGATATGGGTATGAACTCCTGCAGGCTCTGGCAGGCTATACCGGATGGAAATTTGAGTACGTGAAATGTGACTGGTCCAACTGCTTTGATAAGCTTGAAAATGGTGAGATTGATATCATGGGCGATATCTCTTATACCGATGAACGTGAACAAAGGATGCTTTTTTCAGATGAAGCGATGGGTGAAGAAAAATATATTCTTTATGCTGATTTGTCAAACATGGATCTGGGAATGTCCGATTTCAAATCTATGGACGGGAAACGAGTAGGTGTGCTCATGGATACAGAACCGGAAATTATGCTGACAGAATGGGAAAATAAGAATGGCATACATACAGAGCATGTAAATGTGAATAATAACGATGATGTCGAAAAGAAATTAGCGAATCATGAGATTGATGCTTTTGTATCTTTGGAGGAATCCGTCTGGTCTGAACAGGGAATATCATCTGTTACCACGATTGGCAAATCAGGCATATATTTTGCAATAAATAAAGAGCGCAGCGATATCAAGACGGAGCTGGACTGGGCAATGCGCAAGCTAGATCAAGATAGTCCATTTTTTAAGGCAGATTTGTATAAGAAGTATTTTACGCTTGAATATAGTCAGATTCTTACAGGTGAAGAAAAGTCCTGGGTGGAAGAACATGGTAACATCCGGATCGGATTTCAGAGCAATGATCCGGCGGTATTTTCCATGGACGAAGAAACTGGAAAACTTACCGGAATGCTGGCAGAATATGTATCCTATGCCAAAGGCTGTCTGGGGAATCAGATACTGGAATTTAATATACATGAATACAATGATTATGACGAAATGATTCAGGCTTTACAAGAGCATGAGATTGACATGATTTTTTATGCCGGCAGAAATCCCAGTTTTGCAGAAGAAAAAGGATATGCACTTACAAACACAGCTTGGACTTACAGTCTGATGGCGGTAACTGATGAGAAAAATTTTGATGAGTATAATGTGTATACAGTAGCTGTGCCAAAGGAAAAAGAAGCCTTAAAGCAGCATATTGCTTTCAGTTATCCACAATGGAAGCTGGTAGATTGTGATTCGCTTGATGATGCGGCAGATATGGTCTTGAATGAAAAGGCAGACTGTTTCCTCATGGGAGCAAGCCAGGCGATGATATATGATAACAGTCGAAATTTCAAGAGTGTTCCACTTACAAAAACAATGGAGGCATGCTTTGCAGTAAGAGGTGGAGAGGGTAGTCTTTTATCAATACTGAATAAAACCTTAAAGGCCATGCCGTCTGACATGCTTACAAGTGCACTTGCTATCTATGACAGTACGGCAGATAAGGTAAACTTTTCGGACTTTGTAAAAGACAATATGCTTGCTTTTTTTCTCGCCGCAGGATTCTCTGCATTTAGCATTATTGTTATTATCCTCGTACTTTTGCGGAAGGCAAGAAAAGCAGAAACTGTTGCAAAGCTTGCAGCAAATAATACACAAAAACTCAATAATAAACTGGAGATTGCTCTGGAAAAAGCAGAGGATGCCAGTCTCGCAAAGACTCGTTTCCTTAACAATATGTCACATGACATCCGTACTCCTATGAATGTAATTCTGGGCTATGCACAGCTTATGGAGAATGAACTGAAAGAAAAAGACATGCCTGAAACCTTAGAACATTTGGAAAAACTGCAGCAGTCGGGGAATCTTCTCCTGTCAATCATAAATAATGTACTGGATATGGCCCGGATCGAGAGTGGAAGGATGGAACTTGATGAGAATTACTGCCGGATTGAAGATGTCAGGAAGTCTTTGTTTGCAGTATTTGATGAGAAAGCAAGGAAAAAGAATATTGCGCTTCATTACACGATGAATGTAGAACATGAGCATGTACTGACAGATGTTACCAAGGTGAAAGAAATATTTGTCAACATCCTGAGCAATGCTATAAAATATACTCCGTCCGGTGGTTCTGTTATGATGAACGTAGATGAATTGCCATGCGACAAGCCAGGGTACATGATCGTGAGGAACAGAGTGAGTGATACAGGAATTGGCATGAGTCAGGATTATATGACGAAGATTTTCGACGCATTCACACGTGAACAGAACACTACAAAGAGCAAAATCGCAGGAACCGGACTGGGAATGTCGATAGTCCGGAAATATGTTGATCTGCTTGGTGGAACAATAGATGTAGAGAGTGAACTTGGAAAGGGCAGCACCATTACAGTTACACTTAAACATAAGATAGCCGATGAAAGCTATTATGTAAAAAAACATATTGAAGAGTCTGGAACAGGCAGCGAAATCCTTGAAGGCAGGAATATCCTTCTGGCAGAGGATAATGATCTGAATGCAGAGATCGCAGAAGCAATCCTTGAGCGTGCCGGCCTTAAAACAGAACGTGTGGAGGATGGCATTCAATGTGTAAATATGATAGAAAAGATGCCGGCAGGTACATATGATATGATCCTGATGGATATTCAGATGCCGAAAATGAACGGTTATAAAGCAACACAGGCAATCAGACGCCTGCCGGATAAGGATAAAGCATGCATACCTATCATTGCAATGACAGCAAATGCATTTGAAGAAGATAAGAGAGATGCTCTTGCGGTTGGTATGAATGGTCATATCGCAAAACCCATTGAGCTTGATAAACTGCTGTCGATGTTAGCGGAAGTAATAAGGCAACAAGAAAATTGCTAATTTCATGGCACGGGAGAAAGAAGGCAGATGAGGAATTATAGATGCAGAGAAACGACAGAAGCTCCATCCTCAAGGCTGCCGACTAAGATTTACCTTTTTCACCGGAGTAGCCGGATGCGATGAGGACGGAAGATTGTTGGGTTTATTTTTCAGTGCCGTAGAAGCTTTTGAGTTTGTCCATTCGGGCACTCATGTTGGTGAAGAGCAGATCGAGGATCGTGATTGCGGCCATGGATTCTACGACTACGACGGCGCGTGGGACGATGACCGGGTCGTGACGTCCTTTAATGATCATTTCGGTGTTTTCTCCATCTTTGGTGACGGTGGACTGTGGCTGTGAAATGGACGGAGTCGGCTTTACTGCCGCGCGGAAGATGATCTTGCTTCCGTCACTCATACCGCCGAGGACACCGCCTGCATGGTTGGTGTCTTTGGTGATCCTTCCATCTTTTGTATGGAAGGAATCATTGTTGATACTTCCTTTTGTATCTGCAGCTTTAAAGCCGTCACCGATCTCAAAGCCTTTGACTGCTCCGATGGACAGCATTGCTTTGGCAAGATTGGCGTCCAGTTTTTCAAATACGGTATCACCGATTCCTACCGGCATACCGGTAACAACACATTCAATGATGCCTCCTGAAGAATCCTGATTTTTAATACATTCTTCCAGATAGGCAGATGCTTTTTGGGCATATGCGTTGCTTGGCATATAAATCGGGTTCTGGAAAATCTCTTCCGGATGGTATTCATTTTCCGGAACAGATACCGGACCGATTGCTTTCGTATAAGCATGTACTTCAATGCCAAGTTCTTTCAAAATCTTAGCAGCAACTGCACCTGCTGCAACTCTGGCAGTAGTTTCTCTTCCGGAAGAGCGTCCCCCTCCTCTGTAATCACGGAAACCATACTTTTCATCAAATGTATAATCTGCGTGTCCCGGCCTGTATGTGTTCATAATATTTCCGTAATCACGGGAACGCTGATCCTGGTTCTGTACGAGAATTGAAATCGGAGTTCCGGTCGTCCGGCCTTCAAATACGCCGGACCAGATCTGTGCCATATCACTTTCCTTACGTCCGGTTGTAAACTGGCTTTGTCCGGGTTTTCTTCTATCCAGATAAACCTGGATATCCCCCTCTGAAAGAGAAAGCCCTGCCGGACACCCGTCGATCACAACACCGATCCCCTTTCCGTGCGATTCCCCCCATGTAGAAATCTGAAACAATCTTCCATAAATAGATCCTGCCATACTATATACCATCCTTTCTGTAAGCTTTTATTTATAAAGAATTAATTTGTGAATCAGTCAAAACGAAAAAACGAACAATAAAGCAGAAGAACACTTGCGCGATGGGATTTGAAACATTTCGTTTATTCTATTTGTCATCACAACGCAAATCATTCATTTCCCCAAAATCACCTCATTATTATAATAGAAGATTCTCATCCCAACAAGTGATAAAAATATGAAAGTTAAAGTTATGTATTGTATTTACACGCCCCTTCGTATTATAATGACTACATATTGAGTGAAAAAAGGAAGTCAATAGTATAAATGAGTGAAAAGAGTATGAATGAAAAAAACGAAAGAAATCTTGACAGCACAGTAGATGAAATCATGGAAGAGATCAGAGAGCAGACTGTAAGTGAGGTGAAGGACATCAATGAAAAAGAACAGAAAAGCGAAGAAAGACCGCGGAAAAAGAAAGTCACTAAAACAAAACGTCCTTCAGGCCATCACGTATCTGGCGATGGTGTGGATCATAAAGCAGCCTCAGGCGAAGATCGACCGGTTAAGAAAAAGGCTCCGCGCCGGAAAAAGAAAGTAGTTCGTGAAGAGACCGGGCTTCTGGATCTGGATGGAGCAGAAGAATGGCGGGATGAAGAAGAGACAGCAGTACCACCGGTTATTAAAAGTGCAGATATTTTAAGCAGTGGAGATGCAGAAGCATTCAATCCGGATGAGGAAGAAATTTTTGATGATTCTTTCTTTGATGAAGAAGAGGAAAAGCCGCATAGAAGAACTAAACGGAAGAAAAAGCAAGGCTCTGAAAAGTCCGGTAAAGTGGTTAAAATTATAGTTGGCGCTGTGGTTGGAGTGGCAGCGGTTGTTTATCTTGGATTTTCCGTATATTTCATGAATCATTTCTATTTTAATACGAAGATCAATGGTGTGAACTTTTCCGGAAAATCAGTTTCGGCAGTAGAGTCATACATGAAGAGTCAGGTAGATGGATATGTTCTCACGATGAAGGAATCAGACGGAACAGAAGAGAAGATTGCCGGAACAGATATTTCTCTTGCGTACAAAGCAGGAGATGAACTGCAGAAGCTCGTAAAAGAGCAGAATGCATTTCTGTGGCCGGTCTGCCTTGGAAAGACACAGACAATTACGGCATCAGTCGGTGTTACATATGACGAAAACCAGCTGGATACCCTGATTAACGGTCTCGAGTGTATGCAGGCAGATCAGCAGGTTGAACCGGTAAATGCACATCCGGAGTATGACGGCAATTCGTATGTAGTCAAAGCCGGGGAGACCGGAAGTAAGATTGATACCGAGAATTTCAAAAAGGTAGTGAAAGAATCAATCGAAGGTTTCAAAAGCGAGATTGATATGACCGCTGAAGACTGCTATGTAGAACCAAAATACACAATCGAGTCAGAAGAAGTGAAGAAAGCATGTGACGATATGAATAAGTATCTGAAGGCAAGTATCACTTATACCTTTGGTTCGAATACAGAAGTTGTAGATAAAGATCTGATTTCCCAGTGGGTAACGGTAGATGATAACATGGCAGTTACCTTTAACAGTGATGCAGTTGTAAAATATGTACAGCAGCTGGAGAGTAAGTATGACACTTACCAGACAAAGAGAACATTTACAACCGGAGGCGGCAACAGTGCAACGGTTGAAGGTGGAGACTATGGATGGATCATTGATGAAGCTGCCGAGATTGCAGCCCTTGAAGCGAATATCCGCAATGGAGAGACTGTAACGAGAGAGGCGAATTATTCACAGACTGCAGCAAGTCATGACGGAGCAGACTGGGGGAATACTTATGTTGAAGTCGATCTGACAAACCAGTATCTGTATCTTTTTGTAAATGGTGCAATTGTGACACAGGGACCGATCGTTACCGGTAAGCCAAGCAGAGGAGATGCTACACCGCAGGGAGTATATATTCTGAAATACAAAGAAAAAGATACAACCCTTCGTGGACCAAAGAAGGAAGATGGAAGTTACGAATGGGAATCACCGGTTACTTACTGGATGCCGTTTAACGGTGGAATCGGACTGCACGATGCACCGTGGCAGACGAATTTTGGCGGGGACTGGTACCTGGAACATGGGTCACGCGGATGTGTCAACTTGCAGTATGATGTTGCAGAGACGGTGTTCAACAATGTAGATTCCGGAACACCGGTTGTATGTCATTACTAAATTTATGAGAGAGGTTATTTTTATGTATGAACTGATAAAAAGGGACGGTCGCGCCAAGCGCGGCCGCTTCCATACCGTACACGGAGTGATCGAGACTCCTGTATTTATGAATGTAGGAACAATTGCAGCGATTAAAGGGGCTGTTTCTACCGCAGATCTTGAAGAAATCGGAACACAGGTGGAACTGTCTAATACTTATCATTTGCATGTGCGTCCGGGAGATCAGGTAGTGAAAAAGCTTGGCGGGCTGCACAAATTTATGGCCTGGGACAAGCCGATCCTTACTGATTCCGGTGGATTCCAGGTGTTTTCTCTTGCCGGACTCAGAAAGATTAAGGAAGAGGGTGTATACTTCAATTCCCATATTGACGGAAGAAAGATTTTTATGGGACCGGAAGAGAGTATGCAGATTCAGTCGAATCTGGCGTCTACGATCGCGATGGCATTTGATGAATGTCCGTCCAGTGTAGCAGAAAGGAAATATATGCAGGCATCGGTAGAGCGTACAACGAGATGGCTCGCAAGATGTAAAGAAGAGATGGCAAGACTCAATTCTCTTGATGATACGATCAACAAACATCAGATGCTTTTCGGAATCAATCAGGGGGGTGTCTATGAAGATATCCGTATAGAGCATGCACAGCAGATTGCAGAGATGGATCTGGATGGATACGCAGTCGGCGGACTCGCAGTTGGTGAGACACATGAAGAGATGTACCGGATCCTGGATGCAGTAGTTCCTTGTCTTCCGGTTGCCAAACCGACTTATCTGATGGGAGTCGGAACGCCGGCGAATATTCTGGAAGCGGTAGACAGAGGTGTGGATTTCTTTGACTGCGTATATCCAAGCCGTAACGGAAGACATGGTCATGTTTATACAAAGCATGGTAAGTTGAATCTGTTCAATGCAAAATTCGAACTGGATGAACGCCCGATCGAAGAAGGCTGTCAGTGCCCGGCCTGCCGCCGTTATTCAAGAGCTTATATCCGGCATCTGCTGAAAGCAAAAGAGATGCTTGGAATGCGGCTTTGCGTTCTCCACAATTTATATTATTATAATCATCTTATGGAAGATATCAGAGGAGCGATCGAAGAGGGAAGATATGCTCAGTTTAAGAAAGAGACACTGGCAAAAATGGAAGAAAAAGAAGATTAGGATAAAAAAATTCTAAAATGTCTTGATGAATGTCCTATTATTGTGTATGATGGTAACAGTGTCTATTTTAGCAGGAGGAAAGAAAAATGAATAATCCAATCGTACTTATTTTATTTTACGTTGTAATTATCGGAGGATTCTGGTGGTTACTGATGAGACCACAGAAAAAGGAACAGAAGAGAGTACAGCTTATGTTATCTGAACTGGCTGTAGGAGATACTGTTCTTACAACAAGCGGTTTTTATGGAGTTGTTATTGATATTACAGATGAAGACGTAATCGTTGAATTCGGAAGCAACAAGAATTGCCGTATCCCGATGCAGAAGTCTGCGATCATGCAGGTTGAAAAGCCGGAGAACAACTAAATCAATTTTTTTAAAAAAGTTGAAAAAAAGCATTGCATTTTATGTGCAATGCTTTTATAATACAATTATTGGAAACGTTACCGATACCGATACCGAAACCGTTACCGTAGAAAGATGTGAGGTGCATATTATGAGAACAAGCGGTGTATTACTGCCGGTGGCAAGTCTGCCATCAAAATATGGAATAGGTGCTTTTTCGAAAGAAGCATACGAGTTTGTAGATACACTTGAGAAGGCAGGTCAGAGCTACTGGCAGATCCTTCCGTTAGGTCCGACAGGGTATGGAGATTCGCCGTATCAGTCTTTCTCAACTTTTGCAGGAAATCCGTATTTTATAGACCTGGAAAAGCTGATAAAAAAGGGCTGGATTACAAAAGATGAATGTAAGGCATATGACTTTGGTGATAATGCGGGATATGTGGATTATGAAAAGATTTACAACTGCAGGTATGAGATCTTAAGAAAAGCATATGAAAGAAGCCGGATCGCAGATGATGCAGATTTTCAGAAGTTCTGTAAGGCGAATAAAGAATGGCTGGATGATTATGCGCTTTATACGGAGATCAAAGCTGCGAATGGTGGGAAAAGCTGGAGCGAATGGGAAGATGAATATCGTCTGAGAGATGAGCTTGCGCTGGAAAAATTCGCCAAAGAGAATCAGGAAGGGATCCTGTTCCAGAAGTTTATGCAGTATGAATTCGCAACACAGTGGAGTGCACTGAAAGCATATGCGAATGAAAAAGGGATTGAGATCATTGGTGATATCCCGATTTATGTAGCATTTGACAGCGCAGACAGCTGGTCGCATCCGGAACTGTTCCAGTTTGATGAGAACGGACTTCCGACTGGTGTTGCAGGGTGTCCGCCAGATGCATTTAGTGCAACCGGACAGCTTTGGGGCAATCCGCTTTATAAGTGGGAATATCATAAGGAGACCGGATATGCATGGTGGATGAAGAGAATCCGTCATTGTGTAGAACTTTATGACGTGATCCGAATTGATCATTTCCGTGGATTCGATGAATATTATTCCATTCCATACGGAGATCTGACAGCGGAATTCGGACATTGGGAAAAAGGACCGGGAATGGATATTTTCCGGACGGTAAAAGAGTCTCTGGGTGATGTGAAAATTATTGCAGAGGATCTTGGATTCCTGACAGACAGTGTGATCCGGATGGTGGAAGAGTCCGGATATCCGGGAATGAAAGTTCTGGAGTTTGCATTTGATTCCAGAGAGCCTAGCAATTATCTGCCGCACAATTATGATAAGAACTGCGTAGTATACACAGGAACCCATGACAATGAAACACTGGCAGGATGGTACAGAGAATTAAAAAAAGAAGATAAGAAGTTTGCGCTTCGCTATATGGGAAGAAAGAAACTCAGTATCAATGAAGCAGTATGGGAAATCATCCGTCTTGCGCAGTCGAGCGTGGCGGATACCTGTATCATTCCGATTCAGGATTATCTCTGCCTCGGTAATGAAGCGAGGATCAATCATCCGTCAACTCTTGGCGGCAACTGGATCTGGAGACTTCATAAGGATGAGATTTCAAAAAAACTCGTGAAGAAGATCCGTAGGATGACAGAACTTTATTGCAGAATCCCGGAGAAGACCGAAATGACCCTTAAGGCTGAAGATGCAGAGGACTTAGGAGAAGAAAAGAAATAAAATGGGAATGACGATTAAAGATATTGCGAAGAAGTGCGGGGTCGGAGTCAGCACCGTGTCCCGTGCGCTGAACAATCATCCGGATATCAATCCTGAAACCAAAAAGATGATTTTAAAGACGGTTGAAGAATCAAATTTTGTGCCAAATAACAGTGCAAGGAATCTGAAACGGACCGATTCGAAATCCATTGCGATTCTGGTAAAGGAGATTGATAATCCATTTTTCGCAACGATGATGCGGGTAATGGAAAAAAAGATCCGCAAACAGAAATATTCCTTTTTTATCCAGCATATGGGAAAGGATCAGGATGAGGTCGATACCGCACTGGAGCTGATCAAAGAAAAAAAGCTCAGAGGGATTATTTTCCTGGGTGGGGATTTCAGGAAGAACAAAGAGCGGATTGCAAAGATAAAGGTTCCGTTTGTTGTTAGTACGTCAGCATTTGATAAACTGCCGGAGAAATGTATCGCATCCTATGTATCGATCGACGACCGCGCGGAAAGCCGTAAGATTGTAGATCATCTGTGTGAGACCGGACACAAAAAGATTGCAATCCTTGCCTCGGATAAGAAAGATGAGAACATTGGAAAACTCAGACTGGAAGGTTACAGGGAAGCACTAAAAGCACATGGTCTGGAAGTCGATGAGGAAAGAATCTGTTATCTGGATGAAGAAGATACCACATATTCGATGGAAAACGGATATCGGATGATGAAAAAACTGCTGAAAAAAGAAACAGAATTTACCGCAGTATTTGCAATTTCCGATCTGATGGTGATTGGTGCATGCAAGGCGCTTCTGGAAGAAGGAAAAAGGATTCCGGAGGATGTGGCGGTTGCGGGATTTGACGGACTTGACTATACCGGATTTTATCAGCCGGCGATTACTACGATGGCGCAGCCGGTCGAAGAGATCGCGAGACAGTCTGTCGGGATTCTGTTTGACATGATAGAAACAAAGAAAAGCCAGGAAGGAAAATATCTTCCGGCAACACTGAAAGAAAGAGAATCAACTACAGGAGGTAGAAGAACATGGAAGCAAGACTGACAGAGATTTTACAGGAGAAATTCCAGACAGGACTTGAACAGGCAACGAATGAACAGGTATATTATGCGCTGCTTACACTGACAAAGGAACGGATCAAAGAAGGACCGAAGAACGAAGGAAAGAGAAAACTCTATTATATTTCCGCAGAATTCCTGATCGGAAAGCTTTTATCCAACAACCTGATCAACCTTGGAATTTATGATGAGACAGCAGAGGTGCTGAAAAAGCATGGGAAAAATCTTGCAGAGATCGAAGAAGTTGAACCGGAACCGTCTCTTGGAAATGGTGGACTTGGACGATTGGCAGCCTGCTTCCTGGATTCCATTGCAACACTCGGACTTCCGGGAGACGGAATCGGGCTGAACTATCATATGGGTCTGTTCAAACAGGTATTTACCGACCACAAACAGGATGAACAGAAGAATCCGTGGATTGAAAAAGACAGCTGGCTCAATGATACCGGTATTTCATTTGAAGTCCCGTTCAAGGATTTCAGTCTTCGTTCCCATCTGTATGATATTGATGTAACCGGATACGAAGGCGGAAGCAACAAACTTCATCTTTTTGATGTAGAGACGGTAAATGATGCAATCGTTGGAAACGGAATCAATTTTGATAAGAACGATATCCGTGAAAACCTGACGTTGTTCCTCTATCCGGATGACAGCGACAAGGCAGGAAATCTGCTCCGTATTTATCAGCAATATTTTATGGTCTCCAATGCAGCACAGTACATCATCCGCGAGTGTGAAGAAAAGGGATATGATCTCAGAAAGCTTCATGAGCATGTGGCGATTCAGATCAACGATACACATCCTTCTATGGTTATTCCGGAGCTGATCCGTCTTCTTGTTCAGAAACAGATCGACTTCAATGAGGCGATTGAGATCGTACAGAAGACCTGCGCGTATACCAATCACACCATCCTCGCAGAGGCACTGGAAAAATGGCCGGTTGATTATCTGGAGCAGGTTGCACCACAGATCGTTCCGATCATCCGTGATCTGGATGCAAGAATTAAGGGAAGATATAAAGATCCGAGAGTCCATATTATCGATGACCAGAATCGTGTACACATGGCTCATATGGACATCCATTATGGATACAGTGTCAACGGAGTTGCTTATCTTCATACAGAGATCCTGAAAAATGAAGAGCTGAAACCGTTCTACGACATTTACCCACAGAAATTCAACAACAAGACTAATGGTATTACGTTCAGAAGATGGCTGTTGCACTGCAACCATGAACTGACTGCATGGCTGGATGAGAAGATCGGACCGGATTACCGAAAAGATGCAACAAAGCTTGAAAAACTGCTTGATTATGTAAATGATGAGGAAACTTTAAAGAGCCTTCTTGTAGTAAAACAGAAAAAGAAAGAGGATCTGGCAGCTTACTTAAAAGAAACACAGGGACTGGAAATCAATCCAAATTCAATTTTTGATATTCAGGTAAAACGTCTGCATGAATACAAGCGTCAGCAGATGAATGCATTATATGTGATCTACAAATATCTGGAGATCAAGAGTGGAAAGAAACCGGAGACTCCGATCACGGTAATCTTTGGAGCCAAGGCTGCACCGGCTTATATTATTGCAAAGGATATCATTCATCTGATCCTCTGCCTGCAGGAACTGATTGATAACGATCCGGAAGTTGCACCGTATCTGAAAGTGGTTATGGTAGAAAACTACAATGTGACACTGGCAGAAAAGCTGATTCCGTCCTGTGATATTTCTGAACAGATTTCTCTTGCATCCAAAGAAGCAAGTGGAACAGGTAACATGAAATTCATGCTGAACGGGGCTGTGACAATGGGCACAGAAGATGGAGCCAACGTAGAAATCCATCAGTTTGTAGGGGATGAAAATATCTACATCTTCGGAGAATCCAGTGAACAGGTTATCGAGCATTACCGCAAGATGGATTATAATGCAGTTGATTACTATATCAATGATGAAGAGATCCGCAGATTGGTAGACTTTATCATCAGCCCGGAACTTCTCCGTATCGGAGATAAATACCTGCTTCTTGAACTGCATGCAGAACTGATCCGTAAAGATTGGTTCATGACACTTCTTGATGTGAAAGAATATATCCAGAAGAAAGAACAGGCTTACGCAGATTATGAAGACCGTATGGCATGGGCAAAGAAGATGGTTGTGAATATCGCTAAAGCAGGATATTTCTCATCTGACAGAACCATTGCTGAATACAACAAAGACATCTGGCATCTGTAAAATGTAACTGTAAGAAAACAGAAGTTTGTCTCGCAAAAACAGAGACAGACTTCTGTTTTTTGTGCAAAAGTGTATTTTTATACGGTTTCTTCGGGAACTTCCTGTATTTCCCCTATTGCGGGAAAAGAGAAGGATATGCTATGATAGGGAGAAATATTGCTGCCTGTTTTCCGGATATGGAAAAGTTTTGAGGAAGATCCGGGGAGCAATAGGAGCAGATGAGAGGTGAAAGTATGGAAAAAAGAAGAAAAAGTGCATCGCTTTTGCCGGTCGGTGTATTTCTGGTATTTTATCTGGGGCTGGGTATTTTATTTGAATACATAATGAAAATTCCAATGGGGTTTTATAATGTACCGATCGTGGTGGCGTTTCTGGCGGCGCTCCTGGTTGCGTGTCTGCAGAACAGAAAGGTTAGTTTTGATGAGAAGCTGGAGATCATGGGACGGGGAATCGGAGATAAGAATATTATCACAATGCTGCTGATCTTCCTGACTGCGGGAACTTTTGTGGGAGTGGTTGGAAGAAGCAGTGCAGAGAGTGTGGCGTATTTTATGCTATCGATCATCCCGGCACGGTTTGCGGTTGCCGTTCTGTTTGTGGTTGCATGTTTTGTTTCAACAGCAATGGGAACTTCGGTTGGGACGATCACCCTTCTGACTCCGATTGCGGCGGCAGTTTCGCAGACGTCCGGTTTTTCCCAGGCACTTTGCGTGGCATCGGTGATGGGAGGCTCCATGTTCGGGGACAATCTTTCTTTCATATCAGATACAACAATTGCTGCCTGCAACGGGCAGGGATGTGAGATGAAAGATAAATTCCGGGAAAATTTCTGGATCGCACTTCCGGCGGCGATCGTATCGCTGGTTCTGATCCTGATCAGCTCTTTCCGGGCAGAGATCGGAACGGCAGTTACGCACGAATACAATCTGACGCAGATCATTCCGTATGTGCTGGTGCTGGTCGGCGGGATCGCAGGGTTCAATGTCTTTCTGGTACTTTTGACAGGAATTGTGTCCGGTGCGGTGATCATGCTTGCAATGGGGCAGGTAACACCGTATGAAATGCTTGCTGCCATGGGATCAGGTGTATCCGGGATGTTTGAAACCTGTATGGTGGCGGTGCTGGTTGCTGCAATGTGTGCGCTGATCCGGGAAAATGGTGGCTTTGATGTATTGCTGGATGTGATCCACCGTGTCTTTAAGGGATCGAAAAGTGGTCAGCTGGGTGTTGGTATTTTGGTAGCGCTCCTGGATGTGGCAACAGCGAACAATACCGTAGCAATTGTGATGGCTAATCCAATTGCAAAGGAAATGGCAGACGATTATCAGATCACACCGAGAAAGACGGCCTCCCTTCTGGATACTTTTTCCTGTATTTCACAGGGGGTGATCCCGTATGGTGCGCAGATGTTGGTGGCAATTTCGGCAGTGCATGAGCTCGGCGGTGAGATTTCTGCATTTCAGATCATTCCGAAGCTTTTTTATCCGGGAATGCTGTTTGTCAGTTCGCTGATCTTTATCTTTGTGATTCCACAGAAAACAGGAAAATAAAACAGAGTTCACTCTGGATTTTTATACTTTTACAGATTAAAGGGTTGAAACCTGACGAAAAATACGGTATTATAGTGTTTAACAGATTTTTGGAACGAAAAATGGTACAAAAATCACAGATACATAGAAGGGAATGACAAAGATGAGCCTGAAAATCGGAGTAATTAAAGGTGACGGAATCGGTCCGGAGATTGTAACGGAAGCGATGAAAGTTCTTGATAAAGCAGGAGAGGTATACGGATTTGACTGTTCTTATGAACAGCTGCTTCTTGGGGGCGCATCCATTGATGTACATGGAGTCCCGCTTACAGATGAGACGGTAGCAAAAGCAAAAGCATGTGAAGCCGTACTGATGGGATCCATTGGAGGAGATGCAAAGACTTCCCCGTGGTATAAGCTGGAACCGTCAAAGAGACCGGAGGCCGGTCTTCTGAAGATCAGAAAAGAACTGAACCTGTTCGCAAATCTGCGTCCGGCAGTTTTGTATAATGAACTGAAGGGTGCATGCCCTCTGAAAGAAGAGATTACAGAAGGCGGATTTGATCTGATGATCATGCGTGAACTGACAGGCGGTCTTTATTTTGGAGAGAGGAAGACAGAAGAAGTGGATGGTGTGATGACTGCATTTGATTCACTTACCTATAATGAGGATGAGATCCGCCGGATTGCGATCCGCGCGTTTGACATTGCAATGAAGAGAAGAAAGAAAGTGACAAGCGTCGATAAGGCGAATGTACTGGATTCTTCAAGACTCTGGAGAAAAGTAGTAGAAGAAGTTGCGAAAGATTATCCGGAAGTTACACTGGAGCATATGCTGGTTGACAACTGTGCAATGCAGCTTGTAAGAGATCCGAAGCAGTTTGATGTCATTCTTACAGAGAATATGTTCGGAGACATCCTTTCTGATGAAGCAAGCATGGTAACCGGTTCGATCGGAATGCTGGCAAGTGCAAGTCTGAATGAAACCAGGTTCGGACTGTATGAACCAAGTGGCGGTTCGGCACCGGATATAGCAGGACAGGGAATTGCAAACCCGATAGCAACAATTCTTTCAGCAGCAATGATGCTTCGTTTCAGCCTGGATCAGGATAAAGCAGCAGATGCGATTGAAGCAGCAGTTTCCCAGGTGTTAAAAGATGGATACAGAACCGGGGATATTATGTCAGACGGATGTACAAAGGTTGGAACAGCCCGAATGGGAGATCTGATCTGCGAAAGAATTCGATAGTCAAGGATTGGGAAAGATACAGTTCCGTACTGCTATGGGGAAAGAGAAGCAGGACGGAACTGTAATAGAATAGAGCCAAAAGTTACAGGAGGATTATAAAATCATGAGAAGTGATAATGTAAAAACAGGTATGCAGCAGGCGCCGCACAGATCATTGTTCAATGCGCTTGGTCTTACAAAAGAAGAACTGGAGAGACCGCTTGTCGGAATCGTATGTTCTTATAACGAAATCGTTCCGGGACATATGAACCTGGATAAAATTGCAAATGCAGTAAAGATGGGAGTTGCCATGGCAGGTGGAACACCGATCATGTTCCCGGCGATCGCAGTCTGTGACGGTATTGCAATGGGACACATCGGTATGAAGTATTCTCTGGTAACGAGAGATCTGATCGCAGATTCGACAGAAGCAATGGCAATGGCGCATCAGTTTGACGCCCTTGTTATGATCCCGAACTGTGATAAAAATGTACCTGGGCTTTTGATGGCAGCAGCCCGTATTAATGTACCTACAGTGTTCGTCAGTGGCGGACCAATGCTTGCGGGACATGTAAAAGGACAGAAGAGAAGTCTTTCCAGCATGTTCGAGGCAGTTGGATCCTACGCAGCAGGAACAATGGACGAATGTGATGTATGTGAATTTGAAAATAAAGTATGTCCTACCTGCGGATCATGCTCCGGAATGTATACAGCCAACAGTATGAACTGTCTGACAGAAGTACTTGGTATGGGGCTTCAGGGAAATGGAACAATTCCGGCTGTATATTCAGAAAGAATCCGTCTTGCAAAACATGCAGGTATGCAGGTAATGGAAATGTACAGAAGAAATATCCGTCCGAGAGACATTATGACAAAAGAAGCCATCTTAAATGCTCTGACTGTTGATATGGCACTTGGATGCTCAACCAACAGTATGCTTCACCTTCCGGCAATCGCACATGAGATCGGTATGGATTTTGAAATTGATTTTGCAAACGGAATCAGCGAAAAGACTCCGAACCTCTGTCACCTTGCACCGGCAGGTCCTACATATATGGAAGACTTGAATGAAGCAGGCGGTGTATATGCAGTTATGAACGAGCTGAATAAGAAAGGCCTTCTGTACACAGACTGCATGACAGTAACCGGAAAGACAGTTGGAGAAAATATCGCAGGATGCGAAAATAAAAATCCGGAAGTAATCCGTCCGATCGACAATCCATACAGCCAGACTGGTGGACTTGCAGTCCTCAAAGGTAATATCGCACCGGATGGCAGTGTTGTAAAACGTTCTGCAGTTGTACCGGAAATGCTGGTACATGAAGGACCTGCAAGAGTATTTGAATGTGAAGATGATGCGATCAAGGCAATTAAAGGCGGAGATATCCATCCGGGAGATGTTGTAGTTATCCGTTACGTCGGACCAAAGGGTGGTCCTGGTATGCCGGAGATGCTGAATCCGACTTCTGCAATCGCAGGTATGGGACTGGGTTCATCGGTAGCACTTATTACAGACGGTCGTTTCAGCGGTGCATCCCGTGGAGCTTCTATCGGACACGTATCACCGGAAGCAGCAGTCGGCGGACCGGTAGCACTGATCGAGGAAGGCGATATCATCGAGATCGATATCCCGAACCTGAAATTAAATGCAAGAATTTCAGATGAAGAACTTGCAAGAAGAAAAGAAAAATGGCAGCCAAGAGAACCGGAAGTTACAACAGGATATCTTGCAAGATATGCAGCAATGGTAACTTCAGGAAACCGTGGAGCAGTTCTGGAAGTTCCACACAAATAAAATAAAATCTGGACAAGGGGAATGTACAATGCAGTTAAATGGTGCAGAGATACTGATAGAGTGTTTAAAAGAGCAGGGCGTGGATACCGTATTCGGATATCCGGGCGGCGCAATTTTAAATGTATATGATGAATTATATAAGCATAGTAATGAAATCAGACATATCCTTACATCGCATGAGCAGGGAGCTTCTCATGCGGCGGACGGATATGCGCGTGCCACTGGTAAGGTTGGGGTGTGTTTTGCAACCAGTGGACCTGGAGCAACAAATCTCGTAACAGGAATCGCGACCGCATTTATGGATTCTATTCCGATTGTTGCGATCACCTGTAATGTAGGGGTACCGCTTCTTGGAAAAGACAGTTTCCAGGAAATTGACATTACCGGTATTACGATGCCGATCACAAAGTATAATTTTATTGTGAAGAATGTCAATGATCTTGCAAGGACGATCCGCAAGGCGTTTGAGATCGCACAGTCCGGAAGACCGGGACCGGTGCTGATCGATATCCCGAAAGATGTGACAGGCAATAAAGCAGAGTATGAGCCTGTCAAAATCCAGCCAATCGTAAAATACAAAAAAGAAATCTGTATGGAAGATATTGACAAGGCAGTAGAGATGATCGAAGAAGCAAAGCGTCCATTCGTATTCGTCGGAGGTGGAGCTATATTATCTGATGCAAGTGAAGAACTCCGTGCATTCGTAGACAAGGTACAGTGTCCGGTATGTGATTCCCTGATGGGAAAAGGTGCATTTCCGGGAACTGATGAACTTTATACAGGAATGCTTGGTATGCATGGTACCAAGACATCGAACTTTGGAGTCAGTGAATGTGATCTTCTGATCGTAGTCGGTGCAAGATTCTCCGACCGTGTCACAGGTAATCCAAATAAATTTGCAAGTAATGCAAAGATTCTCCAGTTTGATATTGATGTGGCAGAGATGAACAAGAATGTCATCATCGATGAAGGTGTGGTTGGAGATATCAAGGAAGTGCTTGCGGCAGTTAATGAAAAACTGCCACAGCAGGAACACACCGAATGGATTAAAAAGATCCAGGAATATAAAGCGAAATACCCGCTTACCTATCATCCGGAAAGTCTGACTGGTCCGTATGTGATCGAAGAGATTTACAAACAGACAGAAGGTGATGCGATCATCGTCACAGAGGTTGGACAGCATCAGATGTGGGCAGCGCAGTATTATAAATTCACAAAACCGAGAACACTGCTTACGTCAGGTGGCCTTGGAACCATGGGATACGGTCTTGGAGCCGCAATCGGAGCCAAGATGGGCAGACCGGAGAAGACGGTAGTCAATATCGCCGGAGACGGATGTTTCCGTATGAATATGAATGAAGTTGCAACAGCGGCGCGTTATAACATTCCGATCATCCAGGTTGTAGTGAACAACCATGTGCTTGGTATGGTAAGACAGTGGCAGAATCTGTTTTACGGACAGCGCTATTCAGCAACTGTTCTGAATGATGCAGTAGATTTTGTGAAACTCGCAGAAGCGATGGGGGCGAAAGCGGTAAGAGCTACGACCAGAGAAGAATTCGCAGATGCATTTAAGTTTGCTTTAAATGCAGGCGGTCCGGTGGTGATTGACTGCCAGATTGACAGCGATGACAAGGTATGGCCGATGGTTGCTCCGGGTGCTCCGATCAGTGAAGTTTTTGACGAGAAGGATCTGCAGGAAAAACAGCAGACAAACTAGAAAAACATATGCAGCGACAGATACGTAGAGCAGGAATGGAGGAGTAATATGAAACGAGTTTACAATTTTTCAGCAGGACCGGCAGTACTGCCGGAAGAAGTTTTACGAGAAGCAGCAAATGAGATGCTGGATTACAAAGGATGTGGAATGTCCGTTATGGAGATGAGTCATCGCTCGAAAGCTTTTGCTGAAATCATTGAAACCGCTGAACAGGATCTTCGTGATTTGATGGGAATCCCGGATAATTACAAAGTACTGTTCCTTCAGGGTGGCGCAAGCCAGCAGTTTGCAATGATTCCAATGAATCTGATGAAGAACAAAGTAGCGGATTATATTGTTACCGGGCAGTGGGCCAAAAAGGCAGCTGCTGAAGCATCCAAATATGGGAAGGTGAATAAGATCGCATCGTCCGAGGATAAAACCTTTTCGTACATTCCTGACTGTTCGGATCTGCCGGTTGATGAAGATGCAGATTATGTATATATCTGCGAAAATAATACAATTTACGGAACCAAATTCAAGGAACTTCCGAACACGAAAGGCAAGACACTGGTAGCGGATGTATCATCCTGTTTCCTGTCCGAGCCTGTAGATGTGACAAAATATGGTCTCATCTATGGTGGAGTCCAGAAGAATGTCGGACCAGCGGGTGTTGTTATCGCGATCATCCGCGAAGATCTGATTACGGAGGATGTACTTCCGGGAACACCGACCATGCTTACATACAAGACACATGCAGACGCAGGTTCTCTTTACAATACACCGCCGGCATATGGAATTTATATCTGCGGTAAGGTATTTAAATGGCTGAAAAAGATGGGCGGACTGGAAGTTATGAAAGAACGCAACGAAAAGAAAGCCAAACTGCTCTATGACTACCTGGATCAGAGCAAACTGTTCAAAGGTACGGTAGAAAAGAAAGACCGTTCTCTTATGAATGTACCATTTGTGACAGGCAGTGACGAGCTGGATGCCAAATTTGTAAAAGAGGCAAAAGAAGCAGGTCTTGAGAACCTGAAAGGACACCGTACTGTTGGTGGTATGCGTGCAAGTATTTATAACGCAATGCCATACGAAGGCGTGGAAGCCCTGGTTGCATTTATGAAGAAGTTTGAGGAGGAGAATCTGTAATATGTATAAATATTTTTGCTTAAATCCGATTTCTCCTGTTGGACTAGAGAAATTCAGTGATGACTATGTACCTGCCGGTGAGATGGCAGGAGCAGATGCGGTACTTGTAAGAAGTGCCGGAATGCATGAACTGGAATTTGATAAAGATTTAAAAGCGATTGCCCGTGCCGGAGCCGGTGTAAATAATATTCCACTGGACAAATGTGCGGAGCAGGGAATCGTTGTATTTAATACACCAGGGGCAAATGCCAATGGTGTAAAAGAGCTGGTGATCGCCGGTATGCTGCTTGCATCCAGAGATATCCTTGGAGGTATCAACTGGGTACAGGAGAACGAAGAGGATGGCAATATTGCCAAAGATGCAGAAAAAGCGAAAAAAGCATTTGCAGGCTGTGAGATCCAGGGAAAGAAGCTTGGCGTGATCGGCCTTGGTGCAATCGGTGTCTTGGTTGCCAATGCGGCTACACATCTCGGGATGGAAGTGTATGGTTATGATCCATATGTTTCTGTAGATTCCGCATGGAGACTTTCAAGAAGCATCCATCACACTAAGAATGTAGATGAGATCTACAAGGAGTGCGATTATATCACAATCCATGTACCGGCACTGGAAGATACCAAGGGTATGATCAATAAGAATGCCATCAGTCTGATGAAAGAGGGCGTTGTGATCCTGAACTTTGCAAGAGATGTACTGGTGAACAGCGAAGACATTGTGGATGCACTTGTTGGAGGAAAAGTCGGACGCTATGTAACTGACTTCCCGACACCGGAGATCGCAGGAGTAAAGCATGCGATTGTCATTCCGCATCTGGGAGCGTCAACTGCTGAATCAGAAGATAATTGTGCAAAGATGGCAGTAGAAGAGCTGAAAGATTTCCTGGAAAATGGAAATATCCGTAATTCTGTCAATTTCCCGGCATGCGATATGGGGGTAAGGGATAAAACAAGAATTACGATTCTGCACAGAAATATTCCGAACATGATCGGTCAGTTTACTGCGCTTCTGGCAAAGGATAATGTCAATATCGATGATATGACGAATAAGAGCCGTGGCAGCTATGCATATACGATGATCGATGTGGATAATGATGTGGCAGAAGACGTGGTAAAAGGTCTGGAAATGATCGAGGGTGTTCTGAAAGTCAGAGTAATTGCATAAAAAATGACAGAGGGTGCGTTTGAAAAAGCGCATCCTTTTTTGTTAAAAAAATAGGAATCCTGTTAAAAAAATAAGAATCCTGTTAAATGATTAATTACTGCCATTTCGGTAGCATTTCAAAAAAAGTGTGTTACACTCGCAATAGATTGTGGCGGACTGTTATTGCAAGGGAAGAAGATACAAAGAGTATCAATATGTCATATACAGGGAGGTATTTAATATGGCAATAACAATCGGCATAAACGGATTTGGACGTATTGGAAGAGTTGCATTCCGCATTGCCATCAATCAGCCGGAAAAATTTAAAATTTGTGGGATCAATGTGAGAAACGCAGATCTGGATTATATGATTTATATGATCCGTTACGATTCGATCTTTGGACGTTTCCAGGGAAGTCTGGAAAAATATGAGGATGGAATTGTTGTAAATGGCGAGAAGATCCGAGTGTATTCAGAAAATGCTGCTGCTGACATTCCGTGGGGAGAGTGTGGAGCAGAATACATTATAGATGCGACAGGTGCTTACTGTACGACAGAAAAAGCAATGGCACATATCCGGGGTGGAGCAAAGAAAGTGATCATTTCTGCACCGGCTAAAGATCAGGACACACCGACATTTGTAATGGGCGTGAATCATGAACTTTATCAGTCATTTATGCAGGTCGTTTCAAATGCATCTTGCACAACAAACTGTCTTGCACCGATCTGTAAGGTATTGGAGGATAAATGGAATTTCTTATCGTGTACCGACTTCAGATGTATCCATTGTGGATCTGAATGTCGCTTTGAAGACAGAAACCACTTATGAAGATATCTGCAAGAAAATGAAAGAAGCTTCCGAAACAACTCTTAAGGAGATTCTGGATTATGTGGATGATGAAGTTGTTTCTTCCGATTTTATCGGAGATAATCACGCATCCTCTTTTGATGCAAGGGAAGGAATCCAGGTAAACGGTCATTTTTTCAAACTGATCAGTTTTTATGATAATGAATGGGGATATACCAGTCAGATCTTCCGCCTGATTTCGCATATGTACCAGGTGGACCATGGTGTAAAATAAAACAGATTGTAAATGAAAAAGTAAAACGTATATCAGCAGTAACAGTCAGAAGCCATAAAAGAAAGAGTATCACGTGAACAAAAAGAAACATGATACTCTTTTTGTTACATAGGATAATTCATTTCCTATGTAACAAAAAGCCTCCGGCAAGATGCGCACTGAACCATGCAATGTATATGACGTAAGCGACCGCCCAAGGCGCTAGAATATGCGAAGCATATTCTGTGTCCTCTGGTACTCAAATTTTTCAAAATGCTTTTTCAAAGGCAGGAAAATATCGTCTTTTTTATAACGATGCTTGCGTATTTTGAAAAATATGGTATGATAGAGGACAAAAGTAGCACTTTACAGTGTGAAAATGTAACGTAGGAGGAAGAGATAATGGCATACGAGATTACAGGACATACAGTCCTTACCGGATTACTGGGGAGTCCGGTAGCACACAGCATTTCCCCAATGATGCATAACGAGGCATTTCGCCAGCTGGAGCTGGATTACGCATATTTGGCATTTGATGTTGGAACAGATAACTTAAAGACAGCAGTAGATGGTCTGAAAGTCATGGGAGTCAGAGGATTTAACCTGACTATGCCTGACAAGAATCTGATGTGCTCACTGGTTGATAAACTTTCACCGGCATCTGAGATCGGTGGGGCGGTCAACACTGTTGTAAATGATAACGGTGTCCTGACAGGTTATACGACAGACGGAATTGGATTCATGCGTGCAGTCAGTGAGACAGGCGTTGATATCATTGGCAAGAAAATGACACTTCTTGGAGCGGGTGGAGCCGCAGCAGCGATTCTGATCCAGGCAGCACTTGACAAAGTAGCAGAGATTTCGGTATTCAACATCCGTGATGAATTCTTCACACGTGCGGAGAAGACAATCGAGAAACTTCATGAGAAGACAGACTGCAAGATCAACATCTATGACTTCTCTGACCCGGAAGTCCTCAAAAAGGAGATCGCAGAAAGTGCAATTCTGGTAAACGGAACTTCCATCGGTATGGCACCGAAGACAGACAGATGTATCATCACAGATGACAGTGTGTTCAGAAAAGATCTGTTTGTATTTGATGTAATCTACAATCCGGAAGAGACGTTATTCCTGAAGAAAGCAAAAGCAGCAGGATGCCAGACACTGAACGGTCTGAATATGCTGTTATATCAGGGTGCTGCATCATTTGAACTCTGGACAGGAAAAGAAATGCCGGTTGATATTATCAAAGAAAAATATTTCTCGCGTTAATATGCTGAAAATGATTGACAAAGCCTATTGATTCGTGTAACATAAGCTATAGATTTTGAAAATTACATATTCTACTATCAAAATACAATGAAAAGAAGTAGTAAATATAATAAGACGTCACAGAGAGTCCTTTATCGGTGGAAGAAGGATACCGAAGATTATATTGAATTCCTCTTGGAGTAGGATACTGAATGCATTCTTTTGAAGAATTGTTAATAGGTATTTCCGGTAGCAGCCGTTATCTGCAAGGGTATAACCGTTATGAACGACGTACCTGACGAGGCAGTTGTCGTGAGACAATTGTAAAATGAGGTGGAACCACGAAGTATATAATACTCTCGTCCTCTGTTTTTACAGAAGACGGGGGTTTTTTGTTTCATAGGAAATTCCGAAGGAACTTCTAAAAGACATGTTCGATGATTAGTAGAGAGAAGAGAAAGGGAAAAAGATTATGATTATCGTATTAAAACCAAGAACAAGTGATGAAAACGTAAAACGAGTTGAGAATATGGTCCGTGCAAAGGGACTGGAAGTACATACTGTAAAAGGTGAGGATCTTACAATTATCGGCTGTATCGGCGATACGGTCCGTGTGGATCCAAAGCTTTTCGAAGTAGACTCTTCTGTTGAGAAAGTTATGCATGTACAGGAACCTTATAAACTTGTAAACCGTGCATTCCATCCGGACGATACCATCGTAGATGTATCTGGTGTCAAAGTTGGTGGCGGACATCTGGCACTGATCGCCGGACCTTGTTCTGTGGAGTCAGAAGAGCAGGTGATCGAGATCGCAAAGGCTGTTAAGGCATCTGGTGCAAATATGCTCCGTGGTGGTGCATTCAAGCCGAGAACAAGCCCATATTCATTCCAGGGACTTGGCCTTGAAGGTCTGGAAATCTTATGTGCAGCAAGAGAAGAGACAGGGCTTCCGATCGTAACAGAACTGATGTCACCGGAATATCTGGAAATCTTCGATGAAAAGGTAGACCTGATCCAGATCGGTGCACGTAACATGCAAAACTATGACCTGTTAAAACAGCTCGGACAGACGAAGAGACCGATCCTTTTAAAGAGAGGACTTAATGCAACTTACGAAGAATGGATGATGTCAGCAGAATACATTATGGCATCCGGAAATCCAAATGTTATCCTCTGCGAAAGAGGAATCCGTACCTTCGAGACTTATACCAGAAATACACTGGATCTTCAGTCTATTCCGGTAGTGAGAAAGCTCAGCCATCTTCCGGTAGTTGTAGATCCGAGCCATGCAGGAGGAAAATGGTGGTTGGTTGATCCGATGGCAAAGGCATCAATTGCAGCAGGAGCGGACGGACTGATTATCGAAGTACATAACAGTCCGGAAACGGCACTTTGTGACGGAGCACAGTCGCTGAAACCGGAAAAATATGATACACTGTTAAAAGAGATTACCGGAATCGCAAAAGCAGTCGGTAAAGAAATGTAAAAAACAGCAGCCTGGGAGGAACAAAACGATGAAAATGACGGTAGATTTAAAGGAACACAGCTATCCGATTTATATTGAAAGAGGAATTTTGAAAGAAGCAGCAGAAAGAATAGCAGAAGTATATCGGGGATCAAAGATCATGATCATTTCCGATGACAGAGTTTATTCTTATTACGGAGAAGCGCTTAAGAAAAATCTTTCTGAAAAATATGAGTGTACGGAAACCGTGATTCCACATGGAGAACCGTCAAAAGCATTCGAAACCCTTCCGGGTGTATACAGCTCTCTTCTGAAAGCAAAGATTTCCAGAACAGACTTGATCGTTGCACTTGGCGGTGGAGTGGTAGGAGACCTTGCCGGATTTGTGGCAGCGACCTTTCTTAGAGGAATCAAGTTCGTACAGATTCCAACTTCCATTCTTGCACAGGTAGATTCTTCTGTTGGTGGAAAAGTTGCAGTCGATCTTCCGCAGGGGAAGAACCTGGTAGGTGCCTTTTACCAGCCGAAGATGGTACTGATCGATCCGGATGTACTGGAAACCCTGCCGGAGCGTTACGTGACGGACGGCATGGGGGAAGTTATCAAATACGGATGCATCAAGGATCGCAAGCTCTTTGAGCTTCTGGAGAAATGCGGATCCTATGAGAATCTGAAAGAGCATTTAACCGATGTGATCGCAACTTGTGTCGATATCAAACGCCGTGTTGTAGAAGAAGACGAGTTTGATACCGGAGAGAGGATTCTCCTGAACTTCGGACATACCCTTGCCCATACCATTGAGCAGCACTTCCACTATGAAAGAGAAAGCCACGGTGAAGCCGTAGCCATCGGAATGTACCAGATCACAAAGATTGCTGAAGAGAAAGGACTCACCAAAAAAGGCGAAGCCGAGCACATCCGGAAAGTCCTGGAAGCTTATAAACTTCCGGTAAAAGCCGATGTCCCACTCCCACAGCTTACCGAAGCAATCAAGCTGGATAAAAAAACACTGAATAATAAATTAAAAGTCGTCCTTCTCCATGAAATCGGAGATTCCTATACATACCCGACCGGACAGGAATTCTTTGATGGGGACAGGATGGTATAAGTAAATACGATAAATAAGAATGCCGTAAGACCATGAAAGATATTGGTTTTACGGCATTTGAGTTAATTTCTGCGCATATGCAATAGTTCTTTTTGTTATGTCATCATTTTTATTGATTTCTACCAGAAGATCGTATATAACCAATGGTTATTATATAACAAAAATAGAAAAGCGATAAGAGAAGAAAAGCAGGAAGCTGTCCTGTTTTATGGTTCTTTTGCGGTGTTTGTTCGCTAATATATCCTTACTTTCCCGCCAACAAAATTTATCTCATATTTCTCTTCGCAAGCAAATCATGAATCTTATCCGTCGGATTCATAACCGCACTAATAGATGTAGAATGATTCATCGAATCAATGATCAGTGCAAGGAACTTACTCATATCTGCTTCAATGAAATACGGTTTATCATGAAGCTGAGGAGGCAGATAGGTCAGATTGGTTGTGATCAGTCTGTCCAGATAGCCCTTTTCATAATATTCATCGAACTTGTCAAGACCTTCTGTGAAGAGACCAAAAGTAGTACATACAAATACACGCTCAGCTCCGCGGTCTTTTAACTGCCTGGTAACATCCAGCATACTTTCACCGGAAGAAATCATGTCATCGATGATGATAACGGTCTTTCCATGTACATCGTCACCTAAGAATTCATGTGCAACGATCGGATTTTTACCATTTACGATGGTAGAATAATCACGGCGTTTGTAGAACATACCCATATCAACACCGAGTACGTTGGAGAAGTATACGGCTCTTTGCATTGCACCTTCATCCGGGCTGATGATCATCAGATGATCTTTGTCTGCTTTCAGATCCGGTTCTGCTTTAAACAAAGCTTTGATGAACTGATACAGAGGGTTGAAGCTGTCGAAACCATTGAGTGGGATCGCATTCTGTACACGCGGATCGTGTGCGTCAAATGTCAGAATGTTAGATACACCCATTGCGGTTAATTCTTCCAGAGCCATTGCACAGTCCAGAGATTCGCGTTTGGTTCTCTTGTGTTGGCGGCTTTCGTAAAGGAATGGCATAATTACATTTACACGGTGTGCCTTTCCTGTAGAAGCGGAGATGATACGCTTCAGATCCTGATAGTGATCATCCGGTGACATATGATTGATATGTCCGTTTACTGTGTATGTCAGGCTGTAGTTGCAGACATCCACCATAATAAAGAGATCTTTTCCGCGGATACTTTCGCCAAACATTCCCTTTGCTTCCCCCGAACCAAAACGTGGGCAACTGTTCTTTGCAAGATAAGAATCTGCTTCATAAGATGAATAGATTGCAGGATCCAGAAAATCATGCAGAGAATTTTTGCGGAACGATACGATGTACTGATCCACTTTTTCTGCCAGGTCCTTGCAGCTTTCCAGGGCAGCAATTTTAAGTGGTGCTGTCGGAAGAGCTTTTTCCATAAGTTCGATATTTGTCATGAGTTCCTCCTTATAATAAGCGTTTTAAGTGCTTTTTATCTAATCTTACTTATCTTTTATACCATTATTTAAAAGCAATGACAAGAAAGAGGCGTTAAAAAATTGCATTTTTTGAAGAAATCTAGTATGATATAGAAGCAGAATTCCGAATAAATATCAGGAGGAAGAAAATATGAGTAAACCAGTTGTTGCCATTGTAGGGCGGCCGAACGTTGGAAAGTCGACGCTTTTTAATGCACTGGCAGGAGAAAAGATAGCAATCGTTAAAGATACGCCGGGTGTTACCCGCGACAGAATTTATGCAGAAGTGAATTGGCTCGATAAAGAATTTACGTTGATCGATACCGGTGGAATCGAGCCGGACAGCCGTGATGTGATCCTCTCCCAGATGAGAGAGCAGGCACAGATCGCCATTGACACTGCAGATGTGATCCTGTTTATGACAGATGTAAAGCAGGGACTTGTAGATTCCGATTCAAAAGTGGCAGATATGCTCCGCCGCTCCCACAAGCCAGTCATCCTTGTTGTCAATAAAGTGGACAATTTTAACAAGATGATGCCGGATGTGTATGAATTTTATAATCTGGGAATCGGAGATCCGGTTCCGATCTCAGCATCGGAACGAATTGGAATCGGAGATATGCTGGATAAGGTTCTGGCATATTTTCCGGAAGGGGCAGGCCAGGAAGAGGAAGATGACCGTCCGAGAGTTGCAATCGTTGGGAAACCGAACGTTGGGAAATCTTCGATCATCAACCGTCTGATCGGAAAAGACCGTGTGATCGTATCCGATATTGCCGGAACTACAAGAGATGCCATTGACACGGAAGTAGTGCACAATGGAAAAGAGTACGTATTCATTGATACAGCAGGACTTCGCCGTAAGAATAAGATCAAAGAGGAACTGGAGCGCTACAGTATTATCCGTACAGTTACGGCAGTAGAAAGAGCGGATGTGGTCCTGGTTGTGATCGATGCGGCAGAAGGAGTAACCGAGCAGGATGCCAAGATCGCAGGAATCGCACATGAGCGTGGAAAAGGTGTCATCATCGTTGTAAATAAATGGGATGCCATTGAAAAGAACGATAAGACCACGAGGGAATATGAGCATCAGATCCGGATGGTGCTGTCTTTCCTGCCTTACGCAGAGATCATGTATGTGTCTGCACTGACAGGTCAGAGACTTCCGAAGCTCTTTGACATGATCGACACCGTTATTGAGAACCAGACACTCCGTGTGGCTACGGGTGTCCTTAACGAGATCATGACCGAAGCTGTTGCAATGCAGCAGCCGCCGTCAGATAAGGGAAAACGGCTGAAACTTTACTATATTACCCAGGTAGCGGTCAAACCGCCGACATTTGTCATCTTTGTAAATGATAAAGAACTGATGCATTTCTCTTATACGAGATATCTGGAGAATAAGATCCGTGAAGCGTTTGGCTTCCGTGGAACGTCTCTTAAATTCTTTATCAGGGAGAGAAAGGAGAAGGACAAATAAGATGGAACGTCTTGTATGTTTGCTGATCGGCTATATATTTGGTCTGTTTCAGACCGGCTATTTCTATGGAAAAACTCAGGGAGTAGATATCCGCAAGATGGGAAGCGGAAATGCAGGTTCTACCAATGCACTTCGCACCATGGGAATCAAAGCCGGAATGATCACCCTGCTAGGTGACTGCTTCAAATGCGTGATCGCAGTTCTGGTGGTCCGCGGAATTTACGGACAGTCTCACGCAGATATTTTACCGCTCCTTTCGCTGTATACAGGTTTTGGGGCAGTGCTCGGACATAATTTTCCATTCTATCTGAAGTTCAAGGGCGGAAAGGGAATTGCAGTTACGGCAGGTATGATCTTATCTACAGATATTCGGATTGCGGCAGTATGTCTGATTGTGTTTATTGTAATTGTTGCCGTGACACGTTATGTATCACTGGGATCGCTGGTGATTTCCGTACTGTTCCTTGTCGGACTTGTTATTGACGGACAGATGGGAATGTTTGGAATGGCGCAGAAGTATCTGTTTGAACTGTATGGAATCGGAGTGCTTTTTGTTTTCTCTGCATTTATCCGCCACCGTGCGAATATCGGACGTCTGAGAAATGGTACAGAGAGCAAGATCAGTTTTTCAAAAAAGAAAAAATAAGAGGTAATAATTATGGCAGAAATCGGAGTTATCGGTTCAGGAAGCTGGGGAACGGCCCTGGCGCTGGTACTGAATAAAAACGGACATCATGTAACCATCTGGTCTTATTTAAAAGAAGAAGCAGATGAGATCAGAGAAAAGCGGGAAAATCCAAGTAAGCTTCCGGGCGTTCATATCCCGGAGGAGATCGAGATCACAACAGATCTGCAGGGAAGCGTGGAAGGAAAAGATGTGGTCGTTCTTGCAGTTCCGTCTATGGCAACCAGAGCTACGGCGAAGAAAATGTGCCCGTATGTAAAGGAAGAGCAGATTCTGGTCAATGTGGCAAAAGGAATTGAAGAGGGTACTTTAAAGACACTTTCCGAGCAGATTGAAGAAGAGATTCCGCAGGCAAATGTAGCTGTTCTTTCAGGTCCAAGTCATGCGGAAGAAGTAAGCCGCGAACTTCCGACAACGGTTGTAGTCGGAGCAGAGACAGAAGAAACCGCCATTTATCTGCAGAAAATTTTTATGAATGATGTGTTCCGTGTCTACACAAGCCCGGATATTAAAGGAATTGAGCTTGGCGGTTCCCTGAAAAATGTAATCGCACTTGCAGCCGGAGTTGCAGATGGACTCGGATACGGGGATAACACCAAAGCTGCACTGATCACCAGAGGAATTGCGGAGATCACAAGACTTGGTATAAAGATGGGTGGAAAGCTGGAATCCTTTACCGGACTTACCGGAATCGGCGATCTGATCGTCACCTGTGCAAGTAAGCACAGCCGTAACCGTAAGGCAGGTGTTCTGATCGGTGAGGGAATGACGATGGAAGAAGCGATGGCTGAGGTCAAGATGGTAGTCGAGGGCGTGTATTCAGCAAAAGCGGCAAGAGAGTTGGCTGAAAAATATGAGGTATCCATGCCGATCGTGGAAAAGGTCAACCAGGTACTTTTTGAAGGCAAACCTGCAAAGGAGGCGGTAAGCGAACTGATGATGCGTGACGGACGCAGCGAATACAGTAACCTTCCGTGGGATTAAAGTTTCAAAGAAATTTCATAAAGTCTTAATGGAAAATCCTTCCGTATAGGCGTATAATGACGTGTATACAGGAGGATTTTTTGTATGAAATTCGGAAAAAAAGAAAAAGAAACACAAGAGGAAGAAGTCGTTCGCGGCGAGATCCAGCGTGTGGTTCCAGACTACCGGGTAGGTCTTAATCCCGAGCAGATTCGGATAAGGGAAGAGAATGGCTGGACCAATGATGAGGTTGCTCCACCGGGACTTACGACAAAAGAGATTGTTCATAATAATATATTTACCTATTTCAACCTGATCTTTCTGATTCTGGCGATTCTGCTGTGCCTGGTAGGTTCTTTGCGAAATCTGACATTCCTGCCGGTCATCATCTGCAATACACTGATCGGGATCATTCAGGAGATCCGTTCCAAGAAAGTACTGGATAGGCTGACCATGCTGAATGCACCGCACGCAGAAGTAATCCGTGGAGGGGTATCGCTGAATCTGGAGGCGGATCAGCTGGTTGTGGACGACATTGTTGTATTTCGTGCAGGGAACCAGATCTGTGCAGATGCGGTTGTTGAGGCTGGCGAGGTTCAGGTCAATGAATCTTTACTTACCGGTGAATCTGATGAGATCACGAAAAAGCGTGGAGACCGTCTGATGTCAGGTAGTTTTGTGGTATCAGGAAGCTGTCATGCACGCCTGGACAAGGTTGGAGCGGATTCCTATATTTCACAGCTGACTCTGGAAGCAAAAGCCATGCAGCAGGGGGAACAGTCGGAGATGATTCGTTCCCTGGATAAGCTGGTAAAAATGGTCGGAATCGCACTGATCCCGATAGGAATCATTTTGTTTGTGCAGAGTTATTTCTATAATCACGACAGCTTCCGGCAGAGTATTATCTCCATGGTTGCTGCAGTGATCGGCATGATCCCGGAAGGATTGTATCTTCTTGCAAGCGTGGCACTTGCGGTAAGTGCAATGCGTCTTGCATCGAAAAAGGTATTGCTCCATGATATGAAGAGTATCGAGACTCTGGCGCGGGTTAATGTGCTTTGTGTTGACAAGACAGGTACGATCACAGAAGACAGTATGTGTGTCAGTGAAGTGGTGAAAGCCAAGGCCTATGACGAAGAAAAGATGCCGGATCTGAACCGGATGATCGGCGATTTTGTCAAAGGAATGGACGCGGATAACAGCACGATGCATGCGATGCAAGAACATTTTACAGAGCATTCAGATAAAGTGCCGGAAAAAGTGATTCCTTTTTCTTCCACGGTCAAATACAGCGGAGTAATTTTCAAAGATCAGGCATATGTGCTTGGTGCACCGGAATTTGTCCTGCGTGAGGATTATACAAAGTATCAAGGAAGAATAGAACAGTATACGTCCAGGGGGTTCCGTGTACTGGTATTTGGAAGCTATGATGGAGAGCCGGATGGTAAGCCGCTGACTGGAACGGTAACGCCGCTTGGTTATGTCCTCCTTCTCAATAAAGTCAGGGAAGAAGCGCCTGCGACTTTCAAATATTTTGCGGACCAGGGTGTTGCGATAAAAGTTATTTCGGGTGATAATCCGATCACCGTATCGGAGACTGCGAAGCAGGCCGGAATTGAAGGCGCAGAGAATTACGTGGATGCGGGAACATTAAAGACCGAAGAAGATATTGCCCTTGCGGTGAGCAAATATACGGTCTTCGGAAGGGTAATCCCGGAACAGAAAAGACAGTTTGTGCAGGCACTGAAAAAGCAGGGAATGACGGTCGCTATGACCGGTGATGGTGTTAATGATGTACTTGCCCTGAAGGATGCAGACTGTTCGGTGGCGATGGCATCAGGAAGCGATGCGGCGGTCCAGGCGTCCCAGGTGGTACTTCTGGAATCCGATTTTTCAAGGATGCCGGAGGTTGTTCTGGAAGGAAGAAGAGTTGTTAATAACATTCAGCGTTCAGCAAGTCTGTTTCTGGTGAAGAATATTTTTTCCTTCCTGCTTGCAATTTTCTCGGCAGTCTTTATGATTACCTATCCGCTGGAGCCATCCCAGGTATCGCTGATCAGCATGTATACGATCGGTATTCCGGCATTCTTCCTGGCACTGCAGCCGAACCGGGATATCATTAAGGGCCACTTCCTGACCAATGTGTTCTTAAAGGCACTTCCGGCAGGACTTACGGATGTACTTGCGGTTGGTGCGCTGGTTGTATTTGGACAGACGTTCGGAGTTGCATCCAAAGATATTTCTACGGCGGCGACGATGCTGCTTGCAATTGTCGGATTCATGATCCTTTACCGGATCTGCCAGCCGATGAATGCACTGCGTATGATCGTCTGGATCGGATGCGTGATCGGACTGTTAGGATGCAGTATCTTCCTGCCACAGTTATTTGCGATTACGGGAATGTCCAGAAAATGCATTATGCTTTTTGTAGTATTCTCTATCGCGACCGAGCCGGTACTTCGGTATCTGACGAAGCTGATCGAATGGCTGAGAAAGCAGTACATAAAATTTATCAAGAATCCAATCAAAGAATTTAAAGGAAAAGCTGCCGATTAAGGCAGCTTTTCTTGGAAAATGAGTATTTTTAAAGAATAAAGATCAGATAATTCAGTCTACAAATTTTGCATTCTGATCCACTTCTTCCGACTGGTTTACGATATGATTGGTCAATGCCTCATCATCCGTGGTAAACACAATATCCGGCAGAAGTTCAAAATAAAAATCCGTATATTTTTTCGCAAGAGCCTGGATACAGAAATTCTGTACGATCTTAAACCGGGTAATGGAAACCAGATCTTTGTCAAAGGTGATGTAAACACTGATCCAGAGCTTTCTTCCGGTACGGAGAATGTCATAGTAGAGTTTTTTGTAACCATAGGCATTTAGGACAGGTTCGATCGTTTCTTTAATTTCATCAACAGTCTCTTCCTCCGGCGGGATCAGGAACAGATCCCGAAGTCCGGTTATTACCGTCTTTATCGGCGTCGGCAGCATAAAGATGGACAGGGTGACGGTAATGATCTGGTCAAGATAAGGTGTTATGGGTCTGAACCATGGAAAAGGCAGCAGAACCGGAAGAAAGAAGGCAATTGCCATACCGAAAGAGGCAATACTGTCGATCTCCCAGCCTTCCATTTCCATTGTGATCAGTGGGGAATCCATCAGACGATTCTTATATTTGAGATAAATGGATACGGTAATTCCCAGAAAAAATGCAAATAATTCAAACCAGGCAATGGTATCAAAAGCGACTTTTCTGCCACCATGGATCATGATTTCTATATTGTTCAGGATCAGCCCGACGGTAACGCCAGTCATGGTAATGCCCTTGACAACGACAAACATAGATTCAATCTGCATATAACCGAACGGGTGCTTTTCATTGGATGGCTTGTAAAGTAGCGGAATCAGAAAAAGCGACGGCAGGAGCATGCAGAACTCGACTCCGTCATAGATTGCGTCCAGAAGAACTGCCTGGGAACTGGTGTAGATTGCCATGACGATCTCAACGATAACGAAAAACAGATTCCCGTACAGGGAGACAGACATGGCTTTTTTTTCTCTTTTTTGTGCTTTTCTTCCTACGTGCATAGGATACCTCCTTTTTTGACTGTAAGAAAATCCCGATAGGATTTTCTGATAAATGAAAGGCATTACGTGCCTGTAATACGCTTTTTTGTTACCATTTATCATACCCGATTTTGAAATTGATGGCAAGAAAGTAAAAGTGAACTGGCAGTATAGTTGTTCTAAACCGGGGAAAGCCCGCATACACTGTATCAGCAATCAAAGGGGGACAGTGTATGGATACATTTGATTTATACAAGGATATACAGTGCCGGACGAATGGAGAGATCTATCTGGGTGTGGTAGGACCGGTGCGGAGTGGCAAATCAACCTTTATCAAGCGTTTTATGGATGTGCTGGTGCTGCCGAAAATGACCGATGAGCATGCAAAAGAGCGGACGGTGGATGAGCTTCCGCAGTCTGCGTCAGGGAAGAGCATCATGACAACGGAGCCGAAATTTGTGCCAAAAGAAGCTGCCGAAATCCAGCTCGCAAAGGATGTGAGTGTGCTGGTGCGTCTGATCGATTGTGTGGGCTATATGGTGGAGGGAGCCGCCGGTCACATGGAAAATGGAGCAGAACGTCTGGTGAAAACGCCGTGGAACGAAAAAGAAATTCCGTTTACAAAGGCGGCAGAAATCGGGACGAAAAAGGTAATCCATGACCACTCCACGATCGGGATTGTTGTGACGACAGACGGAAGTATCGGAGAGCTTCCCAGAAACAGCTACCGGGCGGCAGAAAAGAAAACGATCCAGGAGCTGAAAAGCATTGGAAAGCCGTTCGTGGTCTTGGTCAATACCCGGAAACCGTACAGCGCAGAGGCAAAAAACGTGGCAGAAGAAATCCAGAAAGAATATCAGGTAACGGCACTTCCGGTCAACTGTGAACAGCTACGGGAAGAAGATATCCACCGGATCATGGAAAATGTGCTCTTTGCATTTCCGGTCACAGAAGTAAAATTTTTCCTTCCAAAATGGGTGGAAATACTTACAGCAGATCACAAGGTCCGGGAAGAGCTGGTATCTTATGCAAGAGAAGTCATGGGCAGAATCGGAGAAATCCGGGATGCGATGGAGATCCGGAAGCCGGAGCAGAGTACCTACATAAATGCAGTAAATGTAACAGGTGTGTCCATGGATACCGGTGAGATCTCGGTTGAAATCAAGGTAGAAGATGGCTGTTATTATGAAATGTTAAGTGATCTGACCGGAACGCAGATCAGCGGGGAATATGATCTGATCCATACAGTGCGTAATCTTGCCATGCTCCAGAAAGAATATGAAAGTGTCAAAGATGCTCTTGCTTCGGTTAAAATGAAAGGCTACGGTGTAGTCAGCGCGACGAGAGAAGAAATCCGGCTGGACGATCCAGTGGTAATCCGGCAGGGCAATAAATACGGAGTAAAGATCCGTTCGGAAGCACCTTCTATCCATATGATCCGAGCTAACATTGAGACCGAGATCGCGCCGATCGTGGGGAGTGAGCAGCAGGCAAAGGATCTGGTAAATTATATCAACGAGGCGGCAAAAAGCCCGGATGGAGTCTGGGGAACCAATATTTTCGGAAAATCGATTGAAGAGCTGGTGATGGATGGCGTGCGAAACAAGATCGCCATGATCGGAGATGAGAGTCAGGCAAAACTGCAGGACACCATGCAGAAGATCGTCAATGACAGCAACGGAGGTATGGTTTGCATCATTATCTAAAATTTTTCTTAAATCAATTCGATTGGCGGCAGGAAACTTGCATGGCAATCCGAGAGTATGTTATACTAAAGTCTATACGTTAGGGGATACATTTTCATGGAATGAATGGTCATATAAGATACCATGAAATCTATACGTGAGGAGAAAAGAAAAGAGGGACATCTATGAAAGTAGCAATTGTATCAGCAGACACCATGATATACAGAAAACAGAAGGATGATACGTGTTCGCCAATCGTGCGAAGAGTGCTCGATCAGGTCAGCTTCAAGACAGAGCTTGTACAGCCGGTACCAAATGACAGGGAGGTTATCCGCAAGATCCTTGCGAAGATCGCGGATGCACAGATGGCAGATCTGATCCTTACGATCGGTGGGATCGGATGCAGAGAAGAGGACTGTGTTCCGGAAGCGACAAAGGCAGTGGTCGATAAGGAGATTCCGGGGATTGGAGAGTCGATGCGTCTTTTTATGACACGGACCAGAAAAAGGGCAATGCTGACGAGAGGAACAGCAGGTATTCGGGGTAAATCCCTGATCGTCAATCTTCCAGGAAGTCCGAAGATCATTAAAGAGTGTCTGGAATATGTTCTTCCGGAGATTGTTTATGCGACAGAGACGGCAGTCGGTGAACATGATGATGTTGAGGAGTAGGCAGACAGATGAGGGTGACGTATATCGGACACAGCGGATTTTCAGTGGAACTGGAATCCCATATTCTATTATTTGACTATTATGAAGGAACGATGCCGGAGTTTGATCCAGCGAAGAAGCTGTTGGTGTTTGCCAGCCATTCCCATCCGGATCATTTTAACAGAGAGATCCTGAAGCTTGCGGATGTGTATCCGGATGTGGAATATATTTTCCCGAAGGATATCAGAATTGCGAAAAAGGAGCAGCGTGAATCGGAACATTTCATGCGAAAAAGGGATGAGATTACTGTCGGGGATACAAAGGTAAAAAGTCTGCGTTCAACCGATGAAGGGGTTGCCTTTCTGGTAAGATGCGAAGACAGGATCATTTATCATGCAGGGGATCTGAACTGGTGGCACTGGGAAGAGGAAGATGATGCGTATAACCGGATGATGCGCGGCGATTATCAAAAGGAGATTGAAACGCTGGCCGGTGAAAAGATCGATCTTGCATTTGTCGTGCTTGACCCGAGACAGGAAGAGCAGTTTTACTGGGGCTTTGACTGGTATATGCGGCATACGGATACGAAGATTGTATTTCCGATGCATATGTGGAAGCAGTACGAGGTGCAGGATCGGCTTATCGGAATGGAAGTATCAGAACCATACCGGGAGAAGATCATGCGGATCCGGGAAATGGGACAGGTATTTGAACTATAAGGAGACAAGTTATGAAAGTCAGTATTTATACAGATGGAGCGGCAAGAGGTAATCCGGACGGACCGGGCGGTTATGGAGTCGTTCTGGAATATGTAGACCCGAAGGGAGAACTTCACGTTAAAGAGCTTTCCGGCGGCTATGTGCGGACAACCAATAACCGGATGGAGCTGATGGCTGTCATCCGGGGGCTGGAAGCGCTCAACAGACCTTGCGAGGTAGAGCTTTATTCTGATTCTCAATATGTGGTCAATGCATTCAATCAGCACTGGATTGAGGGATGGATCAAAAAGGGCTGGAAGCGTGGGAAGAATGAGCCGGTCAAGAATACCGACCTGTGGAAGCGTCTTCTGGAAGCGAAAAAGCCGCACCAGGTGAACTTCAATTGGGTAAAAGGGCATGATGGACACCCGCAGAATGAACGTTGTGATACTCTTGCGACAACGGCCGCAGACGGAAATGAGCTGCAGGTTGATCCGGGAGTGTAGAAGAAATCCTTTACACTGATAAAAAAATGTGATAAAGTATCTAAGGCAAGTAAGACAGACGTTCGCGGATGCAGGTGCCGAAAGGCCGCAGACGAGGAAAGTCCGGGCTTCACAGGGCAGGATGCCGGATAACGTCCGGTAGAGGTGACTCTAAGGATAGTGCAACAGAAATATACCGCCTGCAGATGCAGGTAAGGTTGGAAGGGCAGTGTAAGAGACTACCGCCTGGGTGGTAACACACAGGGCATATGTAAACCCCATCCGAAGCAAGACCGAAAAGAAGTGGTATGGCGGCCCGTCATGCTTCAGGTTGGTCGCTTGAGTCTGCTGGCAACAGCAGAACTGGATAGATGAACGTCCACGACATAACCCGGCTTATCGTTTTGCTTGCTTTTTTATTTTTAATTGAGAAATTTTGAAAAGAATCTGTATTCATATTTATGAAGGATATAGATTCTTTTTTTGTTGCGGTGTCCTTTAAAAAGTTTTAATTTTTATGATATCGTAGTATTGTGTGAATGATTTTTTGAGTGGAATGAAAAATAAAAAAACGTGATAATCCGTTTGACAATCGTTTGAAAAATATGGTAGTTTTAGGAGGATTAAAGTTATGTAGGAGTGTCAAATGAGGAATAATCGTTTTCAAAGTCGGGAAAGAGGAAATGTAGCATATTACCATCTTCCGGGCTTGTTTGAATTTTATGAACTGTACAGACTTTTTTTGCCGCTGTTTTATACACACAGGGAGTATTTCTATGACTGGTGTGAGATTGGTTCCATTTATGGAGCCCCGGAAGACTGCCTGTGGGGCGGAGGACGTGTGGAAGCAGGAGAAGCTGAGCCGGAAGAAGTGCTTGCACTTATGCAGAAGTACGGGATTTCTGCCCGTCTGACCTTTAGTAATTCTCTGCTCAGGAAAGAGCACCTTGCGGATCAGAGATGCAATATGCTTTGTCAGTTATTTGAGAAAAGCACAGGTGTGAAAAACGGTGTGATCGTGCACTCAGAGCTGCTGGTGGATTATCTGAAAAAGAAGTATCCGGGGTTCTATCTGGTCTCATCTACCACGAAAGTGTTGACCGAATTTCAGGAGTGTTTGCGGGAAATCCAGAGAGAAGATTTTCAATATGTCGTGCCGGATTTCCGTCTGAATAAGATGTTGGATAAATGGAATACATTATCAGAAGGTCAGAAGGATAAAGTTGAATTCCTGTGTAATGAGTGTTGTTGGTTCGGCTGCAGGGACCGGAAAGCCTGTTATGAGGATGTGAGCCGGAAGAATCTCGGAGAAGATGGAGAGGAACACCGGTGTACTGCGCCAAATGCAAAGGAAGGCTATCGTTTTTCAAAAGCGATGAAAAATCCGGGATTTATCAGTGTAGATGATATCAAAAATATCTATTTGCCGATGGGATTTACAAATTTTAAGATCGAAGGCAGGGGACTTGGAAGTGCGCTGATCCTGGAATTTCTACTGTATTATATGACAAAGCCGGAATATCAGCTGCATGTAAGAGAGGAATTGTATCTGGATAATATGCTGGATTTGTTTTAAAATCAAGGGAAAGATTTTTATGGACAAATACCAGAAATTTCGAAGACATATTCGCTTTTGTTTTTCTGCGTCTATAGGAGGTATTTTTTATGTTATTAAGTATTGCGCTGATCCTGCTCGTTGGAATGTGTATGAGTTGGATCTGTCAGAAGATCAAATTGCCAGGTTTGCTTGGGATGTTGGCGACCGGTGTGGTTCTCGGACCGTATGTTTTGAATCTGCTGGACAGCAGTATTCTTGGAATTTCATCCGAACTCCGGAAAATTGCCCTGATTATCATTTTGACAAGGGCAGGGCTTGGGCTGGATCTGTCAGGGCTGAAGAAAATAGGAAGATCCGCAGTGATGATGTGCTTTGTCCCTGCAAGCTTTGAACTCCTTGGAATGCTTTTGATTGCACCGAAACTGATGGGAATCACCTTGCTGGAAGCTGCAATTATGGGAGCAGTGCTTGCGGCCGTTTCACCGGCGGTTGTGGTGCCGAGAATGGTAAAGCTGATGGAGGAAGGATATGGAGTAAAGGAAGGAGTCCCACAGCTTATCCTTGCCGGAGCATCGGTAGATGATGTCTATGTGATCGTATTATTTTCTACCTTTGTTGGAATGATGCAGGGAAAAGGGGCTTCGGTCATCAGCTTTGTAAATATCCCGGTATCGATCATTCTGGGAATTGCGATCGGACTGCTGATCGGAGTCCTGCTGGCATGCTTTTTTAAAAAAGTTCACATTCGGGATACCACAAAGGTTCTGATCATTTTGAGTATTTCGTTCCTGCTGGTTACGATCGAAGATAAAATGACAACTGCAATCACATTTTCTGCACTGATCGCAATTATGTTTATTGGAATTGGACTGCAGAAAAAACGGGAGGTTGTTACAAAAAGAATCTCTGTAAAATACGGGAAACTCTGGGTCGGAGCAGAGGTGTTCCTGTTTGTACTGGTGGGGGCAACGGTCAATATCGGGTATCTGGGAAAGGTTGGAATCAAGGCGGTGCTTTTGATCGCAGGCGCATTGGTGTTCCGGATGCTGGGTGTATTTGTATGTCTGCTTGGAGCCAGTCTTCGAGGAAAGGAAAAAGCCTTTGTGATGATGGCGTATACACCGAAAGCAACCGTGCAGGCAGCAATCGGAGGAATTCCGCTTTCGCTGGGATTTGCCTGTGGGGATATGGTACTTACGGTGGCAGTACTTGCAATCGTGCTGACAGCGCCACTTGGAGCGTTTGTGATTGATCTTTCTTATAAAAAGCTATTGGATAAAAGATAAGGATGGACGGAAAATCTATGACTGCATTCTGTCAATATCCACTGTATGCTGTGCCGGACAAACATACTGCAGAAAACAGGACGAGCAATACCAAGATCTCCTTTCTTACTGTACGAAGGAGACAAAAAATAAAGGACGCATGAAAAAATTTTCTTTTTTCATGCGTCCTTTGCGTGGCACCTGTCCGCCTAGTCCAACAAGCCGACGCTAGCCCCGCTTTCTGTTGTATTTCTCTTCACAGTATTTACATCTATACACTTCGTTCTCCGGATCAGTCAGTACAAACACATGATCCAGTCCCTGTTCAATCGAAGTAATACATCTCGGATTGTGGCATCTGATCACATTCTTGATTTCAGATGGTAGTTTCAGTTCTTTTTTCTCAACAATCTTGGAATCTTCGATAATGTTTACCGTGATATTATGATCGATAAAACCAAGGATATCCAGATCAATGATATCGATCGGGCATTCAATCTTGATGATATCCTTTTTACCCATCTTGTTACTTTTGGCATTCTTGATGATGGCTACGCAGCAGTCAAGCTGATCAAGTTTCAGATATTTGTAGATATCCATGCTTTTTCCTGCTTTGATGTGATCCAGTACGAAGCCCTCTGAAATTTTTCCAATATTCAGTGTATTTTCAACCATGTCTTTCGCCTCCCTTAATCTACATGAATATCCAAAAGTGTCAGGATCAGTGCCATACGGATATAGACACCATACTGTACCTGTTTGAAATAAACAGCTCTTGGATCATCATCAACTTCAACAGAAATTTCGTTGACACGCGGAAGTGGATGGAGAACCAGCATATCTTTTGGCGCAAGTTCCATTTTTCCTTTGTCCAGGATGTAGAAATCTTTCATACGGACATAATCTTCCTCGTTGAAGAAACGTTCCTTCTGAACACGTGTCATATAAAGGATATCGAGATCCGGAAGGGCATCCTCCAGGCGTTCTACTTCTGTATATGGGATATTTTTCTTATCCAGTACGTCTTTGCGTACATAACCTGGCAGACGGAGTTCCTCTGGTGAAATAAGTACAAACTCGATGTTCTCATAACGCACCAGGGCATTGATCAGAGAATGTACGGTACGACCGAATTTGAGGTCTCCACAGAGTCCGATCTTCAGATTATTCAGACGTCCTTTTAAAGAACGGATGGTTAAAAGGTCAGTCAGTGTCTGTGTAGGATGCTGATGTCCGCCATCACCTGCGTTGATCACCGGGATTGAAGAGTGCTGCGCTGCAACCATCGGTGCACCTTCTTTTGGATGTCTGATCGCACAGATATCTGCATAGCAGGAAACCATACGGATCGTATCTGCTACGCTTTCTCCTTTGGTAGCAGAGCTGGAAGCTGCCGAAGAAAAGCCAAGTACATTACCACCGAGATTCATCATTGCTGCTTCATGACTCAGTCGGGTACGGGTACTTGGCTCATAGAATAAAGTGGCAAGCTTTTTGCCTGCGCAAGCATGTGCATATTTTTCCGGATGAGCTTCGATATCACCTGCAAGATCCATAAGCTTATCGAGCTCTTCCACAGAAAAATCTAAAGGACTCATTAAATGTCTCATAAGAAACCTCCTTAAAAATAACCGCAGAAAATGTGCGGCTTCATATATTCTTTATCTATAATATAACAAAAACATGGGTATTTCAACAAAGTTTTACATGTTTTTTCTGATCGGGTTTGCGAAGAAATGTAGATTTTACAGAAAAAATATATTATAATGAAAAATTAGTAACGTCAGCGTAAGAAGACATAAGGATAAAACGATAAGGAGTGGGACAATGCAGAGTCTGGAAGAGATGAGAAAAGAGCTGGATGTGATCGATGACCAGATCACCACGCTTTATGAGAGACGTATGAAGGTCTGCGAAGGAGTTGCAGAATATAAGATAAAGAACGGACGAAAGGTATTTGATAAGACAAGAGAGAACGAGAAACTGGCAGCAGTAGCAGAAAAGGTGTCCACAGATTTTAACAAAAAAGGGATCCGGGAGCTTTTTGAACAGCTGATGAGCATGAGCAGAAAGCTGCAGTACCAGCGTCTTTCTGAGGAAGGAGTTCTGGGAAGACTTCCCTTTATCGGACTGGATCAGCTGGATCTTGATGGTGCACGTGTGGTCTTCCAGGGAGTGGAAGGAGCCAATAACCAGGCAGCTATGTTAAAATATTTTGGGAAAAATGTGAAAAACTTCCATGTACCGTCATTCCGTGATGCAATGGAAGCAATTGAAGAGGGAAGCGCAGATTATGCAGTCCTTCCAATTGAAAATTCTTCCGCAGGTCCGGTGACACAGGTGTATGACCTTCTGGTGGAATTTGAAAATTACATTGTAGGAGAGACGGTCCTTCCGATTAAGCATATGCTTGCCGGAGTGAAAGGAACTACACTTTCCAGCATTGAAAGAGTGTATTCACATCCACAAGGACTGATGCAGACATCCCATTTCCTGGATGAACACGGAACCTGGCAGCAGATCAGTGTTGCCAATACTTCCATGGCGGCCAAGAAGATGATGGAAGACCAGGATACCACGCAGGCAGCTGTCTGCAACGAATATGCAGCAGAGCTTTACGGATTGGATATCCTGGCAAGAGAGATCAATGACGAATCTGACAACAGTACAAGATTTATCATTGTCACGAACCAGAAGGTATTCCTGAAAAATGCATCCAAGATCAGTATTTGCTTTGAAATACCGCATGAGAGTGGATCGTTGTACCATCTGCTTTCCCATTTTATTTACAATGATCTGAACATGACAAAGATCGAATCCCGGCCGGTAGAAGGAAAAAGCTGGGAATATCGTTTCTTTGTGGACTTTGAAGGAAATCTGGCAGATGCCGCAGTGAAAAATGCGATCCGTGGACTGAGGGAAGAAGCACTGAACCTGAAAATCCTTGGAAATTATTAGACTGAAAAAGAGAGGACACGTCTATGAGAACAAATGAACTGATATTATATCGTTATATGGAACATGAAGATCTTCTTCGGGACATGACATTTCTGATTGACAATGCAGATAATGATTATTACAACAAAGAGGATTTGAAGAGCCTTCTTTTCGAAAATTTAAATGAGCTGATCGAGCTGGCTGCAAACTATGGATTCGAGGGGAACCTCTGGCATACCTTCCTGACGTTCCTGCTTGCCAACAGTGAGAATGCTTACAGCACAGCCTGTGAAGTGGTAGGAGAGGTAGAGGGAAGCGTCAATAAAGCAGCCCTTCATGATTTTCAGATTTTCAAAGAACTGTTCGAATATGATCTGAAAGAGATGGGTGAAAAGCTCGGTACAGACAGTCTGGAACTGATTGAGGACTATCATCCGGTCAATGCCAAGGGACATGTATTTAACAAGAGGATTCGCGACCGGATCTGCGACTTAAGCAAAGCTCTTGCGCAGACAGATGATGCAGAAGAATTTAAGACAACAGTAACCCAGTTCTACAAAGAATTCGGAGTGGGAACTTTCGGACTTCACAAGGCATTCCGTATTGAGCATACGGAAGAAGGAGCACAGATCGTGCCGATCACCAAGATTGCACACGTCCATCTGGACGATCTGGTGGGCTATGACATTGCCAAGAAGAAACTGATCGATAATACCGAGGCATTTGTAAAGGGTAAAAAAGCTAATAACTGTCTGCTTTTTGGTGATGCCGGAACCGGTAAATCTTCTTCGATCAAGGCAATCCTGAACCAGTATTATGACCAGGGACTTCGTATGATCGAAGTGTACAAGCATCAGTTCAAAGACCTGAATGATGTGATCGCACAGATCAAGAACCGGAATTACAAATTTATTATTTATATGGATGATCTTTCTTTTGAAGAATTCGAGATTGAGTACAAATATCTGAAAGCGGTGATCGAAGGCGGTCTGGAGAAGAAACCGGATAATATCCTGATCTATGCAACTTCCAACAGAAGACATCTGGTACGTGAGACATTCAAAGATAAAGCCGACAGAGATGAAGAACTGCACACCAATGATACCGTACAGGAGAAACTTTCGCTGGTAGCAAGATTCGGCGTGACCATCTATTTTGGAAAACCGGATAAAAAAGAATTCCAGAAGATTGTCACCACGCTTGCAGATCGTTACGGTGTCGAGATGGAAGAGGAAAAGCTTCTTCTGGAGGCAAACAAATGGGAATTGAGCCATGGTGGATTAAGCGGACGTACTGCACAGCAGTTTATTGATTATTTGCTTGGACAACAATAAAAGGAGAACCAATATGAAGTGGAATAAATTCAGATTAAAGACAACAACCGAGGCAGAAGACATTGTCAGTAGTATGCTGATGGACCTTGGTGTACAGGGAATCGAGATTGAGGATAAGATTCCGATGACACAGGCGGAAAAAGAGCAGATGTTTGTTGATATCCTTCCGGAGGCAGGAATCAATGACGGCATCGCATATATCAGTTTCTATCTGGAAGAAGATGAAGATAAAGAAAGTCTTCTGGAAGCTGTGAAAAATGAACTGGAAGATATGCGTGCCTATGTGGAAGTAGGTGAAGGAACGATAGAAGAATCCCAGACAGAGGATGTGGATTGGGTCAATAACTGGAAAAAATATTTTCACCAGTTCTATGTGGATGATATCCTGATCATTCCGTCCTGGGAAGAAGTAAAGCCGGAAGATGAAGGCAAGATGATCGTGCATATCGATCCGGGAACTGCATTCGGAACGGGAATGCATGAGACCACACAGCTCTGCATCCGTCAGCTCCGCAAATATGTGACAGAGGACACCAGAATTCTGGATGTAGGATGCGGAAGTGGAATTCTTGGAATGCTGGCGCTGATGTTCGGTGCAAAGTATTCTGTAGGAACAGACCTGGATCCGTGTGCGATTGATGCAACCTATGAAAATATGGAAGTCAACGGTATTTCAAAGGATAAATACGAAGTAATGATCGGAAATATCATTGATGATAAAGCGGTTCAGGATAAAGTTGGTTATGGATGCTATGATATCGTTGTGGCGAATATTCTTGCAGACGTACTGGTGCCGCTGACACCGGTGATCGTGAACCAGTTAAAAGACGGTGGTATCTACGTGACAAGTGGTATCATCGAAGATAAGGAGGAGACGGTAAAAGCAGCGGTAGAGGCAGCAGGTCTCACGGTTCTGGAGGTCCATCATCAGGGAGAATGGGTATCTGTAACAGCGAGAAAAGAAACGAAAGCGTAGGCAGAGAGGATCAGAAAAGATGCATCATTTTTTTGTAACACCACAGCAGATCTCCGGAGATAAGATCCGGATTGAAGGCGGAGATGTTAATCATATGAAGAATGTGCTCCGGATGAAGCTGCATGAAAAGGCTGAAATCAGTGACGGAGAAAGCAGAACCTATCTGTGCGAGGTGGAAGCCTATGAAGAAGATGTGGCGGTTTTGCATATTCTGGAAGAGATGGAAGCGGACACGGAACCGGCGTCAAAGCTGTATCTTTTCCAGGGGCTTCCCAAAAGCGACAAGATGGAGCTGATCGTGCAAAAAGCGGTGGAGCTTGGCGTGTATCAGGTGATTCCTGTAGCGATGAAGCGTTCTGTTGTTCGTCTGGATGATAAGAAAGCAGCGAAAAAAGCAGACCGTTGGAATTCCATCGCAGAAAGTGCGGCAAAGCAGGCCGGAAGAAGCCGGATCCCGGAAGTTACCATGCCGCTTTCTTATAAAGAAGCACTGAAAATGGCAGAAGAGCTTGATGTAACGTTGCTTCCGTATGAACTTGCAGGTGGTATGGAAGTGACAAGAGAAGTGATCCGCCAGATTAAAAGTGGACAGTCTGTTGGGATTTTTATCGGACCAGAGGGTGGATTTGAACCGGAAGAAGTTGATGCAGCAGTCAGTATGGGGGCGAAGGTCATCACCCTGGGCAGGCGGATCCTGCGGACAGAGACAGCCGGACTTGCAACGCTTGCTGTACTGATGTTTGAACTGGAACAGTAGACCGGCAGGCAAAGAACTGCATAAGATAAAGAGAAGAAGTGTTTGGGAGACAAAGAAAAATGGAAGTTTATCTGGATAATTCAGCAACAACGAGAGCCTATGAGTGTGTTCGGGATATAGTCGGAAAAGTGATGTGTGAGGATTACGGCAATCCATCCTCCATGCATAAAAAAGGTGTGGATGCAGAAGCGTATGTCCGTGAGGCGAAGGAGACACTTGCAAAGATTCTGAAGGTGCAGGAAAAGGAACTTTATTTCACATCCGGTGGAACAGAAAGTGACAACCTTGCATTGATCGGAGGTGCACGTGCCAATCACCGTGCCGGCAAGCATCTGATCACCAGTTCAATTGAACATCCGGCAATTCTCAATACCATGCGTTACCTGGAAGAGGAGGAGGGCTATCGTGTGACCTATCTTCCGGTTGATGAGTATGGACGGATCCGCCTGGATGCGTTAAAGGAAGCGCTCTGTGACGAGACGATCCTGGTATCGGTTATGTATGTGAATAACGAAGTGGGATCGGTTCAGCCGATTGCAGAAGCATCTGCGATCGTAAAGGCTTATAATAAAAATATCCTGTTCCATGTGGATGCAGTACAGGGATTTGGAAAATATAAGATTTACCCGAAAAAGATGGGAATCGATATGCTTTCTGTAAGCGGACATAAGATCCATGGACCGAAGGGAATCGGTTTTATCTATATCAATGAAAAAGCAAAAGTAAAACCGATCATTTTCGGAGGCGAGCAGCAGAAAAACATGCGTTCCGGAACAGAAAATGTACCGGGGATTGCAGGAATCGGGCTGGCAGCAAAGACGATTTACACAGACCTGGATGAAAAGGTGGCACATATGCGTGCCTTGAAACAGCACTTTATCGAAGGGGTACAGAAAATCGATCATACTGTGATCCACGGACTTTATGATGAAACAAGTGCACCACATATCATCAGTGTGGGATTTGCAGGAATCCGGAGTGAGGTTCTTCTTCATACACTGGAAGAGAAGGGGATTTATGTATCATCCGGTTCGGCATGTGCATCCAACCATCCGGCGATCAGCGGAGTGCTAAAGGGAATCGGAGCCGGAAAAGAATATCTGGACGCAACGCTCAGATTCAGTATGTCAGAATTTACTACAGAAGAAGAAATTGACTATACGCTGGAAACATTATATAATTGTGTACCGATGCTTAGAAAGTACACACGCCATTAGGAGGAAAGAATGAAGTTTCAGACTTATTTGATAAAATATGGAGAAATCGGAATCAAAGGAAAGAACCGCTATATGTTCGAGGATGCGCTGGTAAGACAGATCAAGCATTCATTAAAGGACCTGGACGGATTGTTCCATACTTATAAAGCACAGGGAAGAGTTTATGTGGACTGTGACGGAGATTATGACGGAGATGAAGTGGTAGAAGCTCTGAAAAGAGTATTCGGAATTGTAGGGATCTGTCCGGTTGTCCGCGTAGAGGATAAAGGATTTGAAGAACTGAAAAAAGATGTGATCGCATACATGGATGAGGTTTATCCGGATAAGAATATCACATTTAAGGTAGAGTCCCGTCGTGCAAAGAAAACCTATCCGAAGAAATCAATGGAGATCAATTATGACCTCGGAGAAGCTATTCTGTATGCATTCCCGGAAATCCGGGTAGATGTACACCATCCGGATGTACTGCTTCATGTAGAGGTAAGAGAAGAGATTTATATCTATTCCGAGATCATTCCGGGACCTGGCGGTATGCCGATCGGGACCAATGGAACCGCGATGCTTCTGCTTTCCGGTGGAATCGACAGTCCGGTTGCAGGTTATATGATCTCCAAACGTGGCGTCGGACTGGAGGCAACCTATTTCCATGCACCGCCGTACACCAGCGAGAGGGCCAAACAGAAGGTAGTGGATCTTGCAAAGCAGGTTTCCAAATATACAGGACCGATCAAGCTGCATGTAGTCAACTTTACCGATATCCAGCTTTATATCTATGAAAAATGCCCACATGATGAACTGACGATCATCATGCGCCGTTATATGATGCGGATTGCAGAGCATTTTGCAAAAGAAGACGGATGCCTGGGACTTATTACCGGTGAAAGTATCGGACAGGTGGCAAGCCAGACCATGCAGAGCCTGATGGCAACCAACGATGTATGTACATTGCCGGTATATCGGCCACTGATCGGGTTTGACAAGCAGGAGATCGTAGATATTTCAGAGAAGATCGGAACCTATGAGACTTCCATTCTTCCATACGAAGACTGTTGTACGATCTTCGTGGCAAAACATCCGGTAACCAAACCGAATGTAGAAGTGATCCGCAAATCAGAAGAAAACTTAAGTGAAAAGATTGATGAATTGTTTGCAGAAGCAGTGAATACTGTGGAGACGATCATCGTAAAATAATAAAAGAAAAAGGGGAGCTTTTTCAGGCTCTCCTCAAAAAAAGAAAGGACGCAGTACAGAAAATGTACTGCGTCCTGATACTTCGCATTCTATTATACTAAGTATGGTTTCAGAAGTTCGATGATGTTATCAGCATCCTGGTTCTCAGCATGGATGTTCAGATCGATCGGTTTAGAAAGATCAAGACTGAAGATACCCATGATAGATTTTGCATCAATCACATATCTTCCGGATACCAGGTCAAAATCGTAATCGTATTTTGTGATTTCGTTTACGAATGATTTTACTTTGTCGATAGAATTTAAAGAAATTTGTACGGTTTTCATTGAAAACACACCTCCTTGATTTCATTTTCTATAGTTATATTAAAAGTTATACATAAAAAAGTCAAGGAACAAAACGCCGAAGAATGAATGAAATTTTCGTTAAATGTTATAAATATTGAAAGTAGGATGAATTTATGAAAAAAGCAGCATTACACAACCTGGGCTGTAAGGTAAATGCTTATGAAACAGAAGCGATGCAGGAACTGCTGGAAAAGAACGGATATGAGATCGTACCGTTTCATGATCTGGCAGATGTCTATGTGATCAATACCTGCTCGGTGACGAATATGGCAGACCGCAAGTCCAGACAGATGATCCATCGTGCCCGAAAACAGAATCCTGATGCAGTGATCGTAGCGGCCGGCTGTTATGTGCAGGCGCAGGCGGATATGGGTGAGCTGGATGAGAATATAGATATTGTAATCGGGAATAATAAAAAAAAGGATCTGATCCGCCTTCTGGAAGAATATTTTAAAGAAGACATTCCGGAACAGATGCAGGAGGTCATTGACATTAACCATACCTTCGAGTATGAGAGCCTCCATCTTTCCCGGACAGCAGAGCATACAAGGGCATATCTGAAAGTACAGGATGGCTGCAACCAGTTCTGTACCTACTGCATCATTCCTTATGCGAGAGGACGTGTGCGCAGCAGGAAGAAGGAAGATGTAGTGGAAGAGGTGCGTACACTTGCGGAACATGGGTATCAGGAAGTGGTGCTTACCGGAATCCATCTCAGTTCTTACGGATTGGAATGGAAAGATGAAAATGGAAAGCAGACAGAAGGACTCCTGGATCTGATCCGCGCGGTACATGGAGTTGAAGGGATCAAAAGGATCCGTCTGGGTTCTCTGGAACCGCGTATCGTGACGGAAGAATTTGCAAAAGAACTGGCTTGCCTGCCGAAGATATGTCCGCATTTTCACCTGTCTCTGCAGAGCGGATGTGATGCAACCCTGAAACGGATGAACCGCAGATATGATGCGGCAGAATATCGGGAAAAATGTGAGCTTCTCCGGAAGTATTTTGAAAATCCGGCACTGACAACCGATGTGATCGTAGGATTCCCGCAGGAATCAGAGGAAGAATTTGAAGCCTCCCGGGACTTTGTAGACAGCATCAATTTTTATGAGACTCATATATTTAAGTATTCAAAGCGCCAGGGAACGAAGGCTGCGAAGATGGACGGGCAGATCCCGGAACATGAAAAAACGCGAAGAAGCAATATCATGCTGGAACTGAACCGCAAAAAAATGCAGCGCTATGAAGAAGGATGGCTTGGAAAAAAGGTGGAAGTTCTATTTGAAGAGATGACAGAGCGTGATGGAAAAAATTATGTCACAGGGCACACCAAGGAATATCTGCGGATTGGGGTTCCATGCGAACCGGAACAGGCAGACCGGTGGACCAATCAGTTAAAAGAGATAGAACTTACTTCACTTTCACAAATTATGCATTGAATTTTTGTATAGATTATATTAAAATGAATATGAAGTATTGGAGGTCGTAAGATGAAAGATATAACGAATACACAATTTTTTCAGGTAGAGACAGGACCACAGATCCAGGCAAAAGATATTCTGGAAATTGTATATAATGCTCTGGTGGAAAAAGGATATAATCCGGTGAATCAGATTGTAGGATACATTATGTCCGGTGATCCTACATACATTACCAGCTATAACGGAGCAAGAAGCCTTGTGATGAAGGTTGAACGGGATGAGATAGTAGAAGAATTATTAAAAGCTTATATCAGACATGAACTGTAGGTTGAAGATATGATGCGGATAATGGGACTTGATTATGGTACGAAGACCGTAGGTGTTGCTGTAAGTGATCCTCTGGGGATTACGGCACAGGCAGTGGAGACAGTTACGAGGAAGGACGAGAACAAGCTTCGGAAGACACTGGCAAGGATTGAGAGCCTTGCAACCGAATATGGAGTAGAGAAGTTTGTGATCGGTTTTCCGAAACATATGAATAATGATATCGGAGAACGGGCAGAGAAGGCACTGGAATTTGGAGAGATGCTGAAGCGGCGTACCGGCATTGAGATCGTGATGTGGGATGAGCGCCTTACAACGGTGGAAGCGGAACGGACACTTATGGAATCCGGTGTAAGACGGGAGAACCGCAAGCAGTATGTGGATCAGATCGCGGCTGTATTTATATTGCAGGGATATCTGGACTCTCTGGGTATGCAAAAGTAACAGGCTTTGGAATACAATCAGACGATAAGGGGAAAGTATATGAAGAATGAAAAATTAACGTTTACATGCGGAGAAGGCGGCGAAGCAGAAGAATTTTTTGTTGTGGAGCAGACCAGACTGAATGGAGTGACTTACCTTCTGGTTGCAGATTCAGAAGAGGATGATGCAGAGTGCCTGATCTTGAAGGATACAAGTGCGCCGGAAGAGAAGGACAGCGTTTATGAGATGGTAGAAGAGGAAGTAGAGCTTAATGCCGTACTCAAGGTGTTCGAAGAGCTTCTGGAGGATGTGGAGATTGAAGTGTAGACGGAACTGTCAAAAGAATATTTCTGACAGATAAGAACGGGGTTCGCACACAGAGGCGGACTCCGAATTTTACGATAATTAAATGTACGGATGAGATACATAAAATATATGGAGGTGTGAGATTGAAGAAAAAAAGCAACTCAAAACTTAAGATCATTCCGCTTGGAGGCCTTGAAAAGATCGGAATGAATATCACTGCCTTTGAATATGAAGACAGTATTATTGTAGTAGATTGCGGATTGTCGTTCCCGGAAGATGATATGCTCGGAATCGATCTTGTAATCCCGGATATCAGTTACCTTAAGAGCAATGCGGATAAGGTGAAGGGTTTTGTGATCACACATGGACATGAGGATCACATTGGAGCGCTTCCTTATGTGCTTAAAGAGATTAATCTGCCGATTTATACAACAAAGCTGACTATGGGAATTATCGAGAAAAAGCTCACAGAGCACAATCTTCTCCGCTCAACTAAAAGAAAAGTAGTGCGCCATGGACAGTCGATCAATCTTGGAAAATTCAGAATTGAATTTATCAAGACGAACCACAGTATCCAGGATGCATCGGCACTGGCAATCTATTCGCCGGCAGGTATTGTTGTGCATACCGGAGACTTTAAGGTAGATTATACACCGGTATTTGGTGATGCGATTGATCTGCAGCGTTTTGCAGAAATTGGCAAGAAAGGGGTACTGGCATTGATGTCAGACAGTACCAATGCGGAGAGACCTGGTTTTACACAGTCAGAAAGGACAGTGGGAGCTACATTTGACCGGCTTTTTGCCGAACACTCCAATACAAGAATTATTGTAGCAACCTTCGCTTCGAATGTAGACCGTGTACAGCAGATCATCAATACGTCTTACAAGTATGGACGTAAAGTAGTTGTAGAAGGCCGCAGTATGGTAAATATCATTTCGGTTGCATCAGAGCTTGGCTATTTGAATGTGCCGGAGAATACGCTGATCGAGACAGATCAGTTGAAAAACTATCCAAGAGAGAAGACAACGATCATCACAACCGGAAGCCAGGGAGAATCTATGGCGGCTCTGTCACGTATGGCAGCAGATATCCATAAGAAGATATCGATCATGCCGGGTGACACGATCATTTTAAGCTCTAATCCGATCCCGGGTAATGAAAAAGCGGTATCGAATATCATTAATGAACTCTCTGAAAAGGGAGCGAATGTTATTTTCCAGGATACGCACGTATCCGGACATGCGTGCCAGGAAGAGCTGAAGCTGATCTATTCACTGGTAAAACCAAAATATGCAATTCCGGTTCACGGAGAATACCGTCATCTGAAAGCGAACGCAGGTATTGCCAAATCTCTTGGGATTCCGAAGGACAACATTTTCATCCTCAAGTCAGGCGATGTACTTGCACTGGATGATGAAAGCGCAGAAGTTGTAGATAAGGTACACACAGGAGAAATTCTGGTAGATGGACTCGGTGTTGGCGATGTCGGTAATATTGTTCTGCGTGATCGTCAGCATCTGGCAGAAGACGGAATCCTGATTGTCGTTCTGACACTGGAAAAGCGTACCAACCAGCTTCTTGCCGGACCGGATATCGTATCCCGTGGATTTGTTTATGTACGTGAATCTGAAAGCCTGATGGAAGAGGCACGGAAGGTTGTTACGGAAGCGGTTGAAAAATGTCTGATGAGCCGTCATGCTGACTGGAGCAAGATTAAGCTTGTGATCCGCGACACAATGAATGACTTTATCTGGAAAAGAACCAAGAGAAAACCAATGATCCTTCCGATCATTATGGATGTATAATATAAAGATGCCTGTGGCATTTTTATGAAAATAAGCAGATGCGAAGATATCTGCATAAAGAAGCGCAGTCAGAGTTGAAAAGAAAATAAACTTTGTCTGCGCTTCTATGATAAATGTATAGGATAAGAATTCCCTTGGAAGAAAAGAGGAAGATATGATAGTAGAAGAACGACTGACGACTTACCTCCATTCTCTGGAAAGTGCGGACATTCCCGTTCTCGATGAGATCGAACAGGAAGCCCTTGCGGACATGGTTCCGATCATCCGCAAAGAGACAAAAAGTTTTCTGAAAGTAATGCTGGAGATCAAACGTCCGGTAAAGATTCTTGAAATTGGGACAGCAGTTGGATTTTCGGCAATTCTGATGGGAAAATATTCTCCGGAGGAATGTCACATTACAACAATCGAAAATTACGAAAAAAGGATTCCAATTGCCAGAGCCAATTTTGCCAGGGCAGGTATGGAACAGAAAATTACGCTGCTTGAAGGTGATGCACTGGAGATTATGAAAGGCATGCCGGATGATGCAGGATTTGATTTTGTGTTTATGGATGCCGCAAAGGGACAATATCCGGCATATTTAGAACAGGTGATGCGTTTCCTTGTGCCGGGAGGGATCCTGATCACGGATAATGTGTTGCAGGACGGAGATATTATTGAGTCACGGTTTGCGGTGGAAAGAAGAGACCGCACGATCCATAGCCGGATGAGGGAGTATCTGTATACTCTGAAACATCATCCTGAGCTTGAGACGTCTATTCTTCCGCTGGGAGATGGAGTGGCACTGAGCGTGCGAAAATAAAAACAGGAGATAACAGTAACAGAAAGGAAAAAAATAATGGCAAGACATCCTGAATTATTGATACCGGCAAGCAGCCTGGAAGTGTTGAAGACTGCAGTCGTATTTGGAGCAGATGCAGTTTATATTGGAGGAGAAGCATTTGGACTTCGTGCAAAGGCAAAGAACTTTTCCAAAGAAGATATGATGGAAGGAATCCGGTTTGCACATGAGCATGATGTAAAAGTATATGTAACTGCAAATATTCTGGCACATAACTACGATCTGGAAGGCGTGCGGGAATATTTTAAAGAGTTAAAGGAAATAAAACCGGATGCATTGATCATTGCTGATCCGGGTGTATTTGAGATCGCAAAAGAAGTATGTCCGGAAATTGAAAGACATGTGAGTACACAGGCCAATAATACAAATTATGCAACTTATATGTTCTGGTACAGACAAGGGGCGAGCAGAGTTGTATCTGCAAGAGAACTTTCCATGCGTGAGATCAAAGAAATCCGTGCACATATCCCGGATGATCTGGAGATTGAGACATTCGTACACGGTGCAATGTGTATTTCTTATTCCGGAAGATGTCTGCTCAGTAATTTCTTTACAGGCAGGGATGCAAACCATGGCGCATGCACCCATCCGTGCCGCTGGAAATATTCTGTTGTGGAAGAAACCCGTCCGGGAGAATATATGCCGGTTTATGAAAATGAGAGAGGAACGTATATTTTCAATTCAAAAGACCTCTGTATGATCGAACATATTCCGGAGCTTATCGATGCGGGGATTGACAGCTTCAAGATCGAAGGAAGAATGAAAACGGCTCTGTATGTGGCAACTGTAGCGAGAACATACCGGAAAGCAATTGATGATTATCAGAAAGATCCGGAGCTTTACAGGAAGAATATGCCGTGGTATCTGGACCAGATCTCGAATTGTACCTATCGGCAGTTTACAACTGGATTTTTCTTTGGAAAACCATCGGAAGAGGCACAGATTTATGACAGCAACACCTATATCCGGGAGTACACATATCTTGGAATCACAGAAGAGATTAAAGACGGTATGGTGAAGATCGAACAGAGAAATAAATTTTCGGTGGGCGAGACGATTGAGATCATGAAACCGAACGGAGATAACGTGGAGGTTCAGGTAAAACGGATCGTAAATGAAGAAGGAGAAGAACAGGAGAGTGCACCACATCCGAAGCAGGTACTGTATGTAGAACTGTCCGGTAGGGCTGACAAGTACGATATTCTCAGAAGAAAAGAGGAAGCAGATGAATAAAAAAACGTGGAAGCCATATGCGGCGATCGTACTGATCCTTCTGTACGGCGTGGATATATTCTGGCTTTCCGGATTTTGTGTCTATTATTTTGGTGAGTGGGGAATTCCAATGTATGAGGGTCTTCTTGCGGTGCTGGCACTTGGAATAGTAGTGCTTTTCAGGGAAGACGTAAAGCGTGCATTTCCATTTCACAGACCGACGATCGCAAAGACTGTCGGAACATTGCTGATGTGGATCGGAACCCTTCTGATCACGATGATTCCGACATCGATCATGCTTTATGTATTTCCGGAGCAGATGAGTGGGGCTACAGAAAGTGTGAGTGAATTATCCGGTGGACTGCCGTTTGGACTTGCATTTCTTCTGATCTGTGTCACGCCGGCGATTTTTGAGGAAATAGCATTCAGAGGCGGGCTTTTCAGTTGCTTTCGTGGCTTTAGGAGTCCATGGCCGGCAATTCTGATCAGTGCAGTAATGTTCGGTGCATTTCACGGAAGCTTCTGGCGGTTTGTGCCGACATCGATGCTTGGAATCGCCATGGGATATCTGCTTGCCGAGACGGATAACATGTTTTATAACATGTTCTTCCATCTGATCAATAATGCGTTACCGACATTGCTTTTACAGCTTACTTCCAGTGTGGCTTCAGAGCAGATGGAAAGTGCAGAAGCTATGGCATCGACAGGCATTTTGCTTGTGACGGTGGCGGTGTATTTTATTTATGCTTCGGCAGGACCGTTTCTGATTTATGCGGGGAATTATCTGATCCATAAAGGACAGCCGGGATACGACAGGGGACTTCTGCCAAGAGAGAAAAAGAAAACTCTGCTGGGGCTTGTGCTTGCAAGTAGCGTCTTTCTGGGACTTGGCATTCTGCTTTTTGGTATAGGAATGTTTGAGTAGAGTGTCCTGTCTGCCGGTGTGAAAGAAGCATCATGAATTTTAAAATGGACAGACAGGATCTAGACCAGCAAAAATTAAAAATGAGAAGGAAGAAAGCAGGGGCGGAGTTTTTGGATCGCCCCTTTTTCAATTCGCGAAACATAGGAACGTGAGATGCCAAGAGAAGCTGCAACTTCTTTCTGGGTATATTCTTTTTCACCATAAAGACCGTAGCGTTTTTTCAGTACCAGCTGTTCGCGGTCGGTGAGAACGGATTCCAGTTTTTCATAGAGAAGAGAAATATCATTTTTCAGGGCAAGCTGCATACAGGCATCTTCTTCATCAGATTCGATGACATCATACAGGCGGATCTCATTCCCTTCCCGGTCTGTACCGATCGGTTCGTATAGGGAGGTTTCCCGGTTACTCTTCCGCTTGGTGCGCAGCATCATCAGAAGTTCATTTTCGATGCAGCGGCAGGCGTAGGTGGCAAGCCGGGCTTTTTTGTCTGGGTTAAAGGTGGAAACTGCTTTGATAAGACCGATGGTTCCGATGGACAGAAGATCTTCTGTATCGTCCTCCAGATGCTGATATTTTTTTATGACATGAGCGACCAGACGGAGATTGCGCTCGATCAGAATATGACGGGCCTCATTGTCACCGTCTGCACTGCGTCTCAGAAGCTCGGATTCCTCTTTTGGAGTAAGAGGCGGAGGAAAGGATTTCAATACGATTACCTCAAAATAGAGTTACTAACATTGTATGTAAAAGTGAAATGTTCTGTGCTTTTCCATTCGGGTTATTTTGCGCTTGTGGTACGTCTGAAAATGCGTTATAATGAGCGTTGAATCATGTAGTAGCAGATATGTTTTACAAAAGAAATGAGATTACGAGAGAAAAGGAAAAAATTATGGGAATAAGGACAAGATTAGCGGTACTTGCCTGTAAGACATCCAATGCAGTCCTGCGGCGGATGGGACGAGGCGGAACGAACCTGCCGGGCAAGATCGCATTAAAAATTGACAAAGATATTTTAAAGGAATTATCACGTGGGGTGAAGGTTACGGTAGTGACCGGAACCAATGGAAAGACGACCACGTCCCGTATGATCGAGCAGGCATTTGAAGAAGCCGGATATAAGTACTTCGCAAATAAGTCCGGTGCCAATCTTCTGACCGGGATCATTACGGTGTTTGCACAGCACTGCAGTCTTTCTGGCAAGTGTTCCTACACACACGCACTGATCGAGTGCGATGAGGCAGCGTTCCGCAAGACCAGTGAGATGCTGCCGGTAGAGTGTCTGGTAGTCAACAATATTTTCCGTGACCAGTTGGACAGATATGGGGAGATCACCCACACGTTGAATGCAATCCGCGAAGGAATTACCCACGTACCGGATGCAACCCTGTGCCTGAATGCGGACTGTTCATTGACGTCATCTCTTGCAGATGATGTACCGAATAAGGTTGTATGGTTTGGGGTGGATGTGCCGATTTACAAAGAGACAGCGTTTGAATTGTCTGATGCAGTGTACTGTATTCATTGTAAGACAGAATATGAATACGATTACAGAACTTACAGCCATCTTGGCGGTTTCCGCTGTCCGAAATGTGGATATCACCGGCAGACACCGCAGGTTGGCGTGACGCAGGTAGTGCGTACCGGAGCAGATTCTTCGGATATCGTGTTAAATGCATTCGGGCATAGCCATGATGTGCACATTAATCTTCCGGGAGGTTACAATATTTACAATGCGGCAGCCTGTGTTGCGGCTGCGGAGATTGTTGGAATCGATGAAGACACAGCAGTTGATGCACTCAGCAGATTTGAGTGTGGTTTCGGACGTGCGGAACAGTTTGAACTTGGCAAGTCTAAAGCACGTATGATGCTTGTCAAGAACCCGGCAGGGTACAATCAGGTCATCAACCAGATCTCTAATGATGAGGAAGAGTGCAAGATTGCGTTCCTTCTGAACGACCGTTATGCAGATGGAACCGATATCAGCTGGATCTGGGATGTGGATTTTGAAGCACTTGCCCGCCAGAGCGCACGCTTTACCCGTATTCTGGTATCCGGAGTCCGTGCAGATGATATGGCACTCCGCCTGAAATATGCAGGATTTGACACTGGACGGATTGAAGTGATCCGCGACTATGAGAACCTTTTAGAAGCAATCGGAGCGGATGAGACACCGACATTTATTATGCCGACTTATACCGCTATGTTTGATCTGCGCGGCGAGATCAGCAAGCATACTGATATCAAGGCATTTTACGAATAAGGAGGGAATTATGGAACTGAATATCTGTCATCTCTATCCGGACATCCTTAATCTGTATGGAGACCGGGGCAATATCATCACAATGAAACGTCGTATGGAGGATCGGGGAATCAAGGTCAATGTAGAAGGCTGCTCGATCGGAGAAACGCTGGATGCAAACCGCTATGATATCTTCTTCATTGGCGGAGGTCAGGATTTTGAACAGGAAGTCCTTCTGAAAGACCTGGGGACCGGAAAAGCAGCAGAGATCCGCGCGGCTGTGGAAGATGAAAAGACCTTCCTCGCAATCTGCGGAGGCTATCAGATGCTTGGCCAGTATTATAAGACCTGGGATGGTGTCCAGCTCGATTTTACCGGCGCAATCAACATTCATACCGTTGGATCAAAAGAGCGTATGATCGGCAATTATATGTTTGAGACCCTCCCGGAGAGCAGTGGAGCTGTCGTAGTCGGCTTTGAAAATCATTCCGGCAAGACCTACCTGGGTGAAGGCGTATCACCACTCGGCAAAATGCTCAAAGGCTACGGTAACAACGGAGAAGACCAAACTGAAGGAGCCCGCTACAAAAATGTTTTCGGAACCTATTCGCACGGCTCCCTTTTACCAAAGAACCCGGTTCTCTGCGATTTTATATTACAAACTGCCCTCGAACGCAAATACGGTCAAATAGAACCACTTGCGCCACTGGAAGACACCCTGGAATTAAACGCCAACGAATACATGAAACAAAGATTAAGCAAATAATGCTTATTTAGAAAATGCCACTGCACACAGGGTTCCATCCCACCTGTGCAGTGGCATTTTGTCCCACCTATGATACAGCAAGGCAAAACTTTGCCAGTAAAGTACGGCGGTCATCGTGGGAAAATCATCTCTTTCGATTCACTTATTGTGCAATGGAGAGAAGACTCAAAAATTGTGGAAGCCATTGCTGACACAATTTTCGCTTTCAGAGGCTTCTCGGAATGGTTTGCACAATAGAATCAAAAGAGATGATTCTCCCACGATGACCTCACAACCTACTCCCACAAATTTCCCCTCCCAATCATCTTGACAAAATCCCCTCCCCATACTATCATAAGGATACATTTTCTAAAAGATATCGGTTTTCTTTTAGCAAATCGCTCATGGCATTTCGCCATATATTTTCTGAAATAAAACTTCTGAACTTTTGCCGGGGAAAGGCAAGGGTGAATTTAATATGGGATTTTATAAGGTACATTCGGCAACGATTCTGGGGCTGAAAGTAGAATTTGTGCAGGTAGAGGCAGATGCAGGGAACGGACTTCCAATGTTTCATATGGTGGGATATTTGTCTTCTGAGGTAAAGGAAGCCGCAGAACGGGTAAGAACTGCCATGCGTAATGCCGGTTATATCATGCCGGCGAAAAAGATTGTAATCAATCTGTCGCCGGCATGTGTCCGCAAGAAGGGATCGGTATTTGATCTTCCAATTGCAGTTGCAGTACTCGGGGCAATGGGGATTTTCCCGGAAAAAGCAGTGAAGGATATTTTACTTGCAGGAGAGCTCGGACTGGATGGAAAGCTGCAGCCGGTAGAGGGAATCCTTCCGATTGTTCTTGAAGCAAAGAAGGCTGGTTTTAGGTGTTGTGTGATTCCGAAGTCAAATGAGGATGAGGGAAGGCTGGCGCAGGGAATACAGATTTTTGGGGCAGAGACTCTGGAGGAGGTATGCAGATGGCTGAAGGGTGAGTATATGCCTCAGATGGAGAAACCTGATCAGGAAGAGGCTCATGGAATGGAAGAATGGGACATAGATTATAGTGATATTCAGGGACAGGAAGCAGTAAAAAGAGCGACGATGGTGGCAGTGGCAGGAGGACATAACCTGCTTTATGTCGGTCCGCCTGGTTCCGGAAAGACAATGCTTGCCAAACGGATTCCGACGATACTACCACCGCTTGACCGGGAAGAAAGTCTGGAGATCACGGGGATTTACAGTACGGCGGGACTGCTTAAAAGAGAGAATCCGCTGATCTGGAAGAGACCGTTCCGGGAGGTCCATCATACCGTGACGCGGGCAGCACTCATCGGAGGCGGACGAATCCCATCGCCGGGAGAAGCAACACTTGCGCATGGAGGTGTCCTTTTTCTGGATGAGCTGGCGGAGTTCCCAAGAGGTGTTCTGGAGGTGCTCAGGCAGCCGCTGGAAGAAAAATGCATTCATCTGGCAAGGCAGCAGGGAGCTTATATTTTTCCGGCAGACTTTATGTTGGTTGCTGCAACGAATCCATGTCCCTGCGGAATGGCTCCTGGTCCCCAATGTACCTGTACGCCCGGGCAGATCCGGAATTATCAGGGAAAGTTGAGCCAGCCGTTTCTGGATCGGATTGATATCTGCATGGAGGCACCCAAGGTCGAATATGAAGAACTGACCGGAAAGGGAACAGGGATGGATTCCAGAACCATGCGAGGAAAAGTGATGCTTGCAAGAATGCGTCAGATGGAGCGTTTTCGAGAAGAAAAGCTGACAAAAAATGCACAGATGGGGCAAAATGAAATTGAAAAATACTGCCGTCTTGGGAAAGAGGAAGAACGGATGATGCGCCAGGCTTATGAAGTGATGAAGCTGACGGTGAGAAGCTATCATAAAGTGTTGAAGGTGGCACGGACAATCGCAGATCTGGAGGAAAAGGAGGAGATCGATCTTGCGACACTTCGAGAGGCACTGGGGTATCGGGTTATGGATAAAGAATACTGGGGATAAGAGAAATGAGTGAAATGTGGTATACATATTGGCTGGCGTGTGTGGAAGGAATCACCGGTGGCAGGAAGTGTGAATTATGCAGAAAAAACGGATCTGCGGAAGCAGTCTATTATATAGAAGAAAAAGGAATCAGAGAACAGACAATTACAGAAAAAGAGTGGGAGATCCTGAAAGAAAGTAAGAAAAAAAGGAACTGGAGGGAAGCGTATCAAAAAGCGGTGGACCGGGGAATTCAGATGGCAGTCCGTGGCCAGAAAAATTATCCGAAGCGGCTTGAAGAACTTGCGGGAATGCCGTATGCACTCTTTTTTATCGGGGAGATGCCACAGGAGGGAATCCCGTCGGTGGCGGTGGTGGGTGCCAGAAGATGTAGCAGCTATGGTGAAAAAATGACGCTTCGCTTTGTGGAAAGACTTGCGGAGAGTGGAATCCAGATCATCAGTGGAATGGCACTGGGAATTGACGGGATGGCACACCGGGCTGCATTAAATGTTGGAGGAAAGACATTTGCGGTCCTGGGAGGCGGAGCGGATGTATGTTATCCGGCGGCACATAAAGGACTCTATAATGATTTGATAAAGCGGGGCGGCATACTGTCTGAACAGCCACCGGGAACTCCACCGGTTGCCTGGCATTTTCCGGCAAGAAACCGTCTGATCAGCGGACTTGCCGATGTGGTACTTGTTATGGAGGCAAAAGAAAAGAGCGGATCCCTGATTACAGCAGACATGGCTCTTGAACAAGGAAGAGACATTTATGCTCTCCCGGGGATGGTGACAGAGCCGCTGAGCTGTGGTTGTAACCGCCTGATCCGGCAGGGAGCAGGGATTCTTCTGAATGAAGAAGATTTGCTGGAAGAACTGGTTATAAAAGGGTTGCTAAAGAAGAAAATCGCAATTATATCAGACACGAAAAATAAAATAAAGCTTGAAACGAAAGAAAATTTGGTGTATAGTAAGCTCGGTTTGTATCCGCGGGGGCTGGATGATTTACAGAGAGAAACCGGACTTACTCCACAGGAGGTGATGGGAATCTGTGTATCTCTTCAGTTGAAAGGATGCATTCAGGAAAGATCAAAAAATTATTATGTCAGAGCTAAATGATCTGACACTATTAATATGGAGGAATATAATATATGGCACGTTATCTTGTGATTGTAGAGTCACCGACAAAAGTGAAGACCATAAAGAAATTTCTCGGCAGCAATTACGTGGTAATGGCATCAAACGGACATGTAAGAGATTTGCCGAAAAGTCAGATGGGAGTAGACCTGGAGCATGACTTTGAGCCGAAATACATTACAATCAGAGGAAAAGGTGAGATCCTTGCAGGACTTAGAAAAGAAGTAAAAAAAGCAGATAAGATTTATCTTGCAACTGACCCGGACCGCGAAGGAGAAGCAATTTCCTGGCACTTGATGAAAGCACTTAAACTGGAAGGAAAGAAAGTATACCGGATCAGCTTTAACGAGATCACTAAAAGTGCGGTAAAGGCATCCCTGAAAAATGCACGTGATATCGACATGGATCTGGTAGATGCGCAGCAGGCGCGTCGTGTGCTGGATCGTATCGTGGGATATAAGATCAGTCCGGTTCTCTGGGCAAAAGTAAAAAGAGGACTTAGTGCCGGTCGTGTGCAGTCTGTGGCACTTCGCATCATTGCAGACCGGGAAGATGAGATCGCAGCGTTTATTCCGGAAGAATACTGGTCACTGGACGCCAATTTCAAGGTAAAGGGAGAAAAGAAGCCTCTTACAGCAAAATTCTATGGAACAAAGGATGAGAAGATCACCATCCATAACGAAGAAGAACTGCATAAGATTCTTGCAGATCTGGAAGAGGCAGAATATAAAGTGGTCGATGTAAAGCGCGGTGAGAGAAGCAAAAAAGCACCGCTTCCGTTTACAACCAGTACCCTTCAGCAGGAGGCATCCAAAGCATTGAATTTTGCAACTTCAAAGACGATGCGTATCGCACAGCAGCTTTATGAAGGTGTGGATATCAAAGGAAGTGGAACGGTTGGTCTGATCACTTACCTGCGTACGGATTCGACCCGTATCTCTGAGGAGGCGGATGCAAATGCAAGAGCCTACGTTGGAAAAGCCTACGGAGAAGAGTATGTGGCAGAGGCTGCATCGGAACAGAAGCAGAAGAATGACGGGAAAAATATTCAGGATGCACACGAAGCCATCCGCCCGTCAGATGTTACCCGTGTTCCGGCAGAAATCAAAGAATCTCTTACAAGAGACCAGTTCCGTCTGTATCAGCTGATCTGGAAGCGTTTTGTGGCGAGCAGAATGCAGCCGGCAAAATATGAGACAACTTCTGTTAAAATCGGAGCAGATGATTACCGTTTTACGGTATCGGCATCTAAGATTATATTTGAAGGTTTCCGTCTGGCATATGTGGAAAGCGATGAGGAAAAACAGAGTGGAAATGTAATGGTCAAGAGTATCGATAAAGATTCAGAACTGACGAAAGAATCCTTTGACTATAAGCAGCATTTCACACAGCCACCTGCACATTACACCGAGGCATCTCTTGTAAAGACACTGGAAGAACTTGGAATCGGACGTCCGAGTACCTATGCACCAACGATCTCTACGATTATTGCAAGAAGATACGTTGCAAAAGAGAACAAGAATCTTTATATGACTGAGCTTGGTGAAGTGGTCAATAATATTATGAAGCAGTCTTTCACAAGCATTGTCGATGTCAACTTTACCGCTTATATGGAAGGACTTCTGGATATGATCGCAGAAGGAAAGGTAGAGTGGAAATCGGTTATCAGCAATTTCTATCCGGATCTGAATGAAGCGGTTGAAAAAGCAGAAAAAGAGCTGGAAACAGTTAAAATTGAGGATGAGGTAACCGATGTAGTCTGCGAAGAATGTGGAAGAAATATGGTCATCAAATACGGTCCTCATGGAAAGTTCCTTGCATGTCCCGGATTCCCGGAATGCCGCAACACCAAACCGTATCTGGAGAAGATCGGAGTTGCCTGCCCGAAATGCGGAAAAGACATTGTACTGCGTAAGACAAAGAAAGGCAGACGTTATTACGGATGTGAGGATAATCCGGAATGTGATTTTATGTCATGGCAGAAGCCATCAGAAGAAAAATGTCCGAAATGCGGAAGCTATATGGTAGAAAAGGGAAATAAACTTGTCTGCGGTAATGAACAGTGTGGGTTTGTTAAAAATAAAGAGAAAGATGAAAAATAAATCAAATTTCATTGAACTATTCAGAATTGTATGATAATATATTTATATGCACATTTTTTTGACTAATTTGTGTGCATAATTTCAACAATATTTCATATTCGTGAAAAATGCGAACGGAAACGCACATTTTTAATAAAAGTATATGGAGGCAGATATGAGCGTACAATTATTGGATAAAACAAGAAAAATTAACAAACTGTTGCACAATAATAATTCAAGCAAAGTTGTGTTTACAGATATCTGTGAAGTTCTGACAGAGATTCTGGCATCGAATGTACTGGTAGTTAGTAAGAAAGGAAAGGTACTCGGTGTCAGCACATGTGAAGGAGTCCCGGAGATCCATGAACTTTTGCAGGACGAAGTGGGAGAACATATTGATCCGATGTTGAATGAACGTCTTCTCAGTATTCTTTCCACAAAAGAGAATGTTAATCTGCAGACACTTGGATTTACAGCTGATGTATCCCAGGGATATCAGGCGATCATTACTCCAATCAACATTGCAGGAGAGAGACTTGGAACTCTGTTTTTATACAGAAAAGAGTCCATGTACGAAATTGATGACATCATTTTGAGTGAGTACGGAACCACTGTCGTGGGACTTGAGATGCTCCGCTCTGTTAATGAAGAGAGTGCAGAAGAGACCAGAAAAGAACAGATCGTACAATCTGCGATCAGCACCCTTTCTTTCTCTGAGCTGGAAGCAATCATCCATATTTTTGATGAACTTAACGGAATGGAAGGGATTCTGGTGGCAAGCAAGATTGCAGACCGTGTGGGAATCACCCGTTCTGTAATTGTCAATGCACTCCGCAAATTTGAGAGTGCGGGTGTGATCGAATCCCGTTCATCCGGTATGAAAGGAACTTACATCAAGGTTGTGAATGATTACGTGTTCAAAGAACTGGATAAGATTAAAAAAGAAAAAATGAATTAAGGATAAAAGTAAAAGAGGGGTATCAGACAAATCTGATGCCCTTTTCTTTAACGGGGAATTATATTTGTAAAAAGGAGAGAAGAGAGCATGTATGATGGAGATAAAGCTGTACTTACGATGGTACAGTATCTGAAAGAAGATAAGGAAAAAGATGAGAATATTTATGAGGCAACAGTCATAGAATATCAGAAGGAGATGGAGCAGGTACATCTGATCCTGCGCTCAGGCAGTCTTTCTGATATTTCACTGGATGCAGTATATGAATGCCGGATCCGGACGATCACTTGTGAGACTGTGTGTACAGGGATGATAAAGGAGCGTTATGAGAACCGTGCAGGTATGATTCTGGTTCTGCAGGTGACGAATGGATTTTATGAAATAAATCTAAAGTAATTATAAAATTCAAAATCGAATGTTGACAAAAAAGAAAGAGAGTGCTATCTTATACCTAGAAAGTTTTTAGCACTCGATTTTGTTGAGTGCTAACAAGATAGAGTTAGGAGGAATTATAATGAAATTAGAACCATTAGCTGACAGAGTTGTATTAAAACAGTTAGTTGCAGAGGAGACTACCAAATCAGGAATCGTACTTCCTGGACAGTCAAAGGAAAAACCACAGCAGGCAGAAGTTGTTGCTGTAGGACCTGGCGGAGTTGTTGATGGAAAAGAAGTTACGATGAATGTTTCAGTAGGTGATAAAGTTATCTATTCCAAATATGCAGGTACAGAAGTAGAACTCGATGATGAAGAGTACATCATTGTAAAACAGAATGATATTCTTGCAGTGATCAGATAATCCGGCAGGATATCATATACAGATAAAAATCAGATTTTCAGATTAGAACAGAATTTTATTTTTAAGAATCAGGAGTGATAGAAATGGCAAAGGAAATTAAATACGGAGCAGACGCAAGAAAGGCACTGGAAGCAGGTGTCAACAAACTTGCTGATACAGTAAGAGTAACAATCGGACCAAAAGGAAGAAACGTAGTCCTGGATAAATCATTCGGAGCACCGCTTATCACAAATGACGGTGTAACAATCGCAAAAGAAATCGAACTGGAAGATGCATTTGAAAATATGGGAGCACAGCTGATCCGTGAAGTTGCATCTAAGACCAACGATGTTGCAGGTGATGGTACAACAACAGCAACTGTTCTTGCACAGGCTATGGTACACGAAGGAATGAAGAACCTGGAAGCAGGTGCAAACCCGATCGTATTAAGAAAAGGTATGAAGAAAGCAACAGACTGTGCTGTAGAAGCTATCAAGAAGATGAGCAGCAAAGTTACAGGAAGAGAGCAGATCGCAAGAGTAGCAGCTATTTCAGCAAGTGATGACAGTGTTGGTGAGATGGTAGCAGAAGCTATGGATAAAGTTTCCAACGATGGCGTTATCACAATTGAAGAGTCAAAGACAATGAAGACAGAGCTTGACCTTGTAGAAGGTATGCAATTCGACCGTGGATATATTTCAGCATATATGTGCACTGATATGGAAAAGATGGAAGCAAATCTTGACGATCCATATATCCTGATCACAGACAAGAAGATTTCTAATATTCAGGAAATCCTTCCACTGCTGGAACAGATCGTACAGTCAGGAGCAAAACTTCTTATCGTAGCAGAAGATATCGAAGGAGAAGCTCTTACAACTCTGATCGTCAACAAACTGCGTGGAACATTCAATGTAGTTGCAGTAAAAGCACCTGGATATGGTGACAGAAGAAAAGCTATGCTGGAAGATATTGCAATCTTAACAGGCGGACAGGTAATCTCAGAAGAACTTGGTCTGGAACTGAAAGATACAACAATGGCACAGCTTGGACGTGCAAAATCTGTAAAAGTTCAGAAAGAGAATACAGTCATCGTTGATGGTATGGGCGATAAGGCTGCTCTGGAAGCCAGAATCGGACAGATTAAAGCTCAGATCGAAGAGACAACATCTGATTTTGATAAAGAAAAACTTCAGGAAAGACTTGCAAAACTCGCCGGCGGAGTTGCAGTTATCCGTGTAGGTGCTGCTACTGAGACAGAGATGAAAGAAGCAAAACTCCGTATGGAAGATGCTCTTAATGCAACAAGAGCAGCAGTAGAAGAAGGAATCATTGCAGGTGGTGGATCAGCATACATCCATGCATCAAAAGAAGTTGCCAAACTTGCAGAAACTCTGGAAGGTGATGAAAAGACAGGGGCAAAAGTAGTCCTCAAAGCTCTGGAAGCACCATTATTCCACATTTCAGCTAACGCAGGTCTTGAAGGCGCAGTTATCATCAACAAGGTAAGAGAAGCTGAACCGGGAAATGGCTTTGATGCTTACAATGAAGAATATGTAGATATGGTGAAAGCAGGTATCCTTGATCCTGCAAAAGTAACAAGAAGCGCACTGCAGAACGCTACAAGTGTTGCATCTACACTCCTTACAACAGAATCCGTTGTTGCTAACATCAAAGAAGATGCACCGGCTATGCCGGCGGGCGGAGCTCCGGGAATGGGCATGATGTAAGCTAAAAATATGATTTTTAGAAAACTCCTCAGAAGAGGAGTTTTCTTTTTATTATAAAAGTGTTACAATAGTTCTAATATATAAATTTGGAGGTTAGGATATGGGTGATTTTTACACAGAACAGCTGGTGAAGAGGCAGAAAGCATCTTCGACGACGCTGATCAAAGCAATACTTATCATACTTACTGTTCTGTCGGTCGTACTTATATTTATGATCCCATTCGGAATAATTGGTCCGGTGATCATGATCGCACTGGATGTTTTTTTGTTCCGGAGTATGGATGTTGAATATGAGTATTTATTTGTGAATGGGAGTCTTGATATTGATAAGATTATGGCAAAATCCCGTCGGAAAAATATGTTTTCCATGGAGATGACGGATCTTGAGATGATGGCACCTTCCGGTTCGCCGGAACTCAGACCTTATCAAGGACTGAAAGGAACCGATTACAGTTCAGGTATGCCGGGGGCAGATACATATGAGCTGATCGTTGTAAATAACGGGGAAAAGAAAAAAATTATTTTTGAGCCAAATAAGACAGTTTGTGAAGGACTGAAGATGCTGGCACCAAGAAAAGTATTTTGTAAATAATTCCCGAAAGACGTGCAGAAAAGCTTGCAGGTTCCGAGGTACAATTGCATCCGGAAAGACGGTTACGTAAAATTATCAGTGATCTGTAGAAATGTGATTGTCACGGACGGACGAATGTACTCGATAAAGGACTTGACATAGCATAGATTTATGCGTTATCATAGCAGATAATCAAAATTACAGACGAGAGAGAAAGGAAGAAAAATCATGGGAAAGATTATTGGAGAAGGAATCACCTTCGATGATGTACTTCTGGTACCTTCTTATTCAGAAGTAATTCCAAATCAGGTTGATTTATCAACTTATCTTACAAAGGGCATTAAGCTTAACATACCGATGATGAGTGCGGGAATGGACACTGTTACCGAACATCGTATGGCGATCGCTATGGCACGCCAGGGAGGTATCGGTATTATTCACAAGAATATGTCGATTGAACAGCAGGCAGAAGAAGTAGACAAGGTTAAGCGTTCTGAGAATGGTGTTATTACAGATCCATTCTATCTGTCGCCGGAGCATACACTGGCAGATGCTAATGAACTGATGGCGAAGTTCCGTATTTCCGGAGTTCCGATCACAGAGGGAAGAAAGCTGGTAGGTATCATTACGAACCGTGACCTCAAGTTTGAAGAAGATTTCTCCAAGAAGATCAAAGAATCCATGACAAGCGAAGGTCTTGTAACAGCACAGGAAGGTATCACCCTGGAAGAAGCAAAGAAGATCCTCGCAAAAGCAAGAAAAGAAAAACTTCCAATCGTAGACAAAGATTTTAACTTAAAAGGTCTGATCACAATTAAAGATATTGAAAAACAGATCAAATACCCACTGTCAGCAAAAGACGCGCAGGGAAGACTTCTGTGTGGTGCAGCGATCGGTATTACAGCGAACTGTCTTGAAAGAGCAGAAGCTCTTGTAAAAGCAAAAGTTGATGTAGTAGTACTTGATTCGGCACACGGACATTCAGCAAATGTACTTCGTACCGTAAGAATGATCAAGGATGCATTCCCGAATCTTCAGGTGATCGCAGGTAACGTTGCAACAGGAGAAGCAACAAAAGCGCTGATCGATGCAGGTGTTGATGCAGTAAAGGTTGGTATCGGACCTGGATCCATCTGTACAACCCGTATCGTAGCCGGTATCGGTGTACCACAGATCACAGCTGTTATGGACTGCTACGAAGCAGCAAAAGAGTCGGGAATTCCGATTATTGCAGATGGTGGTATTAAGTACTCAGGTGATATGACAAAGGCGATCGCAGCCGGAGCCAACGTATGTATGATGGGAAGTATCTTCGCAGGATGCGATGAGAGCCCGGGAACATTCGAACTCTATCAGGGAAGAAAATACAAAGTATATCGTGGAATGGGATCTATCGCAGCAATGGAGAACGGAAGCAAAGACAGATACTTCCAGACAGATGCGAAGAAGCTTGTACCGGAAGGCGTAGAAGGACGAGTTGCCTATAAAGGATCTGTAGAAGATACTGTATTCCAGTTAATGGGCGGTCTCCGTTCCGGAATGGGTTATTGTGGAGCACCAGACATCGAAACTCTCAAGACAACAGGACGTTTCGTAAAAATTTCTTCCGCATCCCTCAAAGAAAGCCATCCACACGACATTCACATCACAAAAGAAGCACCAAACTACAGCGTAGATGAATAAGATGCAAAATTAATCAAGAGAGAAGAATCATTTCCGTAGGAGAGACGATTCTTCTCTCTTACATTATCCAACTATTTTCAAACTTCACCCAAACCTTCAACAGTCAACTGAATCCAGCGGCAATTGTTTTTTCGGAGGGGTACACGTCCCCTTCCGACTACCTTAATAAAAAAATAATAATTTTTTCAACAATTTCTCACCATTTTATGATAGTCTGGATATAGTTGGGATTCCAACAGAAAATTTGCAAAAAACACAAAAGATTGAGATGACGAAATGAACCGAAGAAAGAAGAAAAACACCAGAGCCAACCTGTACAGGGGTGGCGATGGAAAAAGCTATTATGAGGCGAATAAGAGGCGCAGAATGAGCCGTTATATAAAGGTGGGAAGTACGATCCTGATCACACTGCTTCTTGCACTTTCTATTATGAAGATCAGTGGAAGAGGAATCTTTGCACAGAGAGCATACAGTGAGCTTTCTGATGAAGTGATCAGTGCCCAAAAGCCGGATATTGATGTAGAACTGTTAACTGTGAATGAATATTCAAGACCGGGACTTTCAACCAATGAGATTACCGGAATAGTCATTCATTACACTGCCAATCCTGGTTCGACAGCGATGGAGAACAGAGACTATTTTGAGGGACTGAAGGACAGTCACATTACGCAGGCAAGCAGTAATTTTGTAGTAGGACTGGACGGGGAAATCGTACAGTGCGTACCAACCTGGGAGGTTGCTTATGCGTCCAATACACGGAATTTTGATACGGTGTCCATTGAGTGCTGTCATCCGGATGAGACCGGAAAGTTCAACGAGGCAACTTATAAGAGCATGGTACAACTTACAGCATGGCTGTGTGAAAAGTTTTCGCTGACAGAAGAAGATGTGATCCGACATTATGATATTACAGGGAAAATCTGTCCGAAATACTTTGTCGAAAATGAAGATGCCTGGAAGCAGTTTAAAAGTGATGTAAAAGCGGTCCTGGATAACGCAAAATAAAAAATATCTATTGATTCACTTTCAAAGTGTCTGCTATAATGTTTTAATATAACGGGCAATTGAAGGCACCCGGAAAGCAGTAGAGTGAGAAACGAGGAATTGATAGATGAACGATTTGGAATTATACCGTGAAGAGCTTGCAAACTGTGATGCGAAGATCACAGAGGCATTAAAAGAAAGATATGCGATCATTGAAAAGATCATGGCATACAAAGAAGAGTATGGTATACCGATCCTGCAGCCGGAACAGGAAGAAAAGCAGAAGAAGAGACTGATGTTCAGCCTTCACAATGATAAGCACAGAGACGAGATTTATGATGTATTTGAGCGTATCCAGCGCAACAGTAAGAAGATCCAGGCTAGGAAGCTTTTTGATTACAACATTGTCCTGATCGGGTTTATGGGAGCTGGAAAAAGTACGATCTCTGATTATCTTAGTACCATGTTTGCCATGGAAGTGGTTGAGATGGACCAGCTGATTGCAGAACGCGAAGGCATGAGTATTTCCGATATTTTTGAGACCTATGGGGAGGAATACTTCCGTAATATGGAAACCAATCTTCTGATCGAGATGCAGGAGAAGAAGAATGTGATCATTTCCTGTGGTGGTGGTGTGGCAATGCGTGAACGCAATGTCGCGGAGATGAAGAAAAATGGTCGTGTAGTACTCCTTACTGCACATCCACAGACCATTCTTGACCGTGTAAAAGACAGTGACGACAGACCGCTGCTCAATGGACACAAGAATGTAGAATATATCGAGCAGCTGATGGAAGCAAGAAGAGAAAAATACGAGGCGGCTGCAGATATCGTTGTAGATACAGATAACAAGACGGTTCTGCAGATCTGTGAAGATCTGATTCAGAAGCTTCTGGAAATGGATGAGAATCATGTTTAAGACCTTTTATCCGGACGAATATGTAGCGTCCACTTATGTACTGGATTTTGAAAAAATGTATCGGGAAGGCTGTCGTGGACTGGTATTTGACATTGACAATACGCTGGTTCCGCATGGAGCACCGGCAGATGAGAGAGCAATCTGTCTTTTTGACAGGCTGCGCAGCATCGGGTTTGATACATGCCTGATTTCCAATAACCAGGAACCACGTGTAAAGCCTTTTGCCGAAAAGGTGCAGAGCAAGTATGTGTTTAATGCGCATAAGCCTTCCACGAAGAATTATATAAAAGCCATGGAGCTGATGCAAACGGACAGAGGAAACACTGTATTTATCGGAGATCAGCTTTTTACGGATGTGTGGGGAGCGAAGCGTACCGGGATGAAGAGTATTCTGGTGAAGCCAATCTATCCAAAAGAAGAGATTCAGATTGTGCTGAAAAGATATCTGGAGAAGATTGTATTACATTTCTATAAAAAAGAGAACGAAAAGAGAATGTCCTGCAAGTAGGCAGGGCATTTTTTGATAGGAAATTCCGAAGGAACTTCCTATCAAATAAAAGGCACTGCGTGCCGAAAATGTGCACTCGCACGAAGATGAAGAATGTTGCAAGCGACTGCGCTCGGCGCGAAAATGTGCCAAGGCACATTCTTTTTAGTAAAGTAAATAGAAATCCCCCGGTTCTCATAACGAGAACCAGGGGACATCAGGGGGGATACTATATTTACAAAATCTTATAAGTAGTCATGTTTGGCAAGAACATTCAGGATGTTACGTCCTTCTTCTGTACCTTCGATGATACGGCGGGCACGTACACTATCACCGATGTTCATGATTTCAACATCTTCATCTTCGAATTCTTTACGGACTGCATCGAGGATTGGAGCGTTTGCTCTCATACCAAGACATACAAATCCATAATCAAATAGCATTTCTTCTTCATTTCCTTCTGGCGTTTTAACAAGGAAGGAATCTGCTTTAACTTCAAGAAGAGCAGTATTTGGACACTGTTTTACACCATATTTATCCATCAGTGCAAAGGTTCCGACTTTGGATACCGGATCAATTCCGTTACCGATTACCGGCATCATTTCCACAATGCTTACATCAGCGCCACGTGGAGCAAAGAATTCTACTACGTCAAGACCTACGGCACCGCCACCGATAACAACGACTTTTTTACCTTTCAGATCTTCTGGATATTCCATAACATGGTTGATCATATTTGTAATAGAAGAAACTTTTCCGCTCTCTTTGTCAATATTCTCATGAAGACCCTTGATCGGTGGAAGGAGCGGATTAGAACCGGTAGCATTTACAATAATGTTCGGGTTCATGCTTCTGATCATTTCAATCGTAGCTTCCGTGTTCTTGAAGATGAACAGGTTTTTCAGCTTGCTTGCGCGATGGATCAGATAGTTCGGGAAGTCAGCAAGTCTCTTCTTATCCGGGATCTTGGAGATCAGGGCGGCAAGTCCGCCGAGTTCCGGTTTCTTCTCGATCAGGAAAGTAGTGCATCCAACCTCGGCAGCTGTACATGCAGCTTCCAGTCCGGCAGTACCACCACCGATCACAACAACGTTGCAAGGCTTGTTGATTTTCTGCTTTTTGTAATCTTCGCCGCCATTTACAGACGGGTTAACAGTACAACGGATCGGACGGTTGATTCCGATACGGTGTCCTGCACATCCGATGTTACAAGAAATACATTTACGGATATCACATTCATCACCGAATTCTACTTTATTTACCCATTCCGGATCAGCGATCAGTCCACGTCCCATACCGATCAGGTCAGCATCGCCTCTTGCAAGAATATCTTCAGCAACCTGTGGGTTACGGATGTTACCCATTGTCATACATGGTTTGCCGTAACGTTCTTTTACAGCTTTTGCCATATAAGAACGCCATCCATCCGGAAGGTAATTGGCATCAATCTGGTACTGGATGGATCCGTTCAGACCGGCAGATACGTCGAATACGTCAACTTCTTCCTGGAAGTACTGCAGGTAATCAAGACAGTCATCCAAAGTATTTCCGCCATCCATAAATTCGTCCGCACTGATACGAACAAAGATAGGGAAGAATGGTCCAACCTGTCTTCTAACTTCTTCAATAACAAGTTTTGCAAGTCTTGCACGGTTTTCCAAAGATCCGCCGAATTCGTCTGTTCTCTTATTTGTAAGAGGTGAAAGGAACTGGCTTATAAGGTAAGAATGTCCTGCGTGGATTTCTACAGCGTCAAACCCTGCGATCTGAGCACGTTTTGCGGCTTCACCGTATTTTTTAACAATATGCATGATTTCATCTTTTTCCAGTGGACGCGGAATTTCACCGCCTGCTTTTGAAGGAACATCAGAAGCAGAAACCGGCTGCATATTGATACGTGCTGACTGTGCAGAAGCACCGGCATGATTGATCTGGATTGCAATGCAGGATCCATGTTTGTGTACTGTTTCGCAAAGTTTGAAAAGTCTTGGAATGTAGTTATCCTGATCGATACGAAGCTGTGTGGTTCCGTTAGATCCCTGTGGAGAATCAACGCTGGCGTTCTCTACGATGAGAAGTCCTGTACCGCCTTTTGCACGCTGCTCGTAATAATTGATATGAAGAAAACTCATTTCACCATTCTGTTCACCGTAGTTGGTTCCCATTGGAGTCATGACGATACGGTTCTTGACCGTCATATGTTTGATGGTAAATGGCTCGAAAATGTGTTTGTATTTGCTTTTCATTAGAAATTCCTCCGTAAAAATGACTTAATAATCAAAATAAAATGATGTGAGTGTCAAAAGTAAATTTTGCCACTCACTGATGTAATCGGATTGCTCCATTGCTATGCAATTCCTGCAATCCTCAAAAAATCTTAGTCACACGAGGTTGTCTTATACCGGCTTGGGCGTACCGGTTTTTGTTAAATCCATTATAACTACAAAAAACTGAAAAATACAAATTGAAAATACATAGAAAAATAATAGAATATAACTATAGAAACAGTGAAAAAGATAAAAACAAAATTATACCAGGAAGACGAGAAGTGGAAAAAGATAGACAATTTAAACAAAACTATAGAATAATTAAATAATTTATGCTATGTTTAATATAAGAACAGGAAAGAGGGTGATGGTTTTATGAATCTGAATCAGTTGCATTACTTTGTGACACTAGCACATATAGAACACTATACCAGAGCGGCGGAAATGCTGTCCATTACGCAGCCAAGTCTGAGCCATGCCATCAGTATGCTGGAGCAGGAGCTTGAGACAAACCTGTTTGAAAAAAGAGGGCGTAACGTTGTACTGACAAAGTACGGAAAAGTATTTCTGGAATATGTAGAAGAAGCTTTAAAGATTCTGGACAGTGGTGTAAAAAAGACAAGGGCGTTGACAAGTGACACCGGCGGGGTGATCGATCTCGCATATATTTTTACGCTTGGAAGTGTATTTGTTCCACAGCTTGTAGGCGGTTTTTTGAAGGAACACGAAGACTGGGATGTGAATTTCCGTTTTTCTGTCGGAAATACGACAGAGATCATACAGGGGTTGAAAGAGGAGAAGTATGACATCGCTTTCTGCTCGCGAAAAGAAAAAGAATCCGGGATTGATTTTGTACCGATCGCTAAGGAAAAATTGGTTGTTGTTGTTCCAAGAGACCATGAGCTTGCCGGAAGAGGATCTGTTGATCTGAAGGAAACACTTCCTTATCCCCAGGTATATTTCACCAAGAACAGCGGGCTCAGACCGGTGATCGACCAGTTGTTTGAACAGACCGGAGGGACGCCGAAGATAGCATATGAGATTCTGGAAGATGCATCGATGGCAGGTCTTGTGGCAGAAAATTTTGGAATTGCGGTAATGCCGGAGATTCCTATACTTAAAAATCTGAATGTAGATGTACTGGATATTGAGAATCCACCATATGAACGTTATATATATCTGGCGAAGCTGAAGGAAAAATATCTGGCGCCGGTTGTAAAAGAATTTATTGAATATGTAAAAGAAAGCAATGGGAAGGCACTTTAATAGGCCTTCCCATCTCTTTTGACAAACTGGATGAAACGTTTGACAGCGGGAATCTGGTATTTGTCGCGGATGTATCCCATATAAACGGTGTGGGTAAGGTCTGCATCGGCAAGCGGGAGTACGGTTACATTTGCCTGATCAACCGCATCGACCCTGGCAACAAGGGCGATTCCGAAATCTTCGGCAACCAGGGCAGCAATTGCGTTTTCATCCGGACACTCACAGATGATGTTTACCTTCAGCTTCTTTTCTTTATAGAAGTTACGGGTGAAGCCACCGAGTCCGGAATAGCGGTCATACCCGATCAGAGGATAGTCGGTAAGGTCACTGCAACAGACGGATTCTTTCTGGACAAGAGGATGTTCTTTTGGAGTAATTACAACCATATTCTGGTTCAGAATGGGTACAAAGGAAATATCCGGTTCATCCGCAACGAAAGAACCAAAGATCACATCGTGGCGGTCGGATTTGAGCCCCTGGATCATATCTGCAGTGTGCGTTTGGTTAAAATTGAAGGTTACATGCTTGTTGCGGTCTATATCCAGGAAGGATCGCACTGTATGCGGAATATAGTAGTTTGCCAGCGGAAATACATAGGCGATATCAATATGTCCGCCGCTTCCGGCAAGCTGCTTCATCTTATGCTCGGCAATATGTACCTCCTCGAGGATCCGGTTGACATGTTCCAGGAAGACGCGGCCGGATTTGGTGAGGACAACATTGCGTCCCTGATGTTCAAAAAGCATCAGTCCAAGTTCTTCTTCCAGAAGCGACATGGACCGGCTGAGGCTTGGCTGGGAGATCTTAAGTATTTCTGCAGCCTGCCGGAAATGCTGCAGGGTTGCTACTTTTTGGAAATATTCAAGCTGATTTAGCGTCATGGTAAAAAATCCTTTCTATATTATATAAAATAATCATACCATAACTGATGCCAAAAAACTATCAAAAACACATATAAGATGTATTTGAACTATCAAATGATATCGTCTATAATTTAACTATCAAGAGGTTGTTTAAAAATTAACAAAAATTGGGCAAACGTTAAAAACATTCTCAAAGAACAAAGAAATAAATTTCGATGGAAGAAGAAAAGGAGAACAAATCATGGCAGAGAGAATTACAGGACACACAGAACTTATCGGACTTATGGCTTATCCAATCAGACATTCAAGCTCACCGGCAATGCATAATGAAGCATTTGCTTACCTTGGACTGGATTATGCTTACCTTGCATTTGAAGTTGACAACAGCACACTGGAAGATGCAGTAAAAGGACTTCGTGCTCTGAAAATGGTAGGATCTAACGTGTCTATGCCAAATAAAACAGTTGTTGGACAGTATCTGGACAAATTATCTCCGGCAGCAGAGCTTTGTGGAGCAGTTAACACAATCGTAAATGAAGATGGTGTTTTAACAGGACACATCACAGACGGCATCGGATTCATGCAGGCATTAAAAGATAACGATATCGATGTGATCGGAAAGAAGATGACAATCGCAGGCGCAGGCGGAGCTGCTACAGCAATTGAAATCCAGGCTGCACTTGACGGCGTAAAAGAAATCTCTATTTTCAATATTCATGATAAATTCTGGGCAAATGCTGAAGAAACAGTAAGAAAGATCAATGAAAAGACAAATTGCAAAGCTACTCTTTACGATCTGGATGACAAAGAAAAATTAAGAGAAGAAATGAACGATTCATACATCTTCGTAAACGGAACAGGTGTTGGTATGAAACCACTGGAAGGAATGTCAGTTGTACCGGATAAATCATTCTTCCGTCCGGAACTTATTGTTATTGATGTTCCTTACTCACCACTGGAAACAAAGATGCGTTCTATGGCAAAAGAAGTTGGATGTAAGACAATGAACGGTCTTGGAATGATGTTATTCCAGGGAGCAGCAGCATTCAAACTCTGGACAGGAAAAGAAATGCCGATCGAACACATGAAAGAAGTATTAAACATCAGATACGATGATTAATACCCGGCAGGCTTGTATTGAATTTAAGAAGAAATCGAAAAAATTTGAAAAACAGGAATGTGAGGAAAAGAGATGAATAAGAAATACATACCCAGCGCCCTGATCCTTTATTTAAACTACTTTATCCATGGTGTCGGATGTTCCATCCTTGGACAGGCAGTCATCAAGGAAGCACTTGCCGCTTCCTGGGGCGTAGAAGTTATGGCAATCACTGCAATTTCAGCAGCACTCGGACTTGGACGTCTGATCGCGCTTCCGTTCGCCGGACCGCTTTCTGACAAACTCGGACGTCGTATTTCAACAGCGATCGGTAGTGGATCCTATGCAATCTACCTGATCGGACTTGCACTTGCATTTAATGCAGGAACAAATGGCGGATACCAGATCGCATATATCTGTGCAATCGTTGGTGGTATCGCAAACTCTTTCCTGGATACAGGAATTTACCCGGCTGTTTCAGAAATCATTTACAAAGCACCGGGCGTTGCAACTATGGGGATCAAATTCTTTATTTCTGTATCGCAGATGCTTTTACCGTTCGTACTTGGTGTAACTGTCGCTACAACAGCAACAGGAGCAACCTCTTACAACACACTGTTCTATGCATGTGGAATCGCTTATCTTGTACTTCTGGTACTGGTTATGATCTTCCCACTCCCGGATACAGATCAGAAAGCAGCGGGAAAGAAAGAAGGCCTGATCGACAGCTTAAAGCATACCCATTTCTCTGTAGAATCCATCGCAATGATCCTGATCGGATTCACATGTACAGGTACCTTCCAGTTATGGCTGAACTGTGCACAGAACTTTGCAAAAGAGAATGTTGGCTGGGCTGATCCGTCCATCATGCAGACATACTATTCAGCAGGAACAATGCTTGCACTCGTTGTAACTGCACTTTTAACAAGAAAGATCAAAGACGTAAGATTTATCCTGGGATACCCGGTAATCTGTCTTGTAACAATGATCGCTGTTCTGGTTGGAAAGAGCCAGACACTTATGATTGCAGGTGCATTCCTGATCGGATGGGCAGGAGCAGGCGGACTTCTTCAGATCGCAACTTCTGTATGCAACATGCTTTTCCCGAAGATCAAAGGAACTGTAACAGCACTTGTTATGATCGCATCTTCCCTGTGTAACTACACCATCCTTACAGCAGCATCCAAAATGCAGCCGTCACAGGTTATGGTTATGAATATCGTTCTTACAGCAGTTGGAGTCCTTCTTGGATTATTTGTAAACTTACGTTATACTAAGATGGTAGAACAGGCTCAGGCTGACAACTAGAAAAAGGAGAAAACAGACATGAGTAAATATGTAGAAGTTCGTGGCGTTAAGATCGGTGAAGGAGTACCTAAAATCTGTGTACCGATCGTCGGAAAGACAAAAGAAGAAATTCTTGCAGCAGCAAGATCTTTTGAGAATGTTGCGCTTGATGTTGTAGAATGGCGTGTAGACTGGTTCGAAGGTGTATTTGACTTCGCACAGGTTGAAGATGTATTAAAAGATCTTCGTCCGGCACTTGGCGAAACTCCGATTCTTTTCACATTCCGTACTTCCAAAGAAGGCGGCGAAAAAGCAATCGAAGCTGACGCATATGCAGAGCTGAACAAGAAAGCAGCAGCAACAGGACTGGTTGACCTTGTGGATGTAGAAGCATTTACAGGGGACGAAGTTGTAAAAGATATCATCGAAGGCGCGCATGCACACGGCGTAAAAGTTGTTGCATCCAACCATGACTTCGATAAGACACCGGACAAAGACGATATCGTAGGACGCCTTGTGAAAATGCAGGAACTCGGCGCAGATATCCCGAAAATTGCAGTAATGCCACAGTGCAAAAAGGATGTACTTACACTTCTTGAAGCAACACGTGAAATGGCAGAAGAACATGCAGACCGTCCGATCATTACAATGGCTATGGCAGGTACCGGACTGATCAGTCGCCTGTGCGGTGAAGTATTTGGTTCAGCACTTACTTTCGGGGCAGTAGGAAAAGCTTCTGCACCTGGACAGATGAATGCATCAGATTTAAGAGAAATCCTGACTCTGATCGATAAGAGCATCTAGTGAAGAAACATCCGGAGAAGTCCTGTGGCGGATCCGTTATGTTTAACCTGAATGAAGAGTGAAAAAGGCAGGATAAAGACCCGCAGTCATACCGGGGATTCCGGTGGATTGCGGGCCTTTATCATATTCTGGTTTTGTTAAAAAACTAACCGATTTCTGAAAGTGAAAAAATTATAGAAAATTTTGCTATTTAAAGAGATAAAAGCAAATAGAAAAAATAGACAAATTCTTCGGTAATTGATATCATTTTTGTATGATTACATGAATGGAGGGCAAATGAGAATGAAGAAAACAGTAATCTGGCTGGATAACTATCTGGAAGAATTTTTTATGGTGATAAGCCTGATCCTGATGACAGTGATCATGGGGATCCAGGTGTTTTCCAGATATGTACTCGGCTCAGCGCCGTCCTGGTCGGAGGAGATTACCCGTTACCTGTTTGTATGGTCGGGATTTTTGAGCGTCAGCTATTGCACAAAAAAATGTATTTCCATTAAGATCGAACAGTTTGTGTCAATTTTCCCACGAAGAGGGAAGGCACTTTTTAAACTGGTCAACCATACCTTTGAACTGATGGTATTTCTTTACCTGATACCGTTTGCGTTTAAGTATATGATGTCAGCAGTAGAGAGCGGACAGGTAAGTCCGGCGTGCCACATCCCAATGTATTATGTGCAGGCAGCACCGCTTGTAAGTTTTATCCTGGTAGCGATCCGTATTATCCAGCGGTGGTTTGCAGAATTAAAAGTAGTAAGAGAAAAAGATGAGAAAGGAGAAAAAGCATGCCGGCAGCAGTAGTATTTATCTTATTTGTAATCTGTCTGATCATTGCCATTCCGGTATCAATCGCGCTTACGATCGCATCGGTCCTTCCGGGTGCTTTTGATCCATCCTTCACAGCCAGCGGACAGTTTGTGATCCGTTCTATGCTGGGAGGAATTGACAGCTTTCCGCTCCTTGCGGTTCCGATGTTCGTACTTTCCGGAATCATCATGGCAAGAGGCGGCATTTCCAAAAAATTATTTGATGTATTTTCCTATTTTCTTGGAAATCTGACAGCGGGTCTGCCGTGCGCGGTCATTGTAACCTGTCTGTTTTATGGTGCAATTTCAGGCTCCGGACCGGCGACGGTTGCAGCAGTCGGAAGTATGACGATCCCGATTCTGATCGAGCTTGGATACGATAAGGATTTTTCCGCGGCGATCGTAGCCGTGGCAGGTGGTCTTGGAGTTATTATTCCACCAAGTATTCCGTTTATCATGTTCGGAAGTGCTTCCGGTGAATCAGTAAGTGACCTGTTTATCGCAGGGATCATTCCGGGACTTCTGATCGGCGGACTTCTGATGGTCTATGCAGTTTATTACTGTAAAAAGAATGGAGAGGACAAAGAAAAGATCCAGAAAGTAGTCGGAGAACTTCATGAGAAAGGACTCCTGAAGGTTTTAAAAGAAAGCTTCTGGGCACTTTTGAGTCCGGTTATCATTCTGGGATGCATCTATTCCGGAATCGCATCGCCGACAGAAGCGGCAGTCATTTCAGTGTTTTACGCACTGATCGTCAGCCTGTTTATTTATAAGACGATGACGTTTAAAGATATCTGGCCGGCACTGGTGGAAGGCGTGCGCACCTATGCACCGATCATGTTTATCCTTGCAGCATCGATTGCATTTTCAAGAGTTCTGACTTTGATGCAAATCCCACAGATGGTAAGCACCTGGATCCTGACGCACTTTACCAATAAGATCGTCCTGCTTCTGGTGATCAATGTATTCCTTCTGATCGTGGGAATGGTCATGGATACCACACCGGCAATCCTGATCCTGACACCGATCCTTCTGCCGATCGTAACAGCAGTCGGCATGAATCCGATCCACTTTGGAATCATGATGGTTGTCAACCTTGCAATCGGATTTGTAACACCGCCGATCGGAGTCAATCTGTTTGTGGCAAGCTCGCTTACAGATATCCCGATCATGCGCATTTCCAAACATGCGATGCCAATGATAGGCTACTTCCTTGTTGCACTTTTGTTAATTACATTTATCCCGGCGATCAGCCTGGCACTGATATAGGAGGTAGCAGCATGAAGAAAGCAGTAAGAATGGCGGTAGCGGCAGGAATGTGTGCGGCACTTGCACTCAGTGCGGGGTGTCAGAAAAAGACGGTTGCGGATGATGAAGTACAGCGATATGCATGGCCGCTTGCAACGGCAAGTCCGGAGGATACCGTAACACAGATCTATGCAGAAAAATTTGCGGAAGAAGTAGAAGAATTAAGTGATGGCAAGATGAAGATCCAGGTCTATCCGAACGGTACGATCGGAGGGGACAGGGAGCTTCTGGAGAGCTGTAAGGATGGGGACATTCCGTTTGTGATCCAAAATACCGCACCGCAGGTAACCTTCATGCCGGACCTTGCGGTGTTTGATATTCCGTGCCGATTCAGTACGATTGATGAAGTACGTGAAAAGGTAGATGATCCGGAGTTCTATGGGCTTCTGGAGGATGTCTATGAGAATGGCGGGTATAAGCTCCTTGGCTATGCAGACCAGGGATTCCGTGTCATGTCAACGAATAAAATGGTCGAATCATTGGCTGATTTTAAAGGACAGAAGATCCGTACCATGGAGAATTCCTACCATATGGATTTCTGGAAAAAACTGAAAGCATCTCCGACACCGATGAGTTTCAGTGAGGTGTATATCGGGCTGCAGCAGGGAACCATTGATGCCCAGGAGAATCCATACGAGGTTATCGTATCCAACAAGCTTTATGAACAGCAGGATTATGTGGTGGAAACCAATCACCTGCCGCATCTGATCTCTCTGATCGTCAGTGATGAATTTTTTCAGGATCTGCCGGAAGATAAGCAGGCAATCCTTGTAGAAGCTGCTGAGATCGCCAAAGAAGAGGCTCGCCAGGCATCGGATGACCGGATTGCAGACAAGATCAAAGTAATTGAGGACAGTGGAACACAGATTGTTACACTTAGTGATGAACTGAGAGCGGAAATCCGTGAGGCAGTGCAGCCGGTTTACGATGAAATCGAGAAAAATGTGGATAAAAAACTCTATAATGCCTATATGAAATAGCAAAAAAATACGGAAAATCAGGGAAATCTGTAATTGATTGAAATTTTTTGTTGAAAAATAGAGTTTTTTATTATAGAATTATAAGTAATGTATATAAAAAGTAAAAGGAATGCCCCAGGGCATATATAAGGAGGATATTACAATGATTTCAGCAGGCGATTTTAGAAATGGTCTTACAGTACTGATCGAAGGTAACATTTATCAGATTCTGGAATTCCAGCATGTAAAACCGGGAAAGGGAGCAGCTTTCGTTAGAACAAAACTTAAAAACATCATCAGTGGTGGTGTAGTAGAAAAGACTTTCCGTCCGACAGAGAAATTCGATACCGCTCATATCGACAGAAAAGATATGCAGTATCTGTATTCTGATGGTGAACTCTATCACTTCATGGATGTTGAGACATTCGACCAGATCGCAGTTGATGGAGATACAGTAGGAGATTCCCTCAAGTTTGTAAAAGAGAACGAGATGGTTAAAGTATGTTCACATGAAGGTAACGTATTCTCAGTAGAGCCGCCGATCAGTGTGGAACTTGAAGTTACAGAGACAGAGCCGGGAGTAAAAGGTGATACAGCTACAGGTGCTACCAAACCGGCTATCGTTGAGACCGGAGCAAGTGTTCTTGTACCGCTTTTCGTTAACCAGGGTGACAAGATCAAAATTGATACCCGTACAGGAGAGTACAGTTCAAGAGCATAATCCTTTCGTCATAATTCACAAAATTAAGACAGAGATAAAAGCCGAAAGCAGAGGCAAGTCCTCATGCTTTCGGCTTTTTTGCATGTCAATGCCATTTTGGAGAGGAAAAGAATGTTCTTGTAATCTGAAAAAAGGGCAGATATAATTGGCAGTACACACCTGCTTGAATGCAGGTGATATTCAAATCATAAGCTGCCTTAAGATGGCAGAAAAGGTTCTTTGCGGCGCATGGCTTTCAGGAAGGAGAACGGATGAATTATACAGAATTTATGAATGCTATGTTATGCGAGATCAGAGGACAGGTAGATGCGCAGGTGAGGACGGAGCTGTACACCGTGACGAAGAATAATGGAACCAGAAGAACAGGGATTCTTTTTAAGCAGGAGGACAGCAACCTTGCACCGACGATCTATCTGGAGGAATTTTACCAGAAGTACCTGAAGGGGCAGCAGGTACCGGATTTGGCAGATTCCATTTGCAGTATTTATCAGGAGATACGGGTGAAGAAGACCTGTGATTGTCAGAATCTGTTTGATTTTAATCATGTAAAAGAGCATATCGTGTACAAGCTGATCCGGCGGGATGCCAACGAAGAACTGTTAAAGCAGATTCCTTATGAGCCGTTCCTGGATCTGGCAGTGGTCTATTATATCCAGATAGACAACACACGCTTTGGCTCGGCGGCGATCCAGATCCGCAACGAGCATCTGCGGTACTGGCGTGTGGAAAAGGAAGAGATCCGCCGTCTTGCCGAGAAGAATACACCGCGGATCTATCCGGTGCAGATCCGGCAGATTGTGCGCTTTATGTATGTGGCGACGAACGAGCAGTGCAGTCTGGGGGCAGCAGTGATGCGGTATCCGGCTTTCCGGGAAAAGGTCAGGGGGATGATCAGAGGGGATTTCTATATCCTGCCAAGCAGTATCCATGAAGTGATACTGGTGCCGGAAAGCTTTGGACTGGAGCCGGAGCGGATGCAGGAAATGGTAAAAGAGATCAATCAGACCGGAGTGGTACCGGAGGAAGTGCTTTCGGATTCCGTGTATTACTTTGATGGGGAGGAGATTCGGATCGTGGCGAAGTAGGGATAGATTATAAACGTGTATAGAGTAGGGAAAATTGACAGGGAAATATACCATTGTATAGCAGAGGATATAGTAACAGATGAAGTTATTATAACTGTTGTGCAGATTATGCATATTCGGGAAAGACATCCCAATGATTATGAACTTTTTTCTCCATACTTTGACGAGATAATACGGGATCCGGATTATATAATTGAAGCGAAGAAACCCAATACAGCGTTGATACTAAAAGAAATTAAGGACGTTAAAGAAGTATTTAAAATGGTTTTACGTTTGATTACATCAAAGGATAATCTGGACTACAAAAATTCAATTATCACATTTATGAAAATAGATGATAAGGAATGGAACAGGCTGCTGCGCAACAAGAAAATTCTTTACAAAAGAGAATAATATTGATATACTGAATGTAGAGAAAAATTCATTCATATGATTATCTAAGGTGGAAGATTTCGTGCGATCCACACGCCGATGGTATAGACAGGGGAAACCTGAGAGATGCAGGAGAAGCGCACGCCTGCTGGATAATCATTTGAAGAAGACTTAAAGAGGTGTCGCAGGTTTGCGGCACCTTTTTGTGTATACGATGAGCCAAGTGCAGATTTGTGCTTGCACAAGAATCTGTATTTTGCGAATGTACATCACCTGGCTGTTAAGCGAGATGGTGTACAAAGTATACGAATCAAGTAGGAGTCAGCTTACGTAATCATACAATAGAAATAAAGAAAGGAATTCCGAGCATGAACACAGAAATTTTAGTAATTGAAGATGACGACCTGGTAAGACAGGGAATCGTAGACATCCTGGAACTAAAGGGATGGAATGCGGTTGCAGCGAAGTCTTGTAGCGAAGCACTCGTAAGGATTCGAGGAGAAGAATATATGCTGTATGTACTGGATATGAAGCTGCCAGACGGGAACGGAATCATGCTCTGCAGGGAGATCCGCAGATATACAGACAATCCCATTCTTTTCTTATCAGCCTATGACAGTGAAGAATTTATCGTAGAAGGATTTGAAGCGGGAGCAAATGACTATGTGATCAAGCCTTTCCGCACATTTGAATTTATTGCGAGAATCAAGGCTTTGCTGCGACGTACCGGTATGCAAAACGGCAAGAAAGTGAAAAAAGGAATCAAAAGCGGAGAATATGAACTGGATTTGCAGAAGCAGATTTTGCAGAAGGATGGTGTCCGAATCGATCTTACAAGGACCGAATATCAGATTCTGTGCAGCCTTCTTGCAAACGCACCGAATCTTGTTGCGAGGGAGTTCCTGTTGGACACGATCTGGGATTTCAATGAAAATTATATCGATGACAATACCTTGTCTGTACATATGAACAGGCTGAGAAAGAAGCTGACTGCAGAAAATGAGCAGGATCCGATTGAGACAAAGCGTGGAGTCGGTTATGCATGGACGCTGAAAGCTGAGGATGTGTATGATGAGATCTGAGAGAAAGACGGAGAAATGGAAAATACCGGGAAAATGGACTCTGATTTTTCTTTTGATATTGCTGGCTTTTTATAGATACCAGAATATTCTTGCAGAAAATTATGAAAGACAGGTTGTTTCCTGGATCGGACAGACAGAAAAAGACAGAACGGTTTCTGCCTTTACAGAACCGGATGAAGAAGCATATCAGAAGGGCTGCGAGGCATTGAAAGAGGCAGGGTATGAAGAGACAGGAAAAATCTGGCTAGAAAAGAGAATCCGAAGTTACGGAATAGGTGTGTTTGTGGCTGCGATCGGCATCCTCTGCATTGTTGGTCTGCTGACAGAACTGCACATGGAGAAAAGACGGAAAAAAGCACTGGATAATCAATTGGTAGAAAAAGACAGGGAACTGGAAGCAAAGCTGGCGGAAGAAAAAGAATTTCTGCATCGTGACCGGCAGAAAATGGGAACTTACATGGAAAATATTTCCCATCAGCTAAAAACACCGATTGCGGGAACACTTCTGAATCTGGAGGTGCTTCTTGTGACAGAAGAGGATGAAAAACGGTATCAGAAGCTGGAAGACTGTGTGAAAAAGGTGCAATGGATGTCCGATATGACGATCGTGCTTCTTAGGCTTGCGCAGATTGATTCCGGGAAAATCTGGATGAAGCGGAAAAAAGAAAATCTGACCGGACTGATCGAAGAATGTATAGACAGAACACAGCCTTTAGCGGAAGAAAAAGGAGTTGGATTTGAAATGGATGTTCCAAAAGAATGCCTGCTTTCCTGCGACGGATTCTGGCTGAAAGAGGCAATGGAAAATGTACTGAAAAATGCCGTAGAATATGCAGATACAGGAAGCCTGATTCAGATTCTGCTGAAAGAAGATACGGACTATTATAAGCTGTATATCACCAATCGGGGAAAACGGATTAAAGAAGAGAAAAGAGAGCTGATTTTTGACCGTTTCTACCAGATGGAACAGGGAAGTGGAATCGGAATTGGTCTGCATTTGGCAAGGGAAATTGTCACGCTCCATCAGGGAACACTGAAGGTTGTGGATCGAAGCGGCTTGGAGGAGGCGACAACCTTCCAGTTTATACTGCCGAAGATGATCGCAAAAGATCATGCACAGGAAGAAATAAATCTTACGATTTCGTAAGATTGGGGTAAGTGAATCGAAAGACTGATCTGATATAGTAAGACTAACAAATGAAGGAGGTGGCAGAAGATGAAAACCGTAATCAGACTGGACAAGGTAAGCAAAAGCTATACCCTTGGTGAAAAGAAAATCACAGCATTAAAGGAGTTTTCTTTTGAAGTGAAAAGCGGTGAATTTGTGGCAGTGATGGGACGAAGCGGATCCGGGAAATCTACTTTTCTTAAGATTGCAGGAACACTGGAAAAGCCAGATACCGGAGCAGTCTTCCTGAATGGAATACAGATTAACGGGCTTTCCCAAAAGAAGATCTGCAAGATCCGGCAGAAGAAAATCGGGTTTATTTTCCAACAGTATCAGTTACTGCCGGAGTATACGATCTGGGATAATGTATGCATGCCGCTTTATATCGCGCATACGGTACCGGATAAAGCTTATATCCGACAGCTTCTTGAAAAGGTCGGATTATGGGACAGGAACGGAGATTATCCGGATCAGTTATCTGGTGGAGAGCAGCAGAGAGTGGCAATTGCCCGTGCAATGGCAGCAAAGCCGGGAGTGATCCTTGCGGATGAACCGACCGGGAATCTGGACTATCAGACTGGACAGGAGATCATGAAACTGATCTGCGCATCCAGAGAGCTTTACCGTCAGACAATTGTCATGGTGACACATGATATGGACAGTGCCAATTATGCGGACAGGATTGTGTATATGGAAGATGGTGCATTGCGATGAAAAGAGAGAAAAGACATGGAATTGAACGGGAACTCAGTATAAAAAGAATCCGCAGCCAGAAGAAATACAGTATCTTGATAGTCTCAGTCCTGCTTCTTACCTGCACACTGATTCAGATTGGTTTTCAGATGTCGGAAGGACTGAAAGCCGCATATATCGAGAATCGTAAAGCAGTATATGGGGAGTGGGAACAGGTATTTTTGGATATGGATGAAAGCTCGGTAAAAGTAGCAGAAGAGAATCCATTTCTTGCACAGACCGGGAAAATAAGTATCTATGGGGCGATCGCCGGAGATTATCTGGAAAACCGTCAGATGAATATCGGGACAATGGACGAGACGGCGTGGAAGCTTGGCAGACTGGAAATGAAAGAAGGACGCCTGCCGGAAAATGAGCATGAGATCGTAATGGAATACAGTACACTTCGCTCACTTGGATATGAGGAGATGCTTGGAAAAAAGATTACACTGGATATTACACCGGCGCTTTCCATTCTGGAGCAGGGGGAATCAAAAAGCTATTCGTATACTTTATGCGGGATTCTAAAAGATTATCAGATAAACTGGGAAATCTGCAACCGGCATCGGTTTCCAACTGGAATTGTGACACAGGAAGGCGGGAACAGGATTGGCTCTGTTCAGGATATGCATATGCTTGTAAAAGCGAAAGAGGGCAGTGAAAGTGTTTATAAAGATCTGAAAGACAGCGAAGAATTTACCAGCGGCATGGATGACAATGTGGAACAGGATAAACTTTCTGATGCAAGTCTTCCGTATATGGATTTTCTGGAAAATATCCGTTTGCTGATTGGTGGTGCGTCGATCTGTATCCTGTTTCTTACGGTATCGCGTTCGATTATCTCAAGAGAACAGTTCTGGAGGTTCCTGGATGCACTTGGAATGAGAAGAGGGCAGATGTACCAGATTATTTTCTGGGAAGCAGTTCTGTTTGGTGCAGGAGCTGTTATTGTTGGAAATCTTGCAGGGATTGGGATTTACCAGCTGGTTATCCCTGCTTTTGAAAAGATAACCGAGCAGACATTACCACAGGCGATTGCATGGGAAGGAGTCCTTTTTGGAACTGGCTTCAGTATCTTATGTATTGCTGCAAGTTATGGGCTCAGTGCAGTACAGCTTCGAATACTTCTGAAAGAAAAAAAGAAGAAAGTTCAGAAAAGAAGGGGAAAGTACAGGAAGATCGTCCGGTTCACGCCGGGAAGAGTTTTACTTCATAAATGGCAGATGCATCGTGTGCGTAAGAGTGTAGAAATTGTTCTTCTGGCAAGTGCTTTGCTGATCGTGGGATTTGGAAAGATGGAAATATCAACCAGACAGGAAGAACTGAAAGTATATCAAAGGCTGACAGGAAATGGATACTATTTGAGTACAATGGAGATTACGAATTCTCCGGGAATTTCCAGGCAGACAGTTGATAAACTGGAACAGGTTGCCGGAGTAACTTCTGTAGAACAATATCATAACAATGAAAAAGAGGAGTTCTGGATTGATCTGTCAGAATATGTTGAAAGCGAGTATTTTCAGAAAGTAGTCGAAACATTGGTGGCATATCTGAATGAGACATCAATAAAGGAAAAGATATCTATTGAGAAAGTAAGATTGTCTTTGCTTACAATAGACAGATGGCAGGATATACAGCGTTTTCTGAGAAATCTGGATGAAGGCAGCCTGACAAAAGAAGAATTTGAACAGGGAGATTTTTGCATTCTGGATCTTACAGAGTTGCAGGAATATGACGGAAAATATCTGAGTGCATTCAGCCCGGACGGACAAGGAATATCAGAAGATACGGTACAGGTTGGTGATGAACTTCCGGTTTATACATTGAATGAGAATGGAAGTAGAAACGAAAATCCGATTCCAGTAACAGCGATTTTACGTGGCATGAAGGAAGAAGATGTGCGGAATCCACAGATAGGTGGATCTGGTATATCGATGATTGTTGGAAAGAATTTCTGGAAGAAATTTGGGAAAAGCAGAATTATGGAATATGATCAGATCGTAAAAATTCTGGTATCGGATGATGCGGATGCGTATGATACGGAAGGGCATATTCTAAGTATTTTAAAACAGGGAACAGCTGTAAATGTGCAGAATAACCATGAAGAGTATAAGAAAATACGTCAGGAATTATATTCCTTTATAGGAATGTACAGCATTTTTGCAGTGTTTTACATGATTCTGATTTCCATAGTTTTGTATCAGATGTTTCTTGCGGAGAAGCAGGAAGAAAAAAGAGAAGGGGAAATCTTACAGTCACTTGGAATGGAAGAAAAGTTCCTGAAGAAAATGCATCGGATAGAAGTTCTTTGGATGACGGGATGCGCAGGAGTGATTGGAGTTCTTACGTTATGGGGTGCTTGCCGACTGATATAGAGGAGGCTTCAAGATGAAGAAAACCTATATCCTATATTGCTGCATAATCAGCGTTATTCTAATGCCGTTCAAATGGTTTGCACCGGAGAATATGACGGATTTATCGGAATGGGGATTTAAGTGTATTTCCAATCCGGTTGGAATCGAGTTGCTCATTATTGGTGTTCTGCTGATTCAGGCAAAGCGTATAGAAGCAAAAGAACGGATTCAGATGGGAATTGGATTAGTGGCAATAAAAAAGACTGTCAAGCCATAAAAGCTTCACAGTCTTTTCACGTCCCTGATCAGAATCGAACTGACGCACCCGCCTCCGGAGGGCGGTGCTCTATCCACTGAGCTACAAGGACATTTACTAATATAGCACTTGCCCAGAAAAAAATCAAGAAGAAATTTCGAACAGGACAAGTAAAACGGGATGAACAGAATAGCAGCCGAAATACCATTTGAAAGTGATTTGATACACAGAGTGGGCATCAGCATAAAGCAATTTTAATGCAGAAAAAGAATAAATAATCGCTTCGACAAAACCAGTCAAAACAAGTCTTTCTTCGCTATTGACGTAAAAGCGGGCATTGCGTATGATAGGTGGCAAAGGAGGAAATGCCATGTCGGAAGAAAAAAGGATGCCCGTCCTTACAGGCCAAAAGAAGCAGATTTTCTACACTGGTCTTGTGTATCTGCTGGTCTGCTTTATGACGGCGGGAGTCACCGTTTTTCTTACGAAAGAGAAAAAAGATGAGGTAAAAGAAGTAAGTGCAGTTGTTACAGAAGAGCCAAAAGTAAATACCGGATACGCAGCGATGGAAGCCAATCCACTTCTGGAGAACCGGGACGAAGAGCTTGCGGATGCAGTAGAAGCATACTATCAGGAACTTTCCGGAAAAGAAGCCTATGCCGAAGCATACGATGGGATTGCGATTTACACGAAAGACGGCAAAGCAAAAGGCAGCAGGATCCTGTATGTACGGTACAATATGAAGATCCGTGGAATTTACACTGAAGTACCGGGACTTGAAACCTTATATGCGGTCAAGGACAAAGATGGAAAATTCGATATTCAGGCAGAGATCTCTGACGAGCAGATTCAGACGATAATTGAAGAAGTTTCCGCACAGACAGATGTGCAGGAGCTGTTTGCACAGGTAGAAGCGGATTATGAACAGGCACTTGGTTCAGATGCAATGCTCGCACAGGCGGTGGAAGATCTGAAAAATGCAGTGGATCAGTAACACTGTAAATACAGCGAGCCAGTAACGTCTGAAAAAAGCGGTAAAGTCTATGAAAAAATGTTGTGCGTCAGCAGAAGTGGATGCTATCTTGCCAAAAATTCATAAAGAATGCAGAATTTCAGGTAACATCCAGTCTCCGGATTACGATTTTCTATTGCGCTTACATAAGGATTCAGATATAATAAATAAAGCGGCGCAGGCAAAGAGTCTGCGCTAACGTTTATGATGAAAAAGAGAGGAACGATCGATACTATGAAGAAGATCCTGGATCTGATTACAGAAGAAATGGAACAGGCATTTGCAGATGCCGGATACGAGAAAGAACTGGCGCGTGTTACACTTTCTAACCGCCCGGATTTATGTGAATATCAGTGCAACGGTGCGATGGCAGGTGCAAAAAAGTACCACAAAGCACCGATCATGATCGCAGAAGAAGTTGTGGCAAAGATTCCGGAGAACGGATATATCAGCGGAGCAGAAGCAGTTAAGCCAGGTTTCATCAACCTGAAGACCAACCCGGCAGCAGTCGCAGATTATCTGAACCAGATGGAAGCAGACGAAAAGCTCGGCGTGGAAGAAGTAGAGAATCCAAAGACAATCGTCATTGATTACGGCGGACCGAACGTGGCAAAACCGCTTCACGTCGGACATCTCCGTTCCGCGATCATCGGAGAAAGCGTAAAGAGAATCACCCGTTTTATGGGCAATAAAGTAATTGGTGATATCCACCTTGGAGACTGGGGATATCAGATGGGACTGATCATCACAGAACTGAAGAAGCGCCAGCCGGATCTTCCGTATTTTGATGATAATTTCACCGGAGAATATCCAAAAGAAGCACCATTTACCATCAGTGACCTGGAGGAAATCTATCCGGCAGCGTCCGCTTATGCAAAAGAGCATGATGATTACAGAGAAGAAGCATTGGATGCGACCTTCCAGCTGCAGAGCGGAAAGCGCGGTTACCGTGCAATCTGGGATCATATTATGAATGTGTCTGTGACAGACTTAAAGAAAAACTATGCGAACCTGAATGTCGAATTTGACCTCTGGAAAGGGGAATCTGACGCACAGAGATACATTCCGGATATGGTGGAAAGGCTGAAGAAGGAAGGATATGCGCATATTGATAACGGAGCACTCGTGGTAGATGTCAAAGAAGAGACCGATACCAAAGAGATCCCACCGTGTATGATCCTGAAGTCCGACGGTGCAGCACTTTATGATACCACAGACCTTGCAACACTGGTAGAGCGTGAAGAACTGTTCCAGCCGAACGAAGTCATCTATGTAGTTGACAAGCGTCAGGAACTGCATTTTGTACAGGTATTCCGCTGCGCAAAGAAGACCGGCATTGTAAAAGAGGATACAAAACTTACTTTCCTTGGATTTGGTACGATGAACGGAAAAGACGGAAAACCGTTCAAGACCAGAGAAGGCGGCGTTATGCGTCTTGAGAACCTGATCCGCGAGATTACAGAAAAGATGTATGAAAAGATCACAGAGAACCGTACAGTATCGGAAGAGGAGGCAAAAGCAACAGCGAAGATGGTCGGAATGGCTGCGATCAAATACGGAGACCTCTCCAACCAGGCAGCAAAAGACTATGTATTCGATGTAGACAGATTCACTTCTTTTGAAGGAAATACAGGTCCGTACATCCTGTACACCATCGTTCGTATCAAATCAATCCTGAACAAGTACAAAGAATCAGGAAAGAGTATGGACGATATCAAGATCCTTCCGGCTACAAGTGAGAGCGAAAAGGCTCTGATGCTGGAAGCTGCGAAGTTTGGCAGTGTGATGGAGAATGTATACGAAGAACTTGCACCACACAAGATTTGCGCATATATTTATGATCTTGCAAATGCATTTAACCGTTTCTACCATGAGACAAAGATCCTGGCAGAAGAGGATGAACAGAAGCAGAAGAGCTACATTGCCCTTCTCACGCTTACAAGAGACATTCTGACAACCTGCATCGATCTGCTTGGATTTGAAGCACCGGAGAGAATGTAAAAAAGCAGAAGCATCAGAAGTAATGACAATACGATAAAGAGGCGAGGACATATGACAGAGAAATTGTTTTACACAGACAGTCACCAGCAGGAATTTACTGCGGAGGTTGTGTCCTGCCGCCCGTGTGATAACGGATATGAGGCAGTTCTTTCAAGAACTGCCTTTTTTCCAGAAGGCGGCGGTCAGGCAGCAGATACCGGAGTGATTGACGGGATCAGAGTATATGATGTACAGGAAAAAGGAGAACAGATCTTCCACTATCTGGAAGGAGAACTGGAAGAAGGAAAGACCGTGACCGGTCAGATCGACTGGGACAAACGTTTTTCACGGATGCAGCAGCACAGCGGAGAACATATCGTATCGGGAATTGTTCATGCACGTTTTGGATATGATAATGTGGGATTCCATTTGAATGATGAGTTGTGCACTCTGGACTTAAGTGGCCCGCTCACGAAGGAGGAGCTTCGCGAGGTGGAAAATGCGGCAAATGAAGCGGTATTTGCAAATGTACCGGTTCAGATAAGTTATCCGTCCAAAGAAAAATTGAAGACGTTGGATTACCGCAGTAAGATAGAGATTGACGGACAGGTGCGTATCGTGACGATACCGGGATATGACGTGTGTGCCTGTTGTGCACCGCATGTGTATTTTACCGGAGAGATCGGTCTTATCAAACTGGTGCAGAGTCAGAATTATAAAGGCGGTATCCGGATCACTATGCTGTGCGGAAGAAGGGCACTGAAGGATTATCAGCAGAAAGAAGAAAGCGTGAAGGCGATCATGGGAAGCCTTTCAGCGAAGGAAGAATTGATTGCTGAGGCAGTTGAACGCGTAAAAGAGGAATGTACACAGCTGAAGAGTGAACTTGCAGAGACAAGATATCAGATTCTTGAAGCACAGGCAGAAAAAATTCCGGATGGACAGAAAAAGGTCTGTATTTTTGATAGCAAATTAAGTGGGAATGAACCACGTGAGCTTATGAACCTTGTACTGAAAAAAGGAACAGAAGTATGTGCGGTATTTGCAGGAAACGAAGAGAGTGGATATCGTTATGTGATCGGCAGTGAGACAGAGGATGTGCGCCCGTACAGCAAGATCCTCAAAGAACAGTTTGACGGAAGAGGCGGTGGAAAACCGGTCATGGTACAGGGTTCTGTAAATGGAAGTGAAGAGGCAATCCGAAAAGTTTTTGAGTAAGAGAAGGCGGAGATGAAGAATGCGAGACAGGAAAACAGGGAGAATTATCTGGTATTTGTTCAGTGCGGTTCTGATCAAATGGGGCGTTGAGATTGCAGTCGCTACATTTGCCCTTTCCTGTGGTCTGCACAGCAACATGGGAATCGGGGCGATATCTTCGATCATTACGATTCCGATGATTGGGTGGATCTACAGGAAGGATCAGGGACGTTACGAAAAAGAGCAGGAATCCTGGTGGAAATATAAAGCCGCTTCCGGATACGGAATGTGGTTTGTCATGCTTCTTGGCGCAGTGACTGCATGTGTGGCAATGAATGATATTGTCATGTTGATGAATATGCAGAAGATCAGCAGAGTTTACCAGAGCATGGAGCAGACCATCTACAGTACGCCACGCTGGCTTCAGATGGTGGGAGCCGGAATGCTGGCTCCGATTGCGGAAGAACTTGTTTATCGGGGCATGATCTATCGGCGGATGAGAGAGAGCCTCACAGCCATGCAGGCAGGTGTGTTTGTGTCAATCCTGTTTGGAGTGGGGCATGGTAATCTGCCACAGGGACTTTACGCGATGGTACTTGGATTTCTGCTTGCCGGTATTTATGAGAAATTCCGGAATATTGCAGCTCCAGTCCTGTTCCATATTGTTGTGAATATTACGTCATTATTGCTTTCGTGGTATGGAGGCTTTGAATGGATCCTGGGAACAGAGGGAAAAGCAGTTGGAATTACTGTACTGGCTACGTTGATTACTGTTATAATTTATGTAAAAATAAAAAATATAAGACAGGAAATACGATAATTAACTGAAAAATACTGGAAAAGTTCGCGAAATAAATAATATCTGACAATTTCTGTATAATTAGGGGTTTACTTTTGCAGACAAATGCTGTATAGTGTTAAATCATAAAAGCAACAACAAAACCGTTTTACAGAAAGGGCAGGTTATATGAGCGTAATACAACAAAATACAGAACAAGGCTTATACAGCCCTGATTTTGAGCATGACAACTGCGGTATCGGAGCTGTTGTGAACATCAAAGGGCAAAAGAGTCATGATACAGTCGCAAATGCGCTGAAAATCGTAGAAAATCTTGAACATAGAGCTGGCAAGGATGCCGAAGGGAAGACAGGAGACGGTGTAGGAATACTGTTACAGATTTCGCACAAGTTCTTTACAAATGTCTGTCGTCCCCTCGGCATCTTTTTAGGTTCTGAGAGAGATTACGGTGTGGGAATGTTTTTCTTCCCACAGGACGAACTGAAAAGGAATCAGGCAAAAAATATTTTCGAAGTCATTGTCGAAAAAGAAGGACTGAAATTCCTTGGATGGAGGGAAGTGCCGATCCGTAAAGAGATCCTTGGAAAGAAAGCACTCGAATGCATGCCGTGCATTATGCAGGGATTTATCGAACGACCGAAAAAAGTAAAACAAGGACTGGATTTTGACCGCAGACTTTATGTGGTAAGAAGAGTCTTTGAACAGAGCAGTGATGATACCTATGTAGCATCCCTGTCAAGCAGAACCATCGTGTACAAAGGAATGTTCCTTGTAAAACAGCTCCGGATGTTCTTTGAAGATCTGCAGAACCCGGATTATGAATCTGCAATTGCAGTTGTACATTCCAGATTCAGTACAAACACTAATCCCAGCTGGGAAAGAGCACATCCGAACCGTTTCATCGTACATAACGGAGAAATCAATACCATTCGTGGCAATGCAGATAAGATGCGGGCCAGAGAGGAAAACATGGAATCCGAGCATCTGGAAGGAGAGCTTTATAAAGTCCTTCCGGCAATCAATACCGCAGGTTCCGATTCTGCCATGCTGGATAACACGCTGGAATTTATGGTGATGAGTGGTATGCCGCTTCCGTTGGCAGTTATGATCACTATTCCGGAGCCATGGGCACAGAATGCAACGATGTCACAGAAAATCAAGGATTTCTATCAGTATTACGCAACGATGATGGAGCCATGGGACGGACCGGCATCCATCCTGTTCTCAGATGGAGATATTTTAGGAGCCGTACTTGACCGAAATGGACTCAGACCTTCCAGATATTACATCACAGATGATGACACACTGATCCTTTCTTCTGAGGTTGGTGTTCTGGATATCCCGCCGGAGAAGATCGTAGTCAAAGAAAGAATCCATCCAGGTAAGATGCTTCTTGTTGATACCGTTCAGGGGCGTGTAATCGACGACCAGGAACTGAAAGAAGAATATGCGGCAAGACAGCCTTATGGCGAATGGTTGAACAGTCAGTTGGTCAATTTAAGCGATTTAAAGATCCCGAATCAAAAAGTACCGCAGTATTCTAGAGAAGAATGCCAGAGACTGCAGAAAGCATTTGGATATTCTTACGAAGAAGTGAAGACTTCTATTTTAAATATGGCAATGAATGGAAGCGAAGGAATCGGAGCCATGGGTATCGATGCACCACTTGCCGTTCTTTCTGAGCAACATCAGTCTCTGTTTGGATATTTCAAACAGTTATTTGCACAGGTAACGAACCCGCCGATCGACGCGATCCGTGAAAAAATCGTGACTTCGACAACGGTATATGTCGGAGAAGAAGGAAATCTTCTGGAACAGAAAGAAGAAAACTGTCATGTACTAAAGATCAACGATCCGATCCTGACAGATACCGATCTCCTGAAGATCCGTAACATGAAAGTCGACGGTTTCCGTGTGGCAGAAATTTCTACTACCTATTATAAAAATTCCAGCCTGGAAAAAGCGATCGATTATCTGTTTATTCAGGTAGACCGTGCGATCCGTGAAGGTATGAATATCCTGATCTTAAGCGACAGAGGTGTTGATGAATATCATATTGCGATCCCGTCTCTGCTTGCAACCTCAGCGGTTCATCAGCATCTGGTAAGAACTAAGAGAAGAACAGAGGTTGCCATGATCCTTGAGACCGGAGAACCAAGAGAAGTACATCATTTCGCAACGCTTTTGGGATATGGTGCATCTGCGATCAACCCGTATCTTGCACATGAATCGATCAAACAGCTGATCGATACAGATATGCTTCAGAAAGATTATTATGCAGCAGTCAATGACTATAATGAAGCTGTTATAAGCGGAATTGTCAAAATTGCATCGAAGATGGGAATTTCCACGATCCAGTCTTATCAGGGATCCATGATCTTTGAAGCGATTGGATTAAAACCGGAATTCATTGAAAAATATTTCACCGGAACTGTCAGCCGTGTCGGTGGTATCGGACTGGAAGAAATTGCAAAAGATTATATGGCAAGGCATTCCGAGGCCTTTGATCCGCTGGGACTTTCCGTAGATCTGACGTTGAACAGTGTGGGACAGCACAAGTCGAAGAGCGGTGGTGAAAAGCATCTGTACAACCCGAGAACGATCCATATGCTCCAGCAGTCCACAAGGCGCGGGGATTATGAAATGTTCAAGCAGTACACGCAGATGGTTGATGAAGAATCCAAAGGAATCACACTCCGTGGACAGATGGACTTCAATTATCCAAAGAAAGGAGTTCCGCTTTCAGAAGTAGAGAGTGTGGATTCGATCGTGACCAGATTCAAGACCGGTGCAATGTCTTACGGATCGATTTCAAAGGAAGCACACGAAACCCTTGCCCTTGCAATGAATGCACTGCACGGTAAGTCAAACTCCGGTGAAGGCGGAGAGGATATCGAGCGCCTTGGAACCGACAGAGGCTCTGCGATCAAACAGGTTGCCAGTGGACGTTTTGGTGTTACAAGCAGATATCTTGTCAGTGCAAAAGAGATCCAGATCAAGATGGCGCAGGGAGCAAAACCTGGAGAAGGTGGACATCTGCCGGGGGGAAAGGTTTACCCTTGGGTAGCAAAAACCAGACATTCTACGCCGGGTGTGGGACTGATCTCACCGCCGCCGCATCACGATATTTACTCGATCGAAGATCTGGCACAGCTGATCTATGACTGTAAAAATGCAAACAAGGATGCAAGAATTTCTGTCAAACTGGTCTCTGAAGCCGGTGTCGGAACGGTTGCAGCGGGTGTTGCAAAAGCTGGGGCCGGACTGGTTCTGATCTCCGGTTATGACGGAGGTACAGGAGCAGCACCGAGAAGTTCTATCCATAATACCGGACTTCCGTGGGAGCTTGGACTTTCTGAAACACATCAGACACTGATCCAGAACGGACTGAGAGAAAGAGTCCGTATCGAGACAGACGGTAAGCTGATGAGTGGTCGTGATGTGGCGATTGCAGCACTTCTCGGTGCAGAGGAATTTGGATTTGCGACGGCACCGCTTGTAACCATGGGGTGCGTAATGATGCGTGTATGTAACCTGGATACCTGTCCGGTCGGAATTGCAACCCAGAATCCGGAACTGAGAAAGAGATTTGCCGGAAAACCAGAATATGTCATCAATTTCATGCGTTTTATCGCGGAAGAATTAAGAGAATATATGGCAAAACTTGGTATTCGTACTGTGGATGAACTGGTGGGAAGGACAGACCTTCTGAAAGTGAGAGATGTGCCGACATCCAAACGTGCCGCAACACTGGATCTTTCCAGAATCCTCAATAATCCGTATGCAAAAGAGAAGAAAGGCATGATCTTCAATCCGAAGAAAGTCTTTGATTTTGAACTAAATAAAACACTGGATGAAAGAGTTCTGGTAAAGGAACTTCTCCCGTCACTGGAAAAGAAACAGAAGAGAATCCTGGAGCTGGATGTAAAAAATACAGACCGTACATTCGGCACAATCTTCGGTTCTGAGATTACAAGACGTTATCCGGACGGACTGGAAGAAGACAGCTATGTGCTGAAATGTAAGGGCGCAGGCGGACAGTCATTCGGAGCATTTATACCAAAAGGTCTGACACTGGAACTGACCGGTGACAGCAATGATTACTTTGGAAAAGGACTTTCCGGTGGTAAACTGATCGTTTATCCGCCGACTGGTGTGAAATTTAAAGCTGATGAAAATATTATTATTGGTAACGTAGCGCTTTATGGTGCAACAAGCGGAAAAGCCTATATCAATGGTGTGGCAGGCGAACGTTTCTGTGTCCGTAACTCCGGAGCAACAGCGGTTGTAGAAGGGGTCGGTGATCATGGATGCGAATATATGACTGGTGGACGGGTTGCAATTCTTGGCAAGACCGGAAAGAACTTTGCAGCAGGTATGAGTGGCGGTGTTGCTTACGTTCTGGATATGGACAGTGATCTTTATACAAAAGTCAACAAACAGATGGTTAATATCGAAAAAGTAACATCTAAGTTCGATGTATCTGAATTGAAAGGTATGATCGAAGAACATGTAGCAGCAACCAATTCCGAGACGGGAAAAGAAATCCTGGATCATTTCAAAGAATACCTGCCGAAGTTTAAGAAGATCATTCCGCGTGATTACGAGAGAATGCTGACCCGCATCCTTCAGCTGGAAGAAAAAGGTCTCAGCAGCGAACAGGCAAAAACCGAAGCATTTTATGCGATCAAAGAAGGAAGATAGGAGGCCAAAAACGTGGGAAAAGCAACAGGATTTATGGATTATGACAGACGCGATGCAGAGTGCGAATCTCCAAAAGAGAGAATTAAGCATTTCCGGGAATTCCACACGCCTCTGTCAAAAGAAGAGCAGGAAATACAGGGCGCCAGATGTATGGCATGCGGCGTCCCGTTCTGCCAGGCGGGACAGATGATCGCAGGGATGGCAAGCGGCTGTCCTCTGCATAATCTGGTGCCGGAGTGGAATGACCTGATTTATCACGGCAACTGGGAAGAGGCATATTACCGGCTGAAAAAGACAAACAATTTTCCGGAATTTACTTCCAGGGTATGCCCGGGACTTTGTGAGGCGGCATGTACCTGCAACCTGCACGGAAGCCCTGTGACGACTAAAGCAAATGAATATGGGATTATTGAAAATGCTTACGAAAAGGGATATGCAAAAGCATGTCCGCCGAAAGCGCGTACCGGCAAAAAGATAGCGATAATCGGTTCCGGACCTTCCGGTCTCACAGTCGCAGATCAGTTAAATAAACGAGGACATCTGGTAACAGTATTTGAGCGGGAAGATAAGCCGGGTGGACTTCTCCGCTATGGAATCCCGAATATGAAGCTGGAAAAACAGTTCATCGACCGGAAACTTGCAGTAATGGAAGAAGAAGGCATCTGTTTTGAAACTGGCTGCAATATTGGAAAAGATAAGAAATCTGCAGAACTTCTGAAAGCGTTTGACCGGGTGGTGCTTTGTTGCGGTGCATCCCATCCGCGTGATATAAAAGTACCCGGAAGAGATGCGAAAGGAATCTACTTTGCAGTAGATTTTCTGAAATCAACTACGAAATGTCTCTGGAAAAATGAGATGCAGTTGAAAGAAGGCGAATATATTTCTGCAAAGGGCAAAAATGTAATTGTCATCGGTGGTGGCGATACGGGAAATGACTGTGTTGGAACGTCGATCCGTCATGGTGCAAAATCCGTTCTTCAGCTGGAAATGATGCCGAAACTTCCGGATGAGAGAAGCGCTATGAATCCATGGCCGGAGTGGCCGAGAGTCTGCAAGACAGACTATGGTCAGCAGGAAGCAATTGCTCTCTGGGGACATGATCCGAGGGTTTATCAGACAACGGTAAAGGAATTTGTTAAAGATAAGAATGGAAATCTTTGCAAGGTGGTTCTTGTGAAACTGGAAAGCAAGAAGGATGAAAAGACCGGACGTATGATGATGGCAGAGGTTTCAGAAAGTGAGTACACGGTAAATGCAGAACTGGTGCTGATCGCAGCGGGGTTCCTCGGAAGTGAAGATTATGTGACAAAGGCATTCGGTGTGGAAGTCAATGAGCGCACGAATGTTAAAACAGCTCCGGGTGAGTATAAAACGAATGTGCCGAATATATTTACGGCAGGAGATATGCACAGAGGACAGTCGCTGGTTGTGTGGGCAATCCGGGAAGGAAGAGAAGCGGCACAGCAGATAGATCTGGATCTGATGGGGTATACGAATCTGTCAGTACAGTAATTAGTGGCGTTTGATTTTATGAAGGCGTAGCCCGCCGCAAGGTGTAGGAAGTGGTTCCTGCACCTTGCGGCGGGCTACGCCTTTAATGAAAATGTGCAATAGATTTATTTTTCAGGTACGATTTCTAACCAGTAGCCGTCTGGGTCTTCGATGAAGTAGATGCCCATGGACTCATTTTCGAAACAGACGCAGTTCATTTCTTTATGGTGTGCGAGGGCGGCATCCATGTCGTCTACAGTGAAGGCGAGGTGGATTTCGTTGTCACCGAGGTCGTATGGGCGGTCCATGTCGCGAAGCCAGGTGAGCTCGAGCTGATGAACGGAGCTTCCATCACCGAGGTAGACGAGCTTAAAACTTCCGTCAGCAGCATCTTTTTCGCGGACTACGGTGAGTCCGAGTGCATCTTTGTAGAATTGAATTGATTTTTCAAGGTCACGTACATTTAAGTTGTTATGGTTGAATTTGAAATTCATAGTGGAATCCTTCTTTCTTATTTAGTATTCTAGATTTATTGATTATGAAGTCAGTTTAGCATAAATAATAAGGATTACGCAAGGAATGGTTATTAGGAGTGATAACGAAAATATCAGTATATTATGATACCCTAGTAGAATATTACAAAAATGTTAAATTGTATTGCAAAAAATAGAAAAATGGTATATAATCGACCACAGGGTTAGGAAAATAATTAGTAAAAAATATAGGATGGGTGATTATGATAAAATTTAAACAAGTATTTTTGGCATCTGTTCTTGCAAGTTCAATGGTAGTTACGCCAGTATTTGCAGATGATGTCAGCAATCTGCAGAATAGTAAAAATGCAGCACAGAGTGAAGTGAATTCTCTTCAGTCAGAATTGCAGACACTAATTGAAAAAATGAGTAAGCTGGAAGATGATCTGGTGTCAACAGGTCAGCAGATCACACAGGCACAGGATGATCTTACTGTTGCTAAAGAAAAAGAACATCAGCAGTACGAAGATATGAAGAAGCGTATCAAGTATATGTATGAAGAAGGCAACTCGACTGCGATTGAGACTCTGATCAGTGCTGAGAATTTCTCAGATTTGCTTAACAAAGCAGAGTATGTTCAGAACGTACATAGTTATGACAGAAAGCAGCTTCAGGAATATATTGATACCAAGCAGCAGATTGCAGATCTGAAAGCACAGCTTGAAGAAGATCAGGCGAATCTGGAGTCTATGCAGTCTGATTATGAGGCAGAGCAGACGACGCTGAGTAATACGCTGGAATCTAAGAAAGAAGAAGTCGCAGATCTGGATCAACAGCTTCAGGCAGCTGTAGCAGCAGCTGAAGCAAAGAGGCAGGCAGAAGAAGCTGCAAAGGCAGCAAAAGCAGCTGAGTCAACAAAGTCAAATTCGACCGTTGCATCGACAAGCAACAGTGGTTCACAGACTGTAGGTAATACAACAAATAACAATAATAACAACACAACCGTTACACCGAGTGCACCAAGTACACCAAGTACCCCGACAGTGACTCCGGATACAAGTAATAATAACAGCAGTAGTGATAACGGTGGAAGTACATATGGCAACGGAAGCGCTATTTTAAGTGCAGCAGCAGCATACCTTGGAGTTCCTTATGTATGGGGCGGTACTTCGGGAAGTGGTGTTGATTGTTCAGGTCTTGTATACCTGGCACATCAGGCATGTGGTATTCCAATTACACGTAACTCATACAGTCAGGGAAGTGGCGGACAGGCAGTGTCAGACCCACAGCCAGGTGATGTTGTATGTTACGGAGGACATGTGGGAATCTACGCAGGAGGCGGACAGATGATTCATGCACCGCAGCCGGGTGAGGTCGTATGTTATACAAGTGTTAATTATGCATACCACTGGTATAGAAGATACTGGTAAGTAGGCTGTAAGTAAAAGTTTTTTCACGGAAATCGATGAAAACGTACATAATTCCATGAGAAGTTAAATGTTGATTTTTGATGAAAAATTGAAAAACGTACAAAATAAAAGAGATTTTCATTTGGCATATGTCATTTGAAAATCTCTTTTTTTGAAACTATTTCATTTACATTAGAAAAATTTTTTTTCTGCGACGTCCTTTGCAATAAGGGCAGGATTCCCGATGTCTCTTTTGATAGAAGACTTTATCAGCAGGACTTAAGGGATATTTATGATCAGAACTTCTTTTACAATTCCACCAAACCTTTTGTGAATATGCATCTAATATTTTATCGGGATTTACAAGGTAATAGTTTGCAATAAAATCCCAATCTTCCATTAAATCAGAATGAAGCGCGGCGAAGGATATTTTTCCAGGAAGTGCTTTACGACCGGAACAATAAGGGCAATCTGTAACTCCATTTATAACTTCGATGATTCGAGCAGGATAATTACCGTGACAAGTAGGACAACAATGGATTTTCATCATCAGTTAAAGGGCGCAATATTAGATGCAGTAGATGAAGGATTGATTGAACGTGATCCGACAAGAAAGGCAATAATTAAAGGAAAAACACCGGCAATTAAGAAAATCAAGTATTTGAATCAGTTTGAATTACACAATTTATTGGCATCACTAGAGCTGAAAGATAAGGTGGATTGGGACTATTTTATTTTGTTGGTTGCAAAAACAGGAATGAGATTTTCTGAACTAATTAAGCAATTGCCAGAGGATAAGCCAATTTTTGTTGATGGGGCAGTATACAATTCAATAGTAAACAATATACTTGCAAGACACTGTAAAGAATGCAATATACCAGTAATATCAATTCATGGATTGCGGCATACGCATGCGTCTTTGCTGCTGTTTACAGGCGTATCTATTGCTAGTGTCGCAAGAAGATTGGGACATTCGAGTATGACAACAACACAGAAAACATATTTACATATTATTCAGGAATTGGAAAATAAAGATATTGATTTAGTTATGCGTTCATTATCAAGTTTAAGTTAACGAATTACACGGCTTGCGTTGATTAAGAGTGATAAGAAAATGACCTGATTTATTTATACAAAAATTGGTATAGATAAGTTGGGTCATTTATTGTGCAGTATATTTGATTATGGTAATATAAAGATATGAATTTTCCAAAAGAAAAGAGAATGAAAATGAATTTAACAAGTACAAGTAAATTTGTAAGTTTAATCCTGCGCCATAAACCAGAAACAATTGGAATCCAATTGGATGAACATGGTTGGGCAAATGTAGACGGACTGATTGCCGGAATTTCCAAAACGCGTAAATTTAACAGAGAAATACTGGAAGAAATTGTTCGGACAGATAATAAGCAAAGATTTACCTTTAATGAAGATAAAACAAAGATTCGGGCAAATCAGGGACATTCGATTCCTGTTGATGTAGAATTACCAGCAGCAATACCGCCTGAAACGCTCTGGCATGGAACTGGAGAAAAATATGTTGCATCCATTGATCAACAAGGATTGATTCCAAAGGGTAGGTTATATGTGCATTTATCATCAGACGCAGCTACAGCTACGAAAGTTGGTTCACGTCACGGGAAACCAGTGCTTTATACCGTAAAAGCAAAAGAAATGCATGACGATGGATATAAATTCTATTTATCAAAAAATGGAGTGTGGTTAACGAAAGAAGTACCCGTAAAATATTTGATCAAAGAGGAGCAGTAAGGATGATTTATATAACCGGTGACTGTCACGCTGATTTTACCAGGTTCAATACTAAAATTTTCCCGGAACAATATGAAATGACAAAAGATGATTATGTCATTATCTGCGGTGATTTTGGCGGAGTATGGAATCGCTTTGAAGAAAATAAACATGAGAAGCATTGGATGGACTGGCTGGAAGATCGGCCTTTTACAACTCTTTTTTGTGAGGGGAACCATGAGAATTTTGACAGGCTTTACAGCTATCCTGTAGAAAAATGGAATGGTGGAAATGTACACAAAATTAGACCTTCGGTGATACATCTTATGCGAGGACAGGTTTTTCAACTTTGCGGAAAGAAATTTTTTGTATTCGGCGGAGCAAAAAGTCATGATATAGACGGTGGGATTTTAGATCCAGAAGCCCCGGATTTTAAGAAGAAAAAGAAAGAACTGGATAAGGAATGGCTGCCGTATCGTGTGAATCACATTTCCTGGTGGAAAAAAGAAATGGCTTCAAATGAGGAAATGGAAGAAGGATTAAGAAATTTATCTCAGTATAACAATGAGATAGATTTTATTATCAGTCATTGTTGTGCTACAAGTACTCAGGCACAATTTGTAGATAAGACTTTTTCAGCAGATTCCATGACAGATTATCTGGAGTTAGTGAAGCAGCGGGTAAATTTTAAGAAGTGGTTCTTTGGTCATTATCATGATAATAAGAATATTGGACCGAAAGAAATACTGATATATGAGCAGATTATTCGGATATTGTGAGAAATTATAATTTGTGTATGACGAAGGGAGAGTTTCGACATATGTGTAAATTGATGGAAGAATATGAGAAACGTACACTGAACCGGTTCATGAAAAAACTTACTGTTCCGGGCGAAAAATGTAATCTGAAGATGCGGATGAATCTGCGCTATGCATGTTTCAAATTTCTAAGTATGTAAAAAGAATCACTTATCAGAAAAATAAAAACAACAGGAGGAAACTAAAAATGGAAGTAATACGCGCAAAAAGTGCCGGATTCTGCTTTGGTGTAAAACGCGCTGTCGATACAGTATATGAGCAGGTCGAAAAACAGACAGGAAAACAGATCTATACTTATGGTCCGATCATCCATAATGAAGAGGTTGTAAAGGACATGGAAGCACATGGCGTAAAAGTCCTGCGCGGTGAGGAAGAATTGAAAGGTCTGGAAGAAGGACTGGTGATTATCCGCTCTCATGGTGTTCCAAAGAGAATCTGTGACCTAATGGATGAAAAAGGCATCGAATATGTAGATGCAACCTGTCCGTTTGTGAAAAGAATCCATAAGATTGTTGCCGAAGAAAGTAAAAAAGGCAGCCGGATCATTATCATTGGTAATCCGGATCACCCTGAGGTTGAAGGAATCCGGGGCTGGGCAGGAGAAAATGTAACCGTTATAAAAAATGCAGAAGAAGCAGAAAAATTTGAAAATACTACATCCGGAAGAATTTGTATTGTGTCGCAGACGACATTTAATTACAATAAATTCAAAGATTTAGTTGAAATTATTTCAGAAAAGGGTTATGATATAAGTGTTTTAAATACGATTTGTAATGCAACCAGAGAGCGTCAGACAGAAGCAAGGAGCATTGCAAAAGAGGTGGATGCTATGATTGTAATCGGAGACAAACATAGTTCCAATACCCAGAAACTGTATGAAATATGCAGCAGGGAATGTCACAATACGTACTATATACAGACACTTGACGATTTTGATATGAATCAATTAAGGTCCGTGGAAACAGTAGGTATTACAGCAGGGGCATCCACGCCCAACAATATAATTGAGGAGGTTCAAAATAATGTCAGAATTAACTTTTGAACAAATGTTAGACGAGTCATTTAAAACAATTCATAATGGAGAGGTCGTAGATGGTACTGTAATTGATGTTAAGCCAGATGAAATCATCTTAAATATAGGATACAAAGCAGACGGTATCATCACCAGAAGTGAATATACCAATGATAACAGTGTAGATCTTACAACTGTTGTTTCTGTTGGTGATCCGATGACTGTTAAAGTACTGAAAGTCAATGATGGAGAAGGACAGGTTCTTCTTACATACAAGAGACTTGTTGCAGAAAAAGGTAACGAAAGATTAAAAGAAGCATTCGAGAACAAAGAAGTCCTGAAAGCACCGGTTACTCAGATTCTTGGCGGTGGATTAAGTGTTGTTGTAGATGAAGCAAGAGTATTCATCCCGGCAAGTCTTGTATCAGATACTTACGAAAAAGATCTTTCTAAGTACAAAGATCAGGAAATCGAATTTGTTATCAGCGAATTCAATCCAAGAAGAAACCGTATCATCGGTGACAGAAGACAGCTTCTTGTTGCTGAAAGAGCAGAAAAGCAGAAAGAACTCTTCGCTAAACTTAAAGTCGGTGATGTGATCGAAGGAACAGTTAAGAACGTAACAGATTTCGGCGCATTTATCGATCTCGGCGGAGTAGACGGACTTCTTCATATCTCAGAGATGTCATGGGGAAGAGTTGACAATCCGAAGAAAGTATTCACAGTTGGTGAAACTCTTAAAGTTCTTGTTAAAGATATCCATGATACAAAAGTTGCACTCAGCTTAAAATTCCCGGAGACAAATCCATGGGCTAACGCAGCTGAGAAGTACGCTGTAGGTACAGTTGTAACAGGAAAAGTTGCAAGAATGACAGACTTTGGTGCATTCGTAGAACTTGCTCCTGGAGTAGATGCACTCCTTCATGTATCACAGATCTCAAGAGCACATGTTGAAAAACCTTCAGACGTACTTTCTGTAGGTCAGGAGATTACAGCTAAGATCGTAGATCTTAACGAAGCTGACAAGAAGATCAGCCTTAGCATGAAAGCACTTGAAAATGCAGAAGCTCAGGAAGAAACTGAAGAATAATTAAATAAGATATACAAGGATAGAGACTGATTGAAGTCTCTATCTTTTGTTTGAAAAAAGTGGTAGACATAACTAACTACAGCTGAAAAAAGTTTTCGGATCCATAAGTGATCTCGATAAGTAAGATGAAAAATTTTACCGAATAGTCAGAAAATTCACAAAGAGAGGTCGTAGTAGCCTCTCTTTTTTTCGTAAGGAGACTATTGTGTTAAAAAAACGACAAGATGTACTGGAAAATATACAATAAAATGACGAAAGTTACTGGAATTGTAGGATTTATTTTAGTATATTTATAAGAGAGAAAACAGGAAGGAAGGATATCAAAATGGGACTTTTGACATTTAAAGGCGGAGTTCATCCGAACGACGGAAAAAGTCTTGCGAAAGACAAGGCAATCGTAGAACTTCTGCCACAGGGTGATCTTGTATACCCGTTATCCCAGCATATCGGAGCACCGGCTAAGCCAGTAGTAGCAAAAGGTGACCATGTGCTTAAAGGGCAGAAAATTGCCGAAGCGGGGGGCTTCGTGTCTGCACCGATCTATGCATCCGTATCAGGTACTGTAAAAGCGATTGAACCACGTGTGAATCCGACAGGTTCTAAAGTGAACAGTATCATCATTGCAAATGACGGTCAGTACGAAGAAGTAGAATATCCACAGCCAAAACCTCTTTCTGAACTGACAAAAGAAGAGATTCTGAATATCATTGGAGAGGCTGGCGTAGTAGGTATGGGTGGAGCAGGTTTCCCTACCAGAGTGAAGCTTTCACCAAAAGAGCCAGACAAGATTGATTATATCATTGCAAACTGTGCGGAATGTGAGCCGTATATTACTGCTGATTACAGAAGAATGCTGGAGAATCCGGAACTTCTGGTAGAGGGTATGCGTGTGATCCTGAAGCTTTTTGACAATGCGAAAGGTTTATTTGCAATCGAGGATAACAAACCGGACTGTATCGCAAAATTAAAAGAGCTGACCAAGGACGAGCCTCGTATGGAAGTCAGAGAGATGATGACCAAGTACCCACAGGGCGCAGAACGTCAGCTGATTTTTGCAAATACAGGACGTGCGATCAATTCTACCATGCTTCCGGCAGATGCTGGATGTGTAGTAGACAATGTAGAGACCATCATCAGCATTTACAATGCAGTAGTAAAAGGCATTCCTTCTATGGAACGTGTCGTTACTGTAACAGGGGATGGAGTTGTAAATCCTGGTAACTACAAAGTACTCTTCGGAACCAACCAGAACGAACTGATCGAAGCCGCCGGTGGACTCAAAGAAGGCTGTGAAAAAGTTATTTCAGGTGGACCGATGATGGGATTTGCGATGTATACGACAGATACACCGATCACCAAGACATCTTCATCTATTCTTTGCATGTCAAAAGATGAAGTATCAGCCTGTGAACCGACAGCATGTATCAACTGCGGACGGTGCGTTGACGCCTGTCCAAGCCGCATTATTCCGTCAAGACTGGCTGATTTTGCAGAACGCCATGACGAAGAAGCGTTCCTCAAATTCAATGGTCTTGAATGTGTAGAATGTGGATCCTGTAGTTATGTATGTCCGGCTAAGAGACAACTGAAGCAGGCAATCGGATCGATGAGAAAAACCGCACTTGCCAACAAAAAGAAAAAATAGAATAGAGAGGAAGAGGTGAACAAAAGTGAGTGAACAGTTAAAAGTATCATCTTCACCACATATCCGTTCTAAAGAGACAACCGGCAATATCATGCTGTGGGTTATCATCGCTCTGTTACCGGCAACTTTCTTTGGAATTTACAACTTCCGTGACACACATGCATGGCTGCTTGTTATTGTGACAACAGCAGCAGCAGTTCTTACGGAGTACATTTACGAAAAACTGATGCATAAAAAGATTACGATCAAGGATTTCAGTGCCGCAGTTACAGGACTTCTGCTTGCACTCAACCTTCCGCCGACAGCCCCGATCTGGATGGGAATCATCGGAAGTGTATTCGCGATCCTGGTTGTAAAGCAGCTCTTTGGCGGATTGGGACAGAACTTCATGAACCCTGCACTTGGAGCAAGATGTTTCCTTCTTATTTCCTTCACAGGAAGAATGACAAGCTTCGTATATGACGGCGTATCCGGTGCAACACCACTGGCAACGATCCGTGCTAATATCGAAGCAGGAAATGCAGCACTTGACGGTGTGAACAGCATGGACATGCTGATCGGAAATATTGCCGGAACCATCGGTGAGACATCCGTTATCGCAATCGTGATCGGAGCGATCATCCTGATCCTCAAAGGAATCATTGATCTTCGTATCCCGGGTACATATATTGTGACATTTGCACTTTTCATCGGAATCTTCGGTGGATTTGTAGATGGAATTGGATTCTTCAATGTTCAGTACATGACAGCAGAACTCTGCGGTGGTGGTCTGATGCTTGGAGCATGGTTTATGGCAACCGATTATGTAACTTCCCCGATCACCAAAAAAGGGCAGATCGTATATGGTATCCTTCTTGGATGTCTGACTGGTCTGTTCCGTTTGTTCGGTGGTTCAGCAGAAGGTGTATCTTATGCGATCATCTTCAGTAACCTTCTTGTACCGCTGATCGAGAGAGTTACTCTTCCAAAGCCTTTCGGTAAAGGAGGAGAAAAATAATGAATAAGATTATCAAAAATACACTGATCCTTGCAGCAATCACCGTTGTATCCGGTCTGGTACTTGGAGCTGCTTACGAAGTGACAAAAGGTCCAATCGCACAGACACAGGCAAAGCAGAAACAGGAAGCCTGTCAGGCCGTTTATCCGGAAGCAGATTCCTTTGAGGCAATGGACGTAGATCAGAAAGCTGCCAAAGAAGCAATCAAAAAGATGGGAACGAATGCAACAGTAGATGAAGTCTATTCTGCTGTTATGGATGGGAGCGAAGCTGGTTATGTTATAACAGTAACCGACAAAGATGGTTACGGCGGAGATATCCAGATCACAGTCGGTATCATGAGTGACGGTACGGTAAATGGCATTTCTTTCCTTTCCATCAGCGAGACAGCAGGTCTTGGTATGCGTGCGAAAGAACCAAGCTTTTACAACCAGTTTGCAGGACAGCAGGCTGAAAAATTCTATGTATCCAAAGATGGCGGAGACGGACAGCCGATCGATGCTTTGAGTGGTGCAACTATCACTTCCCGTGCAGTCACAGGAGCTGTCAACACAGCACTTGGATATTACCAGACAGCGTTAGGAGGTAGTGGAAATGAATAAATGTACAGAAAGACTTTATAATGGTCTTGTAAAAGAAAACCCGACCTTTGTTATGATGCTTGGTATGTGTCCGACACTGGCGGTTACAACATCCGCAATCAACGGTATTGGTATGGGACTTTCTACCACAGTGGTACTGATCTTCTCCAACCTTTTGATTTCTCTGTTGCGTAAGATCATTCCGGATTCCGTTCGTATGCCGGCATTCATCGTAGTCGTAGCAACACTTGTTACCGTGGTACAGTTCCTTCTGGAAGGTTTTGTACCTAGTCTTTATGCATCACTTGGTGTATATATTCCTCTGATCGTAGTTAACTGTATCATCCTTGGACGTGCAGAAGCATATGCATCAAAGAACCCGGTCCTTCCATCTGTATTTGATGGTATTGGTATGGGACTTGGATTCACACTTGGTCTTACCTGCATCGGTATCGTCAGAGAGCTGATTGGTTCCGGAAAATTATTCGGATTTCAGGTTATGCCTGATATCTACGAACCTGTTACTATTTTTATCCTTGCTCCTGGTGCATTCCTTGTTCTTGCATTCCTTGTTGCTGCACGTAACAAGATCATGAAGAAACTGGAAGCAAAAGGAAAGAAAGTTGTCAAAGCGCAGGGATGCTGTGAAGGCGGATGTGCTTCATGCGGCGGATGCGACGGACACGTGTTCCCGACAGGTCAGGAAAAGGAATAGGAGGGAGATAAGAGATGAAAGAATTACTTATTATAGCAGTTGGTTCGGCGCTTGTTAACAACGTCGTACTCAGCCAGTTCCTCGGTATCTGTCCTTTCCTTGGTGTTTCTAAGAAAATTGAGACAGCAGCCGGTATGGGCGGCGCAGTTGTTTTCGTTATTACAATCGCATCTTTCATTACCGGTGCGATCTACCAGTTCATCTTACATCCGACAGGATTTGAGTATCTGCAGACCATCGTATTTATCCTGGTTATCGCAGCACTCGTTCAGTTTGTAGAAATGTTCCTCAAGAAGGTTATGCCTCCGCTTTATAATGCACTTGGTGTATATCTCCCGTTGATCACAACAAACTGTGCAGTACTTGGTGTATCACTGAACTGTGTAACAAAAGGATATAACATTCTTGAAGGTGTTGTATACGGATTCTCCACAGCAGTCGGATTCACGATCGCGATCGTGATCATGGCTGGTATCCGTGAGAAGATCGAATACAACGATATCAGTGAGTCTTTCCAGGGAACTCCGATCGTACTGCTTACAGCAGCACTGATGTCCATCGCGTTCTTTGGATTCTCAGGAATCATTTAACAGAAGGAGGACCGTGTTATGAGTATAACAGGAGTATTGATTGCTGCACTTATCGTAGGCGGTACCGGCGTATTCATCGGTGTCTTCCTTGGAATTGCAGGCAAGAAATTTGCAGTTGAAGTAGATGAAAAAGAAGAAGCGATTCTCGCAGAACTTCCGGGTAACAACTGTGGTGGATGTGGATATGCCGGATGTTCCGGTCTTGCAGCAGCTATCGCAAAAGGAGAAGCTCCGGTCGGACAGTGTCCGGTCGGCGGTGCTCCGGTAGCAGCAAAGATCGCAGCGATCATGGGCGAAGAAGCCGGTGAAAGCGTACACGAAGTTGCATTTGTAAAATGTGCAGGAACCTGCGAAAAAGCAAAACAGGCATATGATTATACAGGAATTACAGACTGCCAGATGGCAGCCATGATGCAGAATGGCGGACCAAAAGGATGTTCTTTCGGATGTCTTGGTTTCGGAAGCTGCGTAAAGGCATGTCCGTTCGATGCGATCCATATCGTAGACGGAATTGCAGTAGTTGACAAAGAAGCATGTAAAGCCTGTGGTAAATGTATCGCCACCTGTCCAAAACATCTGATCGAGCTTGTACCTTATGAACAGAAACATCTCGTACAGTGCAGCTCAAAAGATAAAGGAAAAGACGTTATGAGCGTATGTTCCGTAGGATGTATCGGATGTAAGATGTGTGAAAAAGTATGTGAATCTGATGCAGTACATGTAGTAGATAACATCGCACACATTGATCCGGAAAAATGTACAAACTGTGGAAAATGTGCGGAGAAATGTCCGAAGAAGATCATTAAGTAAATAAATAATGAAAAAAAGGATCCGAATGCTGTTTCGGAGGCTAAGAACAAGTTTTTCTTAGGCTTCTGCAAATGCATCCGGATCCTTTTTTTTATTGAGTTCATTCGACTGCGGAAGGATGAAAGGATGGAAAGAGAAAGTTAGGAAAATTTAATTTTTAGAATATCGTGGGGTATGTTATAATAGAAAAAATGGAGAAGGAAAAGAAAATATATTGGTTGACGGTTAGGTGGAAAATCATCCAAAATAGAAATGAAAATAGAGACAAAATACGACATTGCATCATCTGTAAATATTGGCGCAGAGTATGACAAGGGCGTGAAGAAACTCTTTAAGAGCAAAGAGATCATTGTGCCGATTATGGAGATGGTGATTCCGGAATTTGAAGGGTGTTCTCAGGAAGAGATCCTGAATTGTCTGGATCTGGCATCGATTACATCGGATGAGGTTGTCAGTGACGCACCGGTTTCGGAGACGGATGAATATCGGATACGGGGCGAAGATGCAGGGATATTTGATTATCTTAATCAGATATTTGTGGGAAATATAGAAGAAATAGAGACATATTCACATATTGAATGGGAAGAGGAATTTAAGGAGGATGTGGCTATGACGATGACAGGGTTTAGTGATATATTAGTTAGAAGAGGGAGAGAAGAAGGCAGAGAAGAAGGGCGAGAGGAGACAACGGTTAAATTTATCTGGAGTTTACATGAAATGAAATGCACAGATGAAATGATTTCGGAAGCAGTAAAAAGACCGGTTGATTATGTGCAGGATATTTTGAAAAAAGATGCACCTCAGTAAGAAAGTTGGGAATACTTTTGTGAAAAATAGATTAATAGCAGGAATAAAGATGCTTTTACAGGACTTATGGAATATCCGCATTGCGATTCTTGTATTTGCAATTTATTTTGTTATAGGAAGAAAGTTTTTATACAGTCTGTGTCCAATGGTGATCATGACGGGATTTCCTTGTCCGGGATGCGGGCTTACAAGAGCGATGTTTATGGTGCTGCGAGGGGACTTTGCCGGGGCATGGAAAATGCATCCGTTTATTTATGGTGTGATTATTCTGGTGGGATGGTTTGGCATGCGGAGATATATACAGAGAAAAGAAACGAAGAGTCTTGGGAAATGGGTGATTCTTCTGTGCGTAGGGCTGATTCTATATTATGTGTTCCGAATGGTAAGGTATTTTCCGGGAGATGCTCCGATGAGTTATTACTATGGAAGCGTGGGATACCGGGTGTGGGAGATAATTAGAAGTGGAAGAAATTATTTATAGTAGAGTATATAAAAGTGCCGCGAAGTCATCAAAACGATGATGGAGCGGCACTTTTTTGGATTAATTATAAAAACAAATGTCGCTTATCTTCCACATAAGCGACTTTCTTTTTTACCCAGTATTTTTCTACAACATAAATAATGTTATCATTTTTAACATATTTCGTCAAGTTAGGCATAACGGATTTAGGTGCTTTAACTGTAAAACTTTATCAAAATATCGCAACTTTTTTTACTATTTTGACACCCTAATCATATACGGAATGTTCTACCGGTTCGGTCTGATCGATGTACCGGACGAGGTTAAGGAGAATATGAGGAAAAATGATCGAAGCAATAAAAAACAGAAGAAGCATCAGAAAATATAAGAACAAAGCTGTGGACAAGGATGAGTCATTCATTCCGAGACGAAGAGGTGGAATTTAGAAATTTATTTTAGGATATAATTATTACTAAAAGATAATATTGAAAACAATCTTGGATAAGTGGTAAAATCGTTTGGAGGCACAAAATGAAAAAGTATGCGATACCATTGTTGTAATTGAAGTGAGCCTGTTGAAGGAAGAAAGAATAAAAATATCTGAAATAATTGATTTGATATGATACTAAAAAGGAAGGTGATTAAAAATCAAGTTGTACAAAAAAATAATAATTCAAGATTTTAATCAACCAGTAATGTGGCTGATTCCGGCAATCATTTTTAGTGCTTGTCTTGTACTTTTTATTAGTTGGGTGTATAAGAAAGGTTCTCAAAAGCAGGAAAAGGATAATGGAATTAATAAAAAATATAGAATTGCTTGGATATTATTTATTGCCTATATTATTGTTACCTTTCAGACTGTCTTTTTTTCAAGAGAAGCGGGGAGCAGGAAAGAAATTAGTTTAGTGTTATTTGAAACATGGGGACATTCTTTCCATATGCATGCTATGTTTATTGAGAATATTATTATGTTTATTCCTTTTGGTGTATTGTTACCAATAGTTTTTAAACAAGTCAGAAGCGGTTGGAAATGTGTGCTGATTGGTTTTTTATGTTCCTGTGGTATAGAGATCACACAGCATATTACGCAGAGAGGATATTTACAATTGGATGATGTGGTAACAAATACAGTTGGGATGTTTATCGGATGGGCGATATGGAAGATCGTATGCAAGTGTCTCAGAACATGTCTGAGTGAAAAGTGCTGATATTATCCAGAAATAATTTCCTGGAATTTCAATATTCGATTTGCGGGGAGTACAGAGCATTCTGGATAATTGCGGCAGATATTTATGATGAGGAGCCCTTTTGATGTGATAGAACATCAGTGTCTGATTGAGAAGGTAAGTTCGTGATGTTATATCTGCTGGGAAGCTCTTCCCGCGTTAATCCTAGCGCAGGAAGCCTCTCAGCATTTTTTCTTTCCAGAACCGGTACTTCTGATACCGTATCGGCAGATCCATCCAGGTTTTCTTATCGACTATGCTTCTCTGATGTGTGAAGCATTCAAATCCTTCTTTTCCATGATAGCATCCTATGCCGCTTTCTCCGACACCGCCGAACGGCATCTGGCTGGTGGCGAGGTGGATGATGGTATCGTTGATGCAGCCGCCGCCAAAATGGCATCTGGCAAGGACTTTCTTTTTGGCAGCAGGATCTTCGGTGAAAAGATAGAGTGCAAGCGGGTGTGGATGGGATTCGACCTGCCGGATTGCATCATTCAGGTCAGAATAGGTAAGTACTGGAAGAATCGGTCCGAAAATTTCTTCGCCCATGACCGGATCGTCCCAGGTGACATCTTTTAGGATGGTCGGGGCAATGCGCAGGGCAGACGGATCGGACTCACCTCCACAGACCAGATTATCGGCAGCAATCAGGTTCTGCAGCCGGTGAAAATGTTTTTCGTTGATGATTTTCCCATAATCCGGATTTTGAAGAGGCTGTTTGCCAAACTGCCGGTGGATTTCTTTTTCCAGTGCCTGAAGCAGCTGGTTTCGAACAGAAGCATCGCAGAGGATATAATCCGGAGCAACGCAGGTCTGTCCGCAGTTGAGGTATTTTCCGAATACGATCCGTCTTGCGGTGAGAGAAATTTTCGCCGTGGAATCCACGATACACGGGCTTTTCCCACCAAGCTCTAGAGTGACGGGAGTCAGGTATTCGGCGGCATGACGAAGGACTTCTTTTCCAACCGTTTTTCCTCCGGTGAAAAAGATTTTGTCAAAACGCTGGTTTAAGAGCGCCTGATTTTCTTCCCGGCCTCCGGTGATCATCGTTACATATTCCGGCGGATAGCATTCCTTGAGAAGCTGACTCAGAATCTGACTAGTGTGTGGAGCGTAAGCACTTGGCTTCAGGATGACGGTATTTCCGGCGGCGAGCGCATCGATCAGCGGTTCTAAAGTGAGGAGTACCGGGTAATTCCAGGGACTCATGATCAGTACGGTTCCGTAGGGGGATGGCGATTGAAAGCTTTTGGCGGCGAAGTGTGCCAGCGGAGTAGGGACGGTTTTACAGCGCATCAGCTTTGGTAAATGCTTTTGCATCCAGGTAAGCTCGGAAAGCGTCAGACCGATTTCGCACATATAGCTTTCCATCCGGCTTTTTCCAAGATCCGCTTTTAGTGCTGTGTACAGATCTTGTTCATGGCGTTTGAGTGCAAGTTTTAGCTGTTCTAATTGTTTTAATCGAAAAGAAAGCGGAAGTGTTGCGCCGGTTGCAAAAAAATCACGCTGCGTGGAAATCCGCTGTCTGATTGTCTGTTCATCCATGTGTTTTAACCTCCCAGGTATCTGGATATTTAAGTTTCGATTCCTGTTTTCCAAATTGTGTTTATATTCTTGAAGAGTCTTTTATACTGAAAATAATGTATATTTCTTTTATGATAACGAAAATAAGGGAATTCTTCAACGGTGTGAGTGGCGAAAATGGAAAGAATGTGATAAAATATTTTTGTTTGCAGCAGCAGACTTACATAATTTTATCAAGACAGGAGTTTTAATATATATGGGATACGAGCGTTTGGAAAAAAGTTTAATCGATCTGGTAAAGGAAGAGCAGGCAAAGCTCGGATATCGGAAAGAGATGATCCGGCTTTATTATCCGCTCAGTTCACTGAATCATTTTATGGAGACGAATGCAGATTCGGAAGAAATGCAGGAGCTCCTTGCAGATTTTCCGAAAGCAGCAGAAGATATTTTCGGGGAAGTCGGGATTACACATGCAAAGGACCGTTTTTGCTTTGCTTTATCGGAAAATGCATCGGAATATGTACATGAAAATATGAAACCGAATGAATTTATCAAAGAGCTGGTGGAACTTGTCGCAAAGCATGGCTGCACGATGGAAGATATCGAAGTATTGTTCCGTTCTCATTCAGACAAGATCGTGGCAGAACCTATGGACAATGGAGAATTTGACCGGATGATCCGGTTTGAAGAGGGAGAAGACAAGTATTATTATTGCTTTAAAGATGAAGGATGCCATATTATTTATCATCGTTTCCTGCCGGAAGATTATGCAGATTTTGGATTTAAACCAGATAAGAAAATAAGAAATCGAGGTAACACCAATGAAAATCGGAATATATGATTCAGGGATCGGCGGACTTTCTGTGCTTCACCGCGCACTGAAAAAGATGCCGGAAGCAGAATTTATATATTATGCGGATACAAAGCATGTTCCATACGGAGAAAAGACGAGGGAACAGATCAAAGGATATGTAGAAGAGGTTCTGAATTTCCTGATCGCGAAGGAGGTTGATGCAATCGTAATCGCCTGTAATACGGCAACCAGCGTGGCAACGAAAGAATTCAGAGGCGAATTTGCCGTACCGATCGTCGGTATGGAACCGGCAGTCAAGCGCGCGCTCAAGCTCTATCAGGATATGCAGAAACGGATCCTGGTAACAGCAACACCGGTTACGATCGCCGGAGAAAAATTACACAACCTTCTGGAAAAAGTAGATACCGAACACGAAGTAGACCTTGCGCCACTTCCAAAACTGGTCCGCTTTGCCGAAGCCGGAAGATTCCAGGACCCGGAAGTAGATAAATACCTGAAAAACAGCCTTCAGAGCTATACACTCAACCAGTACGCTGCGGTCGTACTTGGCTGTACTCACTTCAACTACTTCAAACAATCCTTCCGTAAAATTTTCCCGGGAGAAATCCACTTTGTAGACGGCAACGAAGGCACCCTTCGCCAGCTAAAAAGAGTTCTCTCCGAACAAACCAGACCAGGCACCCCAGGCAAAGTCACCTACTATTTCTCCGGAACCCCAGCCGACGCTGAAGGCATGAAGAAAATCCAGGCATGTATGACGCAGTTAGATAAAGTATATGAGATCAAGTAAATACTGATATCGAATAAAATCCACCCCATTCCTATCTTGTGCAATGGAGATGAGACTCAAGAATCGTGGAAGCCTTTGCTGAACACGATTCTCGCACTAAGAGGCTCATCGGAATGCTTTGCACAATTTGGAATGGGGTGAATTTAATTCTTCTCTGGTGGTGTCACAACCTATCTTATTGTACTTCCTGAATCCCAGTAATATCACTATCTATCATCATCGAATAATTGGTATAATACACGACAAACCCAGGCTTGCTTCCATTTGGTTTTTTAACCTGCTTTTTCTCTACATAGTCAACCTCCACCTTTTCAGCCCCGGAATTCTTCGAGTAATGCGCAGCAAGTCTGGCTGCCTCTTCAAAGGTCCGGTCCGGAAGTTCTTCCCCGTTCGTCTTCACGATGACATGGGAACCTGGTGCTTTTTTCGCATGGAACCACCAGTCCCCGCCATTTGCAAAATGGAAGGTGAGTTCTTCGTTCTGAAGATTATTTTTTCCAACATACATATGGAAACCGTCTGAAGAAATATAGTGGAACGGTTTGCTTGTGATCTTCACCTTTTTGGCAGACTGCTTTCTGCGGATAAATCCACTTTCGATCAGTTCTTCCTTGATCTGGATCAGGTCATCCTCGCTTCGTGCAATATCCAGGGATTTGCTGACTGACTCCAGATAATCAATCTCATCTTTCGTTTCTTTGATCAGTTCTGAAAGAGCCTCGAAAGTACGTTTTTGTTTATTATACCGGTCAAAATATTTCTTTGCATTTTCCTGTGGTGTTTTCTGCGGATCCAGCGGAATTTTGATCATTTCGTTAGTATAATAATTGAGTGCTTCCAGTTCTTTTGCACCTTCTTCCAGATTGTAACCGTAGGTGTGGATCAGTTCCCCGTATACCTTGTATTTATCGCGGTTTTCCGTATCGCGAAGCTGCTTTAACTGCAGGTCGTATTTCTTGCGGTTACGTTCCAGTGCTGTCTGAACCACACGGCGCAGATCCGAAGATTTCTGGCGGATTCGGGTGATCAGATCACGGGAAGAATAATAAGTCCGGATCACTTCGGAAATCGAATCATAAGATTTTACCTGATAGTTGGAAAAGTGGGTGAGCAGAAGAGATGAGAACTCTTTCGGCTCATTTCCATCGTAATAAATAGCAGGAGAGAATTTGCTTTCTGTCACCTGCTCCATAAAATAGGTAAACTGCCGGTACAGATGAGCCAGCAGATCACCGGACATCTCCGATGCCGGAACAGAAGAGTCGATTCCTGCCAGATAGCAGATCTCTTCGGCGACAACCGGACTGATTCCGGTAAAACTGTTGTAGATCGCTTTTCCGACCGGCATTGGTTTGGAGCGAAGTTCCTGTGTGAAATTTTCCTCCGGTATGCCAAGTGGATTCTCTTTTTTCATAGTATCCGGGATAAAATATTCTCTTCCCGGAAGAACCTCACGCACAGAACTCATCTGCGCGGAAACATGCTTGATACTGTCGATGATCATTCCTTTTTCATTACAGAAAATAATATTGCTGTGCTTGCCCATGATCTCAACGATCAGGGATTTGCGGCACAGATCTCCAAGTTCATCCAGGTGCTCGATCTCGAAGCGGATGATCCGTTCCAGGGAAGGCTGAGAAATGCCTACGATGCGGCCATTTGCAATATGTTTTCTCAGAAGCATACAGAAATTCGGCGCAGTCATCGGACTTGGTTTGTTATCTCTGGACAGATAGATCAGCGGCAGGGATGCACTTGCGGAGATGACCAGTCTTACCTGTCCTTTTGCAGGTTTGATCGTGAGAAGCAGTTCATCATTTTCCGGCTGTGCGATCTTGGCGATCCGTCCGTTCAGGATGGTATCATTTAATTCTTTTACGATATTTGCGATTGTAATTCCATCAAAAGCCATTTTAAAAATTCACCTCATATTTATCCGGGAATATGCCAGGGCACATTCTTTTTTCAATGGGCTCATTATAGCATAGAGAGGCATGCATAGACAAGTGAAAATGCCCTGTCACCCGGTTGACGAGTAAGTGTAAATGAACTATAATAATCGATAGTAAAACGGCCCTTAAAAGGTCAGTAAGAAGAGGGAAAATCAAATGATAAAAAGTATGACAGGCTTTGGACGGTGTGAGATCGCCGAAGCAGACCGCAAATTTACCGTAGAAATGAAGGGGGTTAATCACCGTTACCTGGATGTGAATATCCGTATGCCAAAGAAGCTTAACTTCTTTGAGTCCGCGATCCGCAACCTGCTCAAGCAGTATGTGCAGAGAGGAAAGATTGATATTTTCATCGGGTATGAAGATATGACAGAAAGCCAGATGACTTTGAAATATAACCAGAAGCTGGCAGAAGAATATATGGCAAGCTTTAAGCAGATGGAAGAACAGTTTGGGCTTGACAATGATGTGCGGGTATCCACACTTGCACGCTGCCCGGAAGTCCTTACGATGGAAGAACAGTCTGTGGATGAGGAAGAACTGTGGAGTGGTCTTGAAAAAGCAATGAAAGGCGCATGCGAACAGTTTGTACAGACCAAGACTACAGAAGGTGAGAACCTGAAAAAGGATATCATTGGTAAGCTGGATGGAATGCTGGAAGTTGTTGCCAGGGTTGAAGAGCGATCTCCGCAGATCGTTGCTGAATACCGGGAGAAGCTGGAAACGAAAGTGAAGGAACTTCTTGGGGACACCCAGATTGACGAAGGACGGATCGCGGCTGAGGTTGTGATCTTCTCTGACAAGATCTGTACAGATGAAGAAGTGGTAAGGCTGAAAAGCCATATCAAGCATATGAAGGAAACTCTGGAACAGACAGAGGGAATCGGACGCAAGCTTGATTTCATTGCGCAGGAGATGAACCGTGAGGCGAACACGATCTTATCCAAGGCAAATGATCTGGAAGTATCCAATTATGCGATCGATCTGAAGACTGAGATTGAGAAAGTCCGTGAGCAGATTCAAAATATTGAATAAAGCTTTGAAAAATGTAAAAAGATGTGTTAAAATAACATTTCAATGTCTGAGTATGCAGGAGAACTGATTATGAGAGAAAAAAAAGGAATCCTTATTGTAGTATCCGGATTTTCCGGAGCCGGTAAGGGAACACTGATGAAAAAGCTGATGCAGGACTATGATAATTATGCATTATCGATCTCTGCAACCACGCGGCAGCCTCGTGTCGGGGAAGAAGATGGAAGAGAGTATTTTTTCAGAACCAAAGAAGAATTTGAAAAAATGATTGCGCGTGATGAGCTTATAGAGTATGCTAGATATGTAGAAAACTACTATGGAACTCCGAAGCAGTATGTTATGGAGCAGTTAGAGGCAGGCAAGGATGTGATCCTTGAGATTGAGATCCAGGGTGCGCTGAAAGTGAAAGAGAAGTATCCGGATACCTTGCTGATGTTCGTGACTCCGCCGAGTGCGCAGGTACTGAAAGACAGACTGGTAGGACGGGGAACCGAGACCGCAGAAGTGATCGATTCGAGAATGAAGCGGGCCGTAGAAGAATCACAGGGCGTAGAGAAGTACGATTATCTTGTGATCAATGATGACCTGGAGCGCTGCGCAAAAGAGATGCACAGCATTATTCAGGGTGAGCATGACCGGGTAAGCCGGAATGCTGACTTTATAGATGATATCAGAAAAGAACTGAAGGAACTGTAGGAAAGGAGCAGAATTTATGTTACATCCATCATATACCGATTTGATGAAAGTAGTCAATCAGGACGTGGAAGAAGGCGCAACTAAGATTGTCAACAGTCGTTATTCTATCGTTCTTGCAACAGCAAAGAGAGCGAGACAGATCATTGACGGCGAGATGCCGCTTGTTCCTGTTAAGGACGGCGAAAAACCGCTTTCTATTGCAATTGATGAGCTGAACAGTGGAAAGATCAAAATTATTGCAGAAGACGCAGATAAATAAAAGAAGTTCGATACCCTGCAGCTGTCTGCGGGGTATTCTTATGATAGGGGATTTTATTTTCCGGTGAAGATGATTTCCCCTGCCGCCCAGAAATTATGCTTGAGGAGAAATTTATTTTATGAATATATTATTCATTTCATTAGGCTGTGACAAGAACCTTGTGGATTCGGAGGTCATGCTTGGGATTCTTGCAAAGGACGGTCATCAGATGGTGGACGATGAGACAATGGCAGATGTCATTATCATTAACACCTGCTGCTTTATCCATGACGCAAAGGAAGAGAGTATCCAGAATATTCTTGAGATGGCAGAACTGAAGAAGACCGGTAGATTAAAAGCCCTGATCGTAACAGGCTGTCTTGCACAGAGATACAAAGAAGAGATCATTCAGGAGATTCCGGAGGTTGATGCGGTTCTCGGAACGACTTCTTATGAAGAGATCGCACACGTGATCGATGGAGTTTTAAGCGACAGTCCGATGGAGCGCGGAGATGTGCGCCTGACCATGAAGGATGTGGATTATCTCCCGGTGACAGACACGCACCGTATGGTGACGACCGGCGGACATTTCGCTTATCTGAAAATCGCAGAAGGCTGTGACAAGCACTGTACTTACTGTATTATCCCAAAGGTACGTGGAGATTTCCGGAGTGTACCGATGGAGCATCTGCTGGAGGAAGCGCAGAATCTGGCAGACGGAGGGGTGAAGGAGCTGATCCTGGTAGCGCAGGAGACCACCATGTACGGAACCGATCTGTACGGGAAGAAGAGGCTTCCACAGCTTTTGAGAGCGCTCTGCAAGATCAGTGGACTTCGCTGGATCCGTATTTTATACTGCTATCCGGAGGAGATCACGGATGAGCTGATTCAGGTGATCAAGGAAGAACCAAAGATCTGCCATTATCTGGATCTCCCGATCCAGCATGCAAGCGATGGTATCCTGAAGAGAATGGGAAGACGGACTTCCAGAGCGCAGCTCATCGAGACCATTGAGAAGCTTCGCCGTGAGATTCCGGATATCGCACTTCGCACGACTTTGATCACCGGATTCCCGGGAGAGACACAGGAACAGCATGAAGAGCTGATGGATTTTGTGGATCAGATGGAATTCGACAGACTTGGCGTATTTACCTACTCACCGGAAGAGGATACTCCTGCAGCATCTATGCCGGATCAGATCCCGGAAGAAGTCAAAGAGGAACGTCAGGCAGAGCTCATGGAACTTCAGCAGGATATCGTATTTGACCAGGCAGAAGACCGGATTGGGGAAGAGCTGCTTGTGATGATCGAAGGCAAGGTAGCAGATGAGAATGCCTATGTGGGAAGAACCTACCGGGATGCGCCGAATGTAGACGGACTTATTTTTGTGAACACATCGGAAGAACTGATGTCGGGAGATTTTGCAAAGGTAAAAGTGACCGGATCAGCAGATTATGATTTGATAGGAGAGTTATTATGAATTTACCAAATAAGTTAACGATTTTACGAGTGATTTTAATTCCGTTTTTTGTAGTGTTTATGTTATTTGATATTACCGGAGCAGCAGATAAGTGGATCGCACTTGTGATCTTCTGTGTTGCCAGCCTGACGGATATGCTGGATGGGAAAATTGCCAGAAAGTACAACCTGGTAACGAACTTCGGTAAATTTATGGATCCGCTTGCAGACAAGCTGCTGGTATGTACCGCGCTGATCTGTCTGACATCTATGAACCGACTGAATGTCATTGTTGTTCTGGTGATCATTGCCAGAGAATTTATCATTAGCGGATTCCGTCTGGTTGCTTCTGACAATGGAATCGTCATTGCGGCAAGCTACTGGGGCAAATTTAAAACCGTATCACAGATGGCACTGATCATTGTGCTGATCATGGATCTGGGCGGTGTGTGGAATGTTGCAGGAACAGTCCTTACATGGGTAGCACTGATCCTGACCGTCGTTTCACTGATTGATTATATCGCAAAGAACAAACAGGTATTAACACAGGGAGGCATGTAAAATGGTTGTAGAGCTGATTTCTGTCGGCACTGAAATTTTACTTGGCAACATTGTGAATACAAACGCAGCATACCTAGCAGAGAAATGTGCTCTGCTAGGTTGTTCTTTATATCACCAGACTGTTGTCGGTGACAATGAAGAGCGTATGGAAGAAGCAATCCGCCAGGCAATAGAGCGCGCTGATATCGTAATTCTGACAGGGGGACTTGGCCCTACCAAGGATGATCTGACAAAAGAAGTAACCGCAAAGGTATTTGGCAGAAAACTTTATATGGATGAACATTCCAGGACTCGAATCCGGGACTATTTTGAGAAGATTAAGAGTAAAAAGGTGACAGAGAATAACTGGAAGCAGGCATTGGTTCCGGAAGGCGCGATCGTGATCGACAATCTGAACGGAACGGCACCTGGACTGATCCTGGAGGATAAAGAGCGCGGCAAAGCAGCGATCCTGATCCCTGGGCCTCCGAATGAGATGAAGCCGATGTTTGAACATGACATTGCACCGTACCTCAATAAAAAGCAGCCGGAGGGAATCTATTCCCATATGGTAAAAGTGTGCGGGATCGGGGAAAGCAGGGCAGAGACCATGGTTGCGGATCTGATGGATGCACAGACCAATCCGACGCTTGCGCCTTATGCAAAGACAGGAGAGGTACATTTTCGTGTGACTGCAAGAGCATGCTCTGAAGAAGCGGCAGAAAAACTGATGGGGCCGATGATCGAAGAGATGAAGAAGCGTTTTGGTGATGCTGTTTATACGACCGAAGAGAATGTGACACTGGAAGAGTCGGTGATCCGTCTTCTGGAAGAGAAGAAGATGACTGTGACAACGGCAGAATCCTGTACAGGAGGAAAGCTTTCTGGCAGACTTCTGAATGTGTCGGGAGCTTCCGGCGTGTACAATGAAGGATATATTACTTATGCGAATGCATCGAAGGAAAAGATTCTTGGTGTGAAGCATGAGACACTGGAAACCTACGGGGCAGTCAGTGAACAGACAGCAGCGGAGATGGCACTTGGCGCAGCAAAGGCGGCAGGTGCGGATGCGGCACTTAGTGTAACCGGAATCGCAGGACCTGGCGGCGGCACAGCGGAAAAACCGGTCGGACTTGTGTATATCGGATGTGCGGTAAATGGAGAGGTAACGGTAAGAGAGTACCGTTTTACCGGCAATCGTGAGAAGAACCGGGACTATGCGGTTGCACGTGCGATCACGCTCTTGCGGGAAGAACTTTTAAAGAGGGCGTAAGAGAGAAAACCAGTTCATTCTGGAAAAGATGAGGTACAGAAAAATGATCATAAAAAGACTATATAGCAGTCAGGAGGTTGTGGAAGGTCTGCATCTGGTATGGGATGTATTTATCAGAGAAAACGCCAATTCCTGTACACAGCAGGGAATCGAGGAATTTGCCCGTTTTATCAAGATGGAGAATTTTATGCCTCTTGTCGAAAGCGGAGAGATGATCGTCTTTGGCGCGGTAGAAGGACAGGATCTTGGCGGTGTCGGAGCCGTGCGGAGGGATGGACATATTTCCCTTCTGTTTGTCCGCCCGGATTTGCGGAGAAAAGGGATTGCGAAGGCTCTTGTTGGTGAAATGTGCAGATACTGTACGATGCAGTTTGCTCTGATGCGTATGACGGTCAATGCATCGGTTGTGAGTACGGAAGCTTATCACCATATGGGATTCCGGGATCTGGCACCGGTTCAGGAAAAGAACGGGATCCGTTTTGTTCCGATGGATTTGATGATATCACCGGCAAATGTAAGATCTTTCTATAATGGAAAGAAACATACGGGACTTTTTATCGGGATCGCAGTTACCGTACTTATTTTTCTGATATTCCTGGGACTGCTTTTCGGAAAAATCATCAGCAATTTTGCGAGTGGTGAAGGAAAACAGGAGGATTCGTCACAGTTTTTTGAATATAACCCGGATGAGGACGGAGAAATTGACGATATCTTTGGCAGTAATGGAAATGAAGAGGATAATAAGGACAGCAGTTCTGAAGAAGCACAGGGAATCGAGGCAATTGAAGACTACGAGGCAGAAAATCTGCCGTATACGATCACGGAGGAAAATTACACTTATTTTTCCAATGGAAATAAAGGCGAATATCCGATGCAGTTTGATGTCAAATATCCGCAGATCACAGGTGTGGAAGGTGAAAATATTGACAAGATCAATGAAATGCTGAAGGACTGTGCGATGAGTACGGTCAATACCTTATATCTGGCTCCGAGTGATTCTATGAAAGAGAAAATGTTGGAGGAATCGAACCCGTTTTTAGGAAGTCTTGTAACGTACAAGGTTTCTTATGCAGGAGAAGATTTTATCAGCGTAGCATTCAATGATATTTATTATGCAGGAAATACTTCTGCGCAGTATTGTGACCTCCGTACCCGCAACATCCGTATTTCTGACGCAAAGCAGTTTGAAGTGGCAGATATTGTGGATCTAAGCGATGCATTTATGCACGATTGGATGAAAAAGATGAAGGGTGAAGCACCATCGGCAGAGGTGTTAAGCAGTGTGAAATTAAATGATTTCCGACAGATTTTAAATGGGGAAATCCTGGAGAACCGGTACTTTGATGCATTCTTTGTAGATAAGGATGGAATTGAGATCGGAATTACTTACCATTACCCGGGAGATGGAAAAAAATCTTCTGCGGAGAGTGGATGGATCACAGCGCCGTTTACTATGAAAGAAATAATTGAATATAAAACAGACAGTGAGTTCTGGAATCTTGTACAAAGTAACAATTGACGAATGTCGAAAATTGTGCGAAAATAAATACATATGGTGTTAAAACAATCACAAACGCCTTATAAAAGAAAAACAGATGTATTTGAAAGGAGTTTTAACATGATTTATTCACATGAAGTAGAAATGATGTGTCCGGTAGCTCAGGGTGCAAACCACGGACCAGCTCCAATTCCGGAAGAAGCAAAATGGGTAAAGGCTAAAGAAATCAAGGATATTTCCGGTCTTACACATGGTGTCGGCTGGTGTGCTCCACAGCAGGGTGCATGTAAGCTCACTTTGAATGTTAAAGATGGTATTATTCAGGAAGCACTTGTGGAGACTATCGGATGTTCAGGAATGACTCATTCCGCAGCTATGGCTTCAGAAATTCTTCCAGGAAAGACTATTTTGGAAGCACTTAACACAGACCTTGTCTGTGATGCAATTAATACAGCAATGAGAGAACTTTTCTTACAGATCGTATACGGAAGAACTCAGAGTGCATTCTCAGAAGAAGGACTTCCGATCGGTGCAGGACTTGAAGACCTTGGTAAAGGACTTCGTTCACAGGTTGGTACAATGTACGGAACTCTCGCAAAAGGACCACGTTACCTGGAAATGGCAGAAGGTTATGTAACAGGAATCGCTCTTGATGACCATGATGAAATCATCGGATACCAGTTCGTAAGTCTTGGAAAATTCACAGACTTTGTCAAAGCAGGCGATACTCCGAACGAAGCTTGGGAAAAAGCTAAAGGACAGTACGGACGTGTAGCTGATGCCGTTAAGATCATTGATCCGCGTAAAAACTAATTACATACATAAGTAATTAACGGGTTATATAGGCAACAATATTTTCAGGAGGACAATTAAATGGCTTTATTTGAATCATATGAGAGAAGAATTGATAAAATCAATGAAGTTTTAAACAGCTATGGCATTGCTTCACTCGAAGAAGCTGAAAAGATCACAAAGGATGCCGGACTGGATGTATACAACCAGATCAAAGGTATTCAGCCAATCTGTTTTGAAAACGCATGCTGGGCTTACATCACAGGTGCAGCAATCGCAATCAAAAAAGGATGTACAAGAGCAGCAGACGCTGCAGCAGCAATCGGAGAAGGACTTCAGGCTTTCTGTATTCCGGGATCTGTAGCAGATCAGAGAAAAGTAGGTCTGGGACATGGTAACCTTGGAAAGATGCTTCTTGAAGAAACAACAGACTGCTTCTGCTTCCTTGCAGGACATGAATCATTCGCAGCTGCTGAAGGTGCAATCGGTATCGCTGAAAAAGCAAACAAAGTTCGTCAGAAACCTCTTCGTGTTATCCTGAACGGTCTTGGAAAAGATGCTGCAAAGATCATTTCAAGAATTAACGGATTCACATATGTTCAGACAGACTATGACTATTATACAGGAGAACTGAAAGAAGTTCAGAGAATCGCTTACTCTGACGGACTCCGTTCTAAAGTAAACTGCTACGGTGCAAATGATGTACGTGAAGGTGTAGCTATCATGTGGAAAGAAGGCGTTGACGTTTCTATCACAGGTAACTCTACAAACCCGACGCGTTTCCAGCATCCGGTTGCAGGTACATACAAGAAAGAATGCGTAGAAGCAGGAAAGAAATACTTCTCAGTTGCTTCAGGTGGTGGTACAGGACGTACACTTCACCCGGACAACATGGCAGCAGGACCGGCTTCTTACGGTATGACAGATACACTCGGACGTATGCACTCTGATGCACAGTTCGCAGGATCTTCATCTGTACCGGCTCACGTAGAAATGATGGGTCTTATCGGTGCAGGTAACAACCCGATGGTCGGAATGACAGTCGCTGTTGCTGTAAGTATCGAGGAAGCTCACAAAGCTGGTAAATTCTAAGAAAACCGCGTAAAATAAGGGCTTGTGAATGCAGTAGATAGTAGTAAAAAGTGTGTAAAAGTAGGTAACTGATATACTACTGATACATTACTGATACACCCTACTGATACACTAGATATCAAAAAAACTACTGTATTTTCAGTATTTCATTATGTAATCATTGTGGGTCACGCTTAGTATAGACTTTTTCAGTAATGTCGTATATTTCGTGACCCACCATTGTTTTAATAGCGTATTCGTCAACACCAGCATTCTTACACATCGTTATAAAAGTATTTCTACCATCGTGAGCTCTGTGATCTGGATTCAATTCTAAAGCATCAACAAGTGCTTCTATTCTACGTCTATACTTATCATATGTTAGCATTAAATTAGATTTTGCCGTATTCGTATCGGTACAATTAAATAAGTATTCACTGTTCAACTCTTATGGAGCACTTAAACGTAGTCATATACCGTATACAGCTGACACGTCAAAAGAGTAAAAATTACAGATATTGATAACGAAATATTTGAGGGAATTGTATCTGACTATATTTATCCTGAAGATAATGAGCCAGAAGGAGTAGCTGGAATTTGTATCGAAGATTGTCCTCAACGTCCTGGCGACTGGATAGGGTTTAATGAACACGATATTAAAGAAATTAAAATAACAGACTAAAAACATTACGGAAGACTTGGTTAATAGCTGAGTCTTCTATTTTTATGTATGGAGGTAAAAGCAGTGAGTGAAGAAAAAGTAAATTATTTTGAAGAGGAAATGAAAGCTCTTTTAGCCGGTTATATAAGTGATCAGGATACGCATTAAATCAATACGTATGCAAAATTAAGCCAACAGGACATTACTTTCTTTTGACACCAAATCCTATTTCTCACATATACTAATATCACATCTGATTGAATCGTTTATATATAAAATCTTCCTTAAAGTTCTAAAAAAGAAAGGCAGGCTATCCAGATAATGGAGCAACTTATGGATTATGTAAAACCGGAACTGCTTATTGTGACCGCAGTTCTATACTTTTTCGGAATTGCACTTAAGCAAGCAGAATTTATCAAAGATAAATATATTCCGATCACGCTTGGGGCGACAGGCATTATCATCTGCGGGATCTGGGTGACATCTACCGCACATTTCGCAGGAGCACAGGATGTGTTGACCGCAGTTTTCGCATCCATAACGCAGGGCATTGTTGTTGCAGGACTGAGTACCTACATTCATCAGATCATCAAGCAGGCAGGAAAAGAAGAGTAGGAGTAGAAGTGGTATGGCATTAAATGGAATTGACATCAGCAACTGGCAAAGTGGGATCAATCTTGCGGTTGTCCCGTGTGATTTTGTGGTGATTAAGGCGACAGAAGGAACCGGTTATGTAAATCCGGATTACGAAAGAGCCTACCGTCAGGCGAAAACAACAGGGAAATGCCTGGGCATTTATCACTATGCGTCTGGTGGAAATATACAGGCGGAGGCAGAATATTTTCTGAAGAATGCAGGGAGCCGTGTGGGGGAGGCAATGCTTGTGCTGGACTGGGAAGGGCGGTCCAATCCGGCATTTGGTGTGAATGACCGGGAATGGGTGAAAGCCTGGTGTAATTATATTTCAACAAAGACCAGCGTCAATCCTGTGGTTTATGTGCAGCAAAGTATGATGAGCCGGTTGCAGAATATCGGAAACTATGGACTGTGGGTAGCGCAGTACGCGAGTATGGAGCCAATCGGGTACCAGGAAAATCCATGGAATGAGGGTGCATATGCCTGTGTGATGCGGCAGTACAGTTCTTCGGGAAGATTAAGCGGATGGAATGGCAATCTGGATTTGAATAAATTCTACGGAGACCGGCAGGCGTGGAGCCGGTATGCTGGAAAAGGAAACCAGACAACTCCAGAGAAACCTTCTGAAGAGGAAGAAAACCAGGAAGGAACTACGCTGGATCTGGTTTTTTGGACGATGCGTGGAGAATTTGGAAATGGGGAAGAACGGAAAAGCCGGCTTGGAACCAGATATGGAGAAGTGCAGGGGATGATCGACTATATTTCTGGTGCCAGTACAGAGACACTGGCAAAGGAAGTGCGTGCCGGGAAATATGGCAACGGGGAAGTGCGGAAAACGGTTCTGGGGAAACGGTATGAAGAAGTACAAAGCAGAGTCAATTCCGAAGAAAACAAGTATCATATCGTCAAATCCGGGGATACGCTTTCGGAAATTGCAGCGATATACGGAACATCTTATCAGGAAATCGCAAGGTTGAACAAACTACAAAATCCGAATCTGATTTATGTCGGTCAGAGGCTGCGGATCGAATAACCGGCTAATAGATTTGATATTCAGAATCTGGTCTTTGAATTCAGTAATTTGGTAAAAAGAGCTATTGTTTTCAGCTTTTTGGTGTGCTATGATGAAAAAAATGAATACACAGGAGGTTTTGGGATATGGATAATAACTTAAATGACCAGACAACTGAGAATAGTGAAGGGGAGGAAAAGAGTACATCTTCTTACACCGATCCCAATGCAGGATATACAGAAGCAGAGCCGCAGGCAAAGAATGACAATAGCGTGCCAAAAGAGGCAGCGGACGATAATTTAAAGCAGGAAGAAAAAAGTCATCCGGCATATACTTACGGTGAAATGCCAAAGTCAGAAAACGGAAGCGGCTACGGACAGTCAGCACTGGGCGGAAACGCTTGCCATTCCGGAACTTCGGATGGAACTTATGAAAATAATACTTACAACGGAAATTCGTATTATAACGGAACCAATCAGAGCGAAGCTTATACCAATGGGTACTCTGACAACCAGTATCAGAATGGTGGTTATAATACCGGTTTTAATGCCAATGGCTACAATAACAATTACAATAGCCAGAGCAATTATCAGATGCCGCCAAAGCAGATGGATCTATCGCCACTTTCTACCGGAGAATGGCTTTTGACGCTGATTGTCGGAATTATTCCATGTGCGGGACTGATCCTGTATATTATCTGGGCGTTTGGTAATAGTGGTAATCTGAACCGGCGTAACTACTGCAGAGCATCCTTGATTCTTCAGGTTATTTCGTATGTACTTGTGGTCTTCTTTATTTTGATTGTAGTAGTTGGTGGTGGTATCAGCTATTATGGTTATTAAATAAGTATCTGATGGTGATGGGCTTTTTGGCAAGGCAGCAGTGCTTTGCTGAAAAGCTTTTTCGTTTTTTTAGAAATTCTTTAGAAATCTATTCCGGTTCTCTTTAGCTTTAAGAGATAGACTATAGTCAAGGATGAGAAAAAGAGGAGAAAAGCAGTTATGGAAATGAATCATGTACTGGTCGTTGAAGACGACAAGGAAATCAGAGAAGGTGTGGAAATTTACCTGAAAAGTCAGGGATATGAAGTATTTCAGGCGGCAGATGGGATTGAAGGTCTGGAAGTGATCGAGAAAGAGGAAATCCATCTTGCAATCGTCGATATTATGATGCCGCGGATGGATGGAATCCGTATGACGATGAAGCTTCGGGAAAAATATGATTTTCCGGTGATCATGCTGTCAGCAAAATCAGAGGAAGTGGATAAGATCATGGGACTGAATATCGGGGCAGATGATTATGTGACGAAGCCATTTACACCGATGGAGCTTCTTGCGAGGGTGAATTCACAGCTCAGAAGATACCGGATGTTTGCAGAGAAGCTAAGAGACCGTGAAGAAAATCAGAATATCCATGTGATCGGCGGTCTGGAGCTGAATGAAGAAACGGTGGAGGTATCGGTTGACGGAGAGCCGGTGCGCCTGACACCGATTGAGTACAAAATCCTGCTTCTCCTTATGAAGAGTCCTGGAAGAGTTTTTTCGGCAGAGGAAATTTACGAGCGTGTATGGAATGAAAAAGCGATCAATACCGATACGATCATGGTCCATATCCGGAATATCCGTGAAAAAATTGAGAGCTGCCCGAAAGAACCAAAATATTTAAAGGTGGTGTGGGGCGTTGGATACAAAATCGAAAAACAGGCATAAACTAGGGATTGTCCTGATTTTAGGTGTAATCTTACTTGCGACGGTGATCGTGTTAGGAAACTATAATACTTTTTATAAGAATGCAAAAAAGGAGCAGGACAGTCTGACACAGAACTACCGGACGAGTGAGTCCTTTATGAAGACATTTATCCGGGACTGCTATGTATTGTATTCCAAAGAATCCGGAAACGAATATAACGTAAAGTTTCTGGATGATTATTATCCGGAATTTGATGAGAAATTTAACCGGCAGATTGCATATATGAATTACCAGGTGCAGGATGCAAACGGAGAGGTAATCGATGGATACCGGTCGAATAGAGATTCCTGGAAAAAAGTGAAAGATACCGAGCTTGCAGATTATGCTCTTGGGATTAAGATCTCGTTTGACAAAAACGGTGAAATCAAGATTGATCAGGTGATGGGAACGGAAGTAACCAAACAGGAAGCTGTTCTGAAGATCCTGACCTCAAATCTGCCGGAAAAAATATTTGAATATGAAGATGAAAGTGAGATTGAAAATATTTCACCAAAAGACAGGACCTATTATTTCATGATGACGGAAGCAAAGCTGAATGCTTATGTTATGCGGGTATATCCGATTACTTCAATGGTGGGAAACGCGGCGGTTTATACAATCTTGACCCTTATATTGTTGGTCGCATTTCTGGCATGGCTGATTCCGATAAAGAAAGATCTGCATACAGGAGATGAAAAAATTTTCCATGTACCATTTGAAATTGCGATAGCGACTGGTATTACTGGAATTAGCCTGATTTTCAGCTATCTTGGAGAACTGATTACGCACGCGAAAGGAAATGTGTGGCCAATCGATTTTCTGGTCTGGTTTGTTTTCTTTGCAGTCATGTACTGGGTATCCGGCTGTGTACGCCAGATCCGGCTTCTTGGAGTAAAGGAATATGTGAAAAAAAGAGTTCTGCTGATCTGGATCTGGAGAAGATTCGGAAACGGAATCCGAGGTGGTATCCGTTGGTGCAAGAATAAGATCGAAGCATTTTATCATTCTCTGGATCAGTTCAATTTCAAGGAAAAGAACAATAAGATTATTTTGAAAATCGTGCTGTTTAATTTCGCAATCCTGCTGGTGATCTGTTCGTTCTGGTATTACGGAATTGCAGGACTGATCGTATATTCTGTAATCCTATTTCTGATCCTGCAAAAATATTTTAATGATCTCCGGAAAAAATATGCATTGCTTTTGGAGGCAACTAATAAAATTGCAGATGGAAATCTGGATGTAGAAATTGAAGGTGATCTTGGTGTGTTCAGTCCGTTCCGTAATGAAATCCAGAAGATCCAGACCGGATTTAAGAAAGCGGTAAAGGAAGAAGTAAAAAGCCAGCGTATGAAAACAGAACTGATCACAAACGTATCACATGATCTGAAAACACCGCTGACTGCGATCATAACCTATGTGAATCTGTTGAAAGACGAGAAAGATGAGGAAAAGCGAAAGGATTATATTGATATTCTGGAACGCAAATCTATGCGTCTGAAAGTCCTGATCGAAGACCTCTTTGAGATCAGCAAAGCAAGCAGCCAGAATGTAAAGCTGAATTTGATGAACGTGGATATCGTCAATCTGTTTAAACAGGTAAAATTTGAGCTGGAAGATAAGTTCGAAGAAAAAGGTCTGGAGTTCAGGATCACTTTCCCGGAGGAAAAGGTGATTCTTCGACTGGACAGTCAGAAGACCTACCGGATCTTTGAGAATCTTCTGAATAACATTGTAAAATATGCACTTCCGGGAACAAGAGTTTATGTGGAAATCGAAAAGACGGAGAAAGATGTATTTATCCGCCTGAAAAACATTTCCGCAACCGAGCTCACCTTCAATCCGGAAGAAATTACAGAACGCTTCGTCCGCGGAGATGAGTCCCGCAATACCGAAGGCTCCGGTCTTGGTCTTGCAATCGTAAAAAGCTTCGTAGGTCTCCAGGGTGGAAGCTTCCACATCGAAACCGAGGCAGACCTCTTCAAAGCCGAAATCCGCTGGGCTTTGCCGGGAGAAGAGACAGTGAAGCAGGAAGCATAAGAAAAATAAATGGTACCGGATTCAATTTTTTTTACAACTGAATCTGGTACCATTTATTTTTCTGATTTGTCTCACAACCTACATCATTCAACTTTTTTACTTTGGAAATCCGCTGGAGTAATGAATCTCATAATCATCCGTGATAAAGAGTGCCTCTGCCCCCTTGATTCCTTCGATATATTTCAATCCATCATCTAACCCCATCGCAAAGCAGGTTGTACTAAGTGCGTCCGCTTCCGTAGAAGAGTCACAGACAATACTTACCCCAAGCAGATTATTTTTATAAGGATACCCGGTTTTCGGATCTAAGATATGGTGATAAATCTTGTCGTCCACCTTAAAATACCGCTCATAAATCCCGGAAGAAACCACAGATTGATCCTTGATCTTTACACTGGTGATCGCTTCTCCATTCTGTGCAAACGGCTTCTGAATCCCGATATTATAATCCGAGCCATCCGGTTTGCCGCCAAGAGCCAGCACATTTCCGCCCAGATTGATCAGCGCATGGGATACATTCTGCTCTTTCAGATATGCTTTCAGCTGATCCGCAATATATCCCTTTGCAATTCCACCAAGATCAATAGCCGCCTCCGGATCCAGAAGCTGAACCGTATTTCCATCAACCCTCACATTCTCATATCCGATATGACGTTTCGCTTCCTGAATCGCCGCATCATCCGGAACGGTCCCCGTATTATTCTTAAAATCCCACAAGTCACTAAGTGGAGCGATCGTAATATCAAACTTTCCATCTGCCAGACGGCTGTATTCCACGCCTTTCTGAATCAAATCCACCGTATCACCCGAAAGTGTCACAGGCTCCCCGTTTGCATGGTTCAGCTCATAAATCTCGCTTCCTTCCGAAGTCCGGCTAAACCGCGCATTATAATCCTCACATTTCGCCACACAAGCATCCAGAACATCCTCTGAATCCTTATCATAAACCGTAATCGTCACCACCGTATCAAACACGGTAACCGTCCGCGACACCGGCTGCGGCGAACTCCCAGAACATCCGCCCAGACAAAAAGTCCCAAACAAACTCAAACAAATACCAATTCCCCAATTCCTTATTTTCATCGCAGAACCTCCTACCATTAAAACACTAATTACATAAAATTTTCCCAATACAGTAAAATTTATCAAAACATAATCCACAGCATTATTTTTTTCATAAACCTTCAACAAACAACATAATGAAAATTTACGAATCCCAGGTCTGTGCAAAAAGTCAATAACCAGCCGAGGGAGGAAATGGAAGTGTGCAGCTCTCTATTTTGTGCAATGGAGATGAAACTCAAAAATCGTGGAAGCCATTGCTGAACACGATTTTCGCCCTAAGAGGTTCATCGGAATGGTATGCACAACTTGAGAGCTGCACACTTCCATTTCCTCCCTCGGCGTCTCTATTCCATTTTTCCCACAGACCGTCCATTTCGCCAATTACCCCATTATACGTTCCCCCATGAAAAAAATCAATCGAACACTTGATTGCATTAGATAAAATGATGTGTTAGAATAAACAAAGAAAAAGGAGAACCCTATGAGCCATAAAGAAAATAAGAGCCATGAGGAGAAAGCATCCGGTTTCAAAAAGAATGATCTGATTCTTGTCCTTCTTGTATTTGCTGCGGCAGGCATTTTTTTTGCAGGACATCTATTCACGAGCCAGAAAAGCGCAGGCGTTGTAGAAATACAGATTGACGGGAAAGTGGTAGAGACACTGGATCTGCAGAAAGAGCGTGCATTTAAGATCAACGGAGGAACGAACACCGTCCAGATCGAGAACGGAAAAGTGAAAATGGCAGCGGCCAACTGTCCGGATCAGATTTGTGTACACCAGAAAGCAATTTCAAGGAACGGAGAGAGTATTATCTGCCTTCCGAATAAGATTGTTCTGAAAATTGTCGATGGAGAAGAAGCCGAACTGGATGCGGTGACGAATTAAGATATGAAGAAAAATACAGTCAGAATAGCGTGGTTTGGTGTATTTACTGCCCTTGCGCTGATATTTAGTTATGTAGAGACTCTGATCCCGTTTCAGATCGGGATTCCGGGGGTTAAGCTTGGACTGGCGAATCTGATCGTTGTGGTGGCACTGTACAAGATGGGTGGAAAGGATGCCCTGTTGCTTTCGGTGACGCGTATCGTGCTGTCCGGATTTATTTTTGCCAGTCTGTTTAGTATTTTATACAGTCTGGCAGGCGGACTTTTAAGCCTTGCAGTGATGGTGATTTTGAAAAAGCGGGGATCATTCAGTGTTTTTGGAGTCAGCATGGCAGGTGGTGTCTTTCATAATGTCGGTCAGCTGATCGTAGCGATGCTGGTCGTGGAGACATTCAGCGTCGCCTATTATGTGCCGGTGCTTCTGATCGCAGGAGTGATCACCGGATTTATTATCGGAGTTGTGGCAAATGAAATGCTCAAAAGACTTGGCAGCATCGTATTGTCATAGCGTGGGAGGAAGAGATGATTTCATATATAAGAGGGGAGCTTGTAGCTCTCGAAGAAGATAAAGCGATTGTAGATGTAGGCGGCGTGGGCTACGGGATTTTTATGTCCGGACAGGCGATGGGACAGCTTCCGCCGGTTGGGAGTAAAGTGAAGATCCACACCTATCTGAATGTCAAAGAAGATGCTATGCAGCTGTATGGATTTTTAAACCGTGATGCGCTTTCTGTGTTCAAGCTTCTGATCGGTGTCAGTGGGATCGGACCGAAAGGAGGTCTTGGGATTCTGGCGCAGCTTACACCAGACGAACTTCGATTTGCCGTGATGTCGAAGGACATCAAGGCAATTTCTGCAGCACCGGGAATTGGCAAGAAGACGGCGGAGAAGCTGATTGTGGAACTGAAGGATAAGCTGAAGATTGAGGACGTACTGGATCACCAGGTGGAAGCGGCAAATGGAGCCGCTGAAGATACGGTAAATGCACAAGGACTTCAGGCAGATGCGGTACAGGCACTTACGGCGCTTGGCTATGGAAGTACTGAGGCACTGCAGGCAGTACGAAAAGTGGAAATGGATGAGAGCACGACGGTGGAAGATCTGCTGAAGGGTGCACTCAAATATTTGATATAAGAGGATTAGGATGGGAAGAAGAATTATTACCACAGAGAATCTGGAAGAGGATGTAAAAATTGAGAGCCATTTAAGACCTCAGCTTCTGGAAGATTATATTGGACAGGCGAAGGCAAAAGAGACTCTTAAGATTTATATAGAAGCGGCAAAAAGCAGGGGAGAGGCACTGGATCATGTGCTGTTTTACGGCCCGCCGGGACTTGGAAAGACAACCCTCGCCGGGATCATTGCGAATGAAATGGGCGTAAATATCAAGATCACGTCAGGCCCTGCGATCGAGAAACCTGGGGAAATGGCGGCAATCCTTAATAATCTCCAGGAAGGAGATGTGCTATTTGTAGATGAGATCCACCGACTGAACCGGCAGGTGGAGGAAGTACTTTATCCGGCGATGGAAGATTTTGCAATCGATATTATGATCGGAAAAGGGGCTTCGGCAAGGTCGATCCGTCTGGATCTGCCGCATTTTACACTGGTAGGGGCAACCACCCGTGCCGGAATGCTGACAGCTCCGCTCCGGGATCGTTTCGGGGTTGTGAACCGTCTGGAATTTTATACGGAAAAAGAACTGCAGACCATCATCATCCGTTCAGCAGGCGTGCTGGATGTGGAGATCGATGAAAAGGGAGCCCTTGAGATGGCAAGACGTTCCAGAGGAACGCCAAGGCTTGCCAACCGGCTTTTGAAAAGAGTCCGGGATTTTGCCCAGGTCAAATACGAGGGGGTGATCACCGAAGAGGTGGCAAGGCAGGCACTGGATCTTCTGGATGTGGACCGGCTTGGACTTGATCATGTAGACCGTAATCTTTTGACGACCATGATTGAAAAATTTCAGGGAGGTCCGGTAGGACTGGATACCCTTGCGGCAGCGATCGGGGAAGATGCCGGAACCGTAGAAGATGTCTATGAGCCATATCTTCTGAAGAATGGCTTTTTACAGAGAACACCAAGAGGAAGGGTGGTCACAGATCTTGCGTATACCCATCTTGGATTTGACAAGAACGAAGAATAGAAAGGAAAGAGACGATGCTGAAGATAAAACAATATGTGAAAGCAGAGAGTCTGGAGCAGGCGTATGAACTGAACCAGAAAAAGACGAACCGGATCGTCGGTGGAATGCTCTGGCTGAAAATGAGTACTGCGCAGATCCAGACTGCGATCGATCTGTCCGGACTCGGACTGGATCAGATTGAAGAGACGGAGGATGCATGGAAGATTGGATGTATGGTATCCCTTCGTGATCTGGAGTTACACGAAGGATTAAATGAATTGAGCTGCAATATGATCAGAGAAAGTGTGAGAAGTATTGTCGGTGTACAGTTCCGGAATCTTGCGACGATCGGCGGAAGTATTTTCGGACGGTTTGGATTTTCGGATGTACTGACCTGTTTCCTTGCACTGGATACAGAAGTAGAACTTTATAAAGGTGGGATCATTTCTCTGGAAGAGTTTGCAAAGATGGAGAGAGATAATGATATCCTTGTTCGTGTGATCGTAAAGAAAACACCGGGAAAGGGAAGCTATCAGTCACACCGTAATACCAAGACGGATTTTCCGGTACTGGCGGTTGCTGCTGACCGTTATGGAGATGAACTGAAGGTGGCAGTTGGGGCAAGACCGATGAAAGCAGTCTGTATTCACGTTCCGGCAGAACAGCTGGATGCGTGCACAGATCTGAAAAAATTTGCAAAAGAGCTTGCAGCCCAGGTGCCGATGGGAAGCAATATGCGTGGAAGTGCAGCGTATCGTACCCATCTTGCAGAGGTTCTGATCCGCAGAGCATTAGAGAGAATCACAAACGGAGGTGAAAAGAATGCAGATTAGTCTGACATTGAATGGAAAAAAGATTACAGAAGAGATCGCAGCTGATCTGCTTCTGATCGATTTCGTGAGAAATCATGGATGTTACAGCGTAAAGCGCGGCTGTGAGACTTCCAACTGTGGACTTTGTACCGTATTTTTAGATGAGAAGCCGGTACTTTCCTGTTCCGTGCTTGCTGCAAGAGCAGACGGGCACAAGGTAGATACGTTGGAAGGACTGCAGGAGGAAGCAGAAGAATTTGGCTCTTTTATCGCAGGACAGGGGGCGGAGCAGTGCGGATTCTGTAATCCGGGTATGATCATGAATGCAATCGCACTTTTCCGCGAGAATCCGGATCCAAGTGATGACGAGATCCGGGAATACCTTGCGGGGAATCTCTGCCGCTGTTCAGGCTACGAGGGACAGCTCAGAGGAATCCATGATTTTCTGGAGTACAAAAGAAAAGGAGGAGCCAGATGAAAGCAGTAGGAGTACCATTTGTAAAAAAAGATGCGAAAGCACTGGTGACTGGAAAGCCGGTATATACAAATGATCTGGCACCAAAGGATTGTCTGATCGTTAAGCTTCTAAGAAGTCCGCATGCCAATGCGATGATCCAGGAGATCAAGACAGATGTGGCAATGCGTGTGTCGGGAATTGAAGCAATCTATACCTGGAAGGATGTACCGCAGCAGCGTTTTACAATTGCAGGACAGACCTGGCCGGAGCCTAGTCCGTATGACCGGTTGATCCTGGACCAGCATGTTCGCTTTGTAGGAGATCCGGTAGCGATCATTGCCGGAGAAAATGAAGCCTGCGTAGAACGTGCAATGAAGATGATCAAGGTCAAATACGAGGTCCTTCCGGCAGTATTAGATCCTGAGGAAGCGCTGGATGGTCCAATTCTGGTGCATCCGGAGGACAGCTGGAAGGCATTGTGCCCGGTAGGAGCAGATAACAAGCGGAATCTTTGTGCACAGGCAGAAGATGGACATGGGGATGTAGAGAAAGTTCTTGCAGAATGCGATGTTGTTGTAGAACATACATATCATGTCAAAGCGGCACAGCAGGCAATGATGGAACCATTTCAGACGGTCTGCTTTATGGATATGTATGGAAGACTGAATGTGATGAGTTCTACGCAGATCGTTTACCATGTGCGCCGTATTGTTTCCAATGCACTTGGCATACCAAAATCCAAGATCCGTGCGTTTAAACCGAGGATCGGTGGTGGATTTGGGGCAAAACAGACGGCGGTAAGTGAGGTTTATCCGGCGTTTGTAACCTGGAAAACCGGAAAGCCATCGAAAATTGTATTTACAAGAGAGGAATCCCAGATTGCATCCTCACCGCGTCATGATATGGCGGTGACGGTTCGCATGGGAGCAGATAAAGAGGGAAATATCCGGGCAATTGATCTGTATACACTTTCTAACACAGGAGCATACGGGGAACATGGACCGACAACGGTCGGACTTTCCGGACATAAGGCGATTCCGCTTTATGGTTCATTAGATGCATACCGGTTCCGTTACGATGTGGTCTATACCAACCGGATGGCAGCAGGAGCTTATCGTGGATATGGAGCGACACAGGGAATCTTTGCGGTTGAGACATCTGTTAACGAACTGGCAGAAAAACTTGGCATGGATCCGATGGAGATCCGTATGAAGAATATGGTCAAAGAAGGACAGTTCATGCCGGCATATTATGGGGAGACAGCGAATAGCTGTGCACTTGATAAATGCCTTGCGAGAGTAAAAGAAATGTCCGGATGGGATGAAAAGTATCCAAGAAAAGTTATGCCGGATGGCAAAATCCGCAGCGTCGGAGTAGCACTTGCCATGCAGGGATCCTGCATTTCCAATGTAGATGTCGGATCTGCAACGATCAAACTGGGCGAGGATGGTGTCTACAATATGTCAATCGCGGCAGCGGACATGGGAACTGGGTGTGATACGATTCTTGCACAGATGGCAGCAGAATGTCTGGACTGTGATCTGGATGATATTGCAGTATCCGGAGCAGATACCGATACTTCGCCGTATGATTCAGGCTCTTATGCATCAAGTACGACTTATGTGACCGGTATGGCGGTGACAAGAGCCGGTGAGGAACTGAAAAAGCGGATCGTCAGACAGGCAGCGAAGATGCTGAAATGTGAAGTGGATGAGGTTGATTTCGATGGACACATTGCAAGAAGCGATAAGACCGGAGAAGAGGTGACACTTGCGGCAATCGGAGCAGGGGCAATGTGCGGAAGTGATATTGCGCTTCAGGTAACAGAAAGCCACAGTTCGCCGGTATCTCCGCCGCCTTATATGGCAGGCGCTGTTGAAATCGAATTGGATCCGGAGACAGGACATGTCGAGATCCTGGATTACTATGCAGTGGTTGACTGCGGAACTGTTATTAACCCGAATCTTGCGAGGGTGCAGGCGGAAGGCGGAATCGTGCAAGGAATCGGCATGACTCTTTATGAGAATATTCAGTACACGGAAAAAGGACAGCTTCTGAACAATTCATTTATGCAGTACAAGATTCCGACCCGAATGGATATGGGAAATCTGCATGTGGAATTTGAGAGCAGCTATGAGCCGACCGGACCGTTTGGTGCAAAATCGATTGGCGAAATCGTCATCAATACACCGGCTCCGGCATTGACGCATGCAATCGCAAATGCAACAGGTCTGTGGTTCCGTGAACTTCCGATTACAAGTGAACAGATAGCAATGGGAATTATGGAAAATGAAAATTAAACTGATTTATCTGGCGGCTGGAAACAGCCGCCGTTTTAACAGTCAAAGGATGCAAAATACAGAACCGCCACAATCAGAAACAGAGAACAAACTGCTTTATCTGTTGGATGAAAAGCCGATGTTCCGCTATTTATTCGACCGTCTGGTAAAAGTCTGTCAAAGGCATCCGGAATGGGAAATGATTGTGGTAACACAGTATCCAGAGATTGAGCATCAGGTAAAAGCACTTCAGGAAAACGAGCAACAAGGTGAACGTTTCCCGGTAAAAACAGTGATTTCAAAAGACAGCTATAAAGGAGCAGCCTATTCGGTAAAAGCAGGGATCCGTGCGGCAGGAGATGCTGATGCCTATGCATTTTTTGTGGCGGATCAGCCTTATTTTACAGAAGAAAGCGTGGAAGGATTCCTGGAAAAGATGGAGCGGGAGGCAAAAGTTGTACCGGGATGTGTGACCTGGAATGGACAGGAAGGCAATCCGGTCTGGTTTCCGGCAAAGTACGGGAAAGAACTTCTGGAACTGGAAGGAGATGCCGGAGGAAGAAAGGTGTTCCGCAGATACCGGGAAAAAGCAGTATTTTACGAGGTGAGCCTGGAAAAAGAGCTGGAAGATATAGATTATATGCCGGAAATAGAAAAAATGCGGATAACAGAAGGAGGCACAGAGAAAACTTTCCATGTATATGTCATCGAAAATGGAAAGCTTCAAAGGAAAGAGTCGCTGCTTATGGCACTTGGACTTACGGAGCAGATGGTACCGAGAATTGCTGCCGTGGGTGCGGGAGGTAAGACTTCTCTTTTGAAACAGCTGCTTGCTGAATACCAAGAGAAGGGTGCCCTCCCGGTTTTGGTGACTACAACCCATATGAAAAAAGAGACTGCCCCTTATTTTGTAATGGAGGATTCTATCGGAAAAATTCTGGAAGTGCATAAAAGAGAAGGCATGGTGATCGCCGGTCTGGATGCAGGAAGAGGCAGGATCAAAAGCCTTTCTGTACCGGTAATGGAAAAGATCTGGGAGCTTCCTGCGCCGGTTCTTGTGGAAGCGGATGGTGCACGGATGCTTCCGGCGAAAGTGCCGGGGGAGAAAGAACCGGTTATTCCAAAGCAGATCCAGATAGTCCTTTCTGTATATGGACTCGATGCCATCGGACAAAGGATAAAAGACTGCTGTTTCCGGCCTGAGCTTGTGGCACAGGTACTTGGAAAAGCAGTGGAAGAGGTTCTGACGGAGGAGGATCTGGCAGGGCTGGCTGTTTCGGCAAAAGGCGGGAAAAAGAATGTCCTGCCGGAAATGGATTTCTATATTGTGCTAAACAAAGCAGATGATGAAAAACGTCTGAAAATGGCAGAGAGAATCGCCTTAAGAGTAGAACGGGATTCTGGTGAAAAAGTACGGATTACATCGTTTCGTTAATATTTTGGAAAAATAAAGCAATTATGTGTTGAAAAATGGAACATTGCTGAATTGTCATTGAAAACCATTCGTGCTATCATAGATACGATAGCTTTGACAACGAAAGTTGTAAGTGGGTAGAGAAGGAGGCAAAAAAGTGAGTACGAAGAATAGTAATACTTCACAGGAACTATTTAACCTTAACGGAAAACCATCCTTTGGTCAGGCACTTCCGCTGGCATTCCAGCATGTAGTGGCGATGATCATTGGCTGTGTTGCACCGGCGATCATTCTTGCCGGTGTGTCCGGACTTTCAGAATCAGACACGGTTGTCCTGATTCAGGCATCTCTTGCAATGTCAGCGATTTCGACATTCATCCAGCTTTTTCCGTTTATCAAATTTAAGTCTTATCAGATAGGAGCCGGGCTTCCGGTTATTATGGGAATCAGCTTTGCGTATGTGCCGATCATGCAGTCAATTGCACAGGATGCAGATGTTGGAACAATACTTGGTGCACAGATCGTGGGCGGTATTGTTGCGATTATTGTAGGAATATTTATCAAGCAGATCCGTCATCTTTTCCCGCCGCTGGTTACGGGAACGGTTGTATTTGCAATCGGACTTTCGCTGTATCCGACCGCAGTCAATTATATGGCAGGTGGAGCAGGAAGTGCGGATTATGGTTCATGGCAGAACTGGCTTGTTGCGATCATCACACTGGCAGTCGTAACAGGACTGAATCATTTTGGAAAGGGCTTTTTAAAGCTTTCATCCGTTCTGATTGGAATCATAGTTGGATATGTAGTTGCGCTTGGCTTTGGAATGGTGGATTTTTCTTCCGTATTAACGGCAAAATGGGTACAGTTCCCACAGCCGATGCATTTCGGAATTAAATTCGAGCCATCCTCATGTGTTGCGATTGCGGTATTGTTTGCAATCAGCTCTATTCAGGCAATCGGAGACTTTTCAGCAACAACGACCGGAGGAATGGACCGTATGCCGACAGATGAGGAATTAAGCGGTGGTATCATTGGTTATGGAGTCAGCAATATTGTCTGCGCATTTTTTAGTGGACTCCCGACAGCGACCTACAGTCAGAATGTCGGAATCGTAAGTTCTACGAAAGTAGTGGCAAAGAGAGTGTTTGGAATTGCAGCGATGATCATGCTGGTTGCAGGAATCATGCCAAAGATCGCATACATTCTTCTGACTATTCCGTCATGTGTGCTTGGAGGCGCAACAATCTCTGTATTTGCAATGATTTCCATGACGGGTATCAAACTGATCAATAATTCAAAGATGAATTATAGAAATACATCCATCGTAGGACTTGCCATCGCACTCGGAATGGGTGTGACACAGGCAAATGCAGCACTTGCACAGCTTCCTGCATGGGTAACAACCATTTTCGGTAAATCACCGGTTGCACTGTCTACTCTGGTTGCAGTGTTCCTGAATCTGGTTTTACCAAAGGAGAAAGAAGAGTAAATGAAGATCCTGATAAGAGGAGCCGGGGATCTTGCCACGGGAATTGCGGCAGAGCTGTGGGAAAGAGGACATCAGATCCTGATGACGGATGTTGCCATCCCACTCGCCGTAAGACGCGAGGTGGCATTTTCAAGAGCGGTATACGAAGAACATGCAGTGGTAGAAGGAATGGAAGCAGTTCTTGCCGAAAGTTTTGAAGAAGCAGAAGCAATTATGGCAACGCGGAAAATTGCTGTCATGGTGGATGAAAAAGCAGAAGTGCGGAAAGAATATCTGCCGGATGTACTGGTTGACGGGATCATGGCAAAAAAGAATCTTGGGACCCGGATCAGTGACGCTCCTCTTGTTATCGGTATCGGACCGGGCTTTACGGCAGCCGGAGACTGCCATTTTGTGATTGAAACGCAAAGAGGTGAGCATCTGGGCGAGGTGATCCGCGAGGGAAGTGCAATCCCCAACACCGGAATTCCGGGAAATATTGGCGGCTATACGGTGGAACGCCTTTTAAAGGCATCCGCAGACGGAATCATGCATCCGGTCGCGAGAATTGGTGATGTGGTGAAAAAAGGGCAGATTGTTGCAAGGTGCGGAGATGAACCTGTCTATGCGAGGCTCCACGGGATTGTCCGTGGGATGCTCCAGGAAGGTGTACCGGTCAAAAAAGGATTGAAGATCGGAGATGTGGATGCAAGGATAGAGGAAAAACTTTGTTATACGATTTCGGATAAAGCACGAAAGATCGGAAACGGAGTTGCGGAAGCAATCGATCTTGTCTATAAAACAAAATAAAAAGTTGTCTGGACAACTTATTTATCCATCCTTTTTATGGTAAAATATAAAAAGGTTTGGGCAGAATACCTGCCGCAGTGACGGCAGGTATTTTTATGCCATAATCCATATAAAGTGAGGAACAAAAAATGAAACTGGTAAGAACAGAAGATGCAGTGGGGCAGGTGCTGTGCCATGACATTACACAGATCATTCCGGGAGTTGTAAAGGATGCTGTTTTCCGGAAGGGACATATTGTCACCGAAGAAGACATTCCGGTACTTTTATCTGTGGGAAAAGAGAATCTTTATATCTGGGAAAAACAGGAAGGTATGCTTCATGAAAATGAGGCGGCTGAGATCTTGCGTCAGATCTGTCAGGGTGAGCATATGCATCCTTCCGGGGTGAAGGAAGGAAAGATCGAACTGATCGCCGACTGTGAAGGGGTATTGAAGATCAATACCGAAAAGCTGAATGCGGTGAACAGTCTTGGTGAGATGATGATTGCATCCAGACATGGAAATTTTCCGGTGAAAACCGGAGATAAGATTGCAGGAACAAGGATCATTCCGCTTGTGATCGAAGAAGAAAAGATGCAGAAGGCCTGTGAAGTGGCAGGAAAAGAACCGATTTTCCGGATTCTTCCGTACCAGAAGAAAAAAGCGGGAATCGTAACGACGGGAAGCGAAGTGTATTATCACCGGATCGAGGATAAATTTACTCCGGTTGTGATCGAAAAACTGAAAGAATGTGGCGTTACAGAGGTGAAGCAGATCCAGTGCAACGATGATCATGAGATGATCACAGAAGCAATCCAGACTCTGATCGAGGATGGTTCTGACCTGATCGTCTGTACCGGTGGAATGAGTGTAGATCCGGATGACAGGACTCCTCTTGCGATCAAAAATGCCTGTACGGAAGTGGTGACTTATGGGGCACCGGTTCTTCCGGGAGCCATGTTTATGCTTGCTTATTGTGAAAAAGAAGGCAGACAGATTCCGGTCATGGGTCTTCCGGGATGCGTGATGTATGCAAAACGGACGATTTTTGATCTGGTTCTTCCGAGGATTATGTGTGATGAAAAGCTACATGAAAAAGATTTCCGGCTTCTTGGACAGGGAGGACTTTGTCTGTCCTGTCCGGTGTGTACTTTTCCAAACTGTGGATTTGGAAAAGGAGGATATTAAAATCATGAGAAAGAATAACTTATTTAAGAAAACAGTGGCAGCAGGTCTGGTTCTGCTGATGACAGCATCACTTGCTGCATGTGACGGTAAAAAGACCGACACAAAAACAGAAGACAAAAAGACAGAAACAAAGGCTGACAAAGAAGAGGATGTAGAGCTTCAGGTATTTATCGCAGCCAGCCTGAATACGGCAATGACAGATATTGCAGAGCGTTATGAAAAAGAGCATCCGAATGTGAAGATCGTCTACAATGCAGACAGTTCAGGAACTCTGCTGACACAGATCGAAGAAGGATATGAGTGTGATCTGTTCTTCTCTGCAGCACAGAAACAGATGGATCAGCTTGAGGCTGACGGACTGGTAGTAGAAGGAACCCGCCATAATGTAGTGAACAATCAGGTAGTTGTTATCACATTAAAGGACAGTGATACAGCAGTAACCGGGCTTGAAAACTTAAATGAGGCAAAGAGCATTGCACTTGCAGGCGGAAGTGTACCAGTTGGAAAATACACCCGTCAGGCGTTGATGAATCTCGGAATTCTGGACAAAGTAGACGATGCGTCTACCATCACAACAGAACAGGTTTCTGAAGCTCTTGGTGGAGCAGAAATCAGTGAGCAGGCAAATGTAAGCAAGGTGCTGATCGCCGTTACAGAGGGTGCATGCGAAGTTGGAACAACTTATTATTCTGATACATACGGATATGAGGATCAGATCAAGATCCTTCAGACAGTAAGCTATGATCTGACAGGTAACGTGATTTATCCGATCTGCCGTGTAGAAAATAAAGAGGCAGATGATGCAAAGAAAAAAGCAGCCGATGATTTCCTTGCATATGTAACATCCGATGACGCAAAGAAGATCTTTGACAGCTACTATTTCGATACAAACGTAGAGTAAAAGAGGAACGATATGGAAGAAATAAGACAGATCCTTGCAGGACTTGACTGGAGTCCGCTTTTCATTTCAATCAAAACAGGAATCGCAGCAACGATCGTGTCATTCTTCCTGGGAATATGGGCAGCAAGAAAGGTGTTGAAAGCGAAGGCGGGTCTCAGGGCTGTGCTGGATGGGATTCTGACACTGCCGCTGGTGCTTCCGCCGACGGTTGCAGGATTTTTCCTGCTGCTCATTTTCAGTACGAGAAGAACCGTTGGATCGTATCTTTATACGACATTTGATATCAAGATTGTACAGTCCTGGGCAGGATGCGTGATCGCGGCAACTGTGATTGCATTTCCACTGATGTACCGGAATGCAAGAGCAGCATTTGAACAGGTGGATGTGAACCTGATCTATGCGGCGCAGACGCTCGGTATGACGGAGTGGAAGATTTTCTGGAGGGTGATCATGCCGGCGGCAGGTCCTGGAGTTGCATCCGGTACAATTCTTGCATTTGCAAGAGCGCTTGGAGAATACGGTGCGACCTCCATGCTTGCGGGCAATATTCCAGGAAAGACGGCAACCATTTCCCAGAGGATTGCAATGGTCATCCAGGACGGTGATTATCAGACGGCAGGCGTGTGGGTCGGAATTGTAATCCTGATCGCATTCGGAATAGTAGTACTTATGAATCTGGCATTTGGAAAGGGAATGAAACATACAAAGCAATGGTAGAACTAGAGATAAAAAAACAGTATGAAAAATTCAGGCTGGATGTTGCCTTTAAAAGTGAAAAAAAGCGAATCGGAATCCTGGGCGCTTCCGGATGTGGGAAAAGCCTGACCTTGAAAAGTATTGCCGGGATCGAAAGACCGGAAAAAGGGCGGATCGTGATTGACGGAGTTACCCTTTTTGATGCCGGAAAAAAGATTTTTCTGAAGCCACAAAAAAGGAAAGTCGGTTATCTTTTTCAGAATTATGCGTTGTTTCCGAACATGACCGTGGAGCAGAATATCGGGATTGGATTTACCGGAAACAAAGAAGATAAGCAGAAAATGGTAGAACAGCTGATCCATCATTTCCAGCTGGACGGACTGGAAAAGCTTTATCCGTCAAAGCTTTCCGGCGGACAGCAGCAGAGAACGGCACTGGCACGGATTATGGCATATGAACCGGACGTGATCCTTCTGGATGAACCATTTTCGGCACTGGATGCGTATCTTCGGGAGCGGATGCTGACCGAGCTGATGGAAATGCTGAGTGATTATGAAGGTACGGTGATCATGGTGTCCCACAGCAGGGATGAAATCTACAGCTTCAGTGAAGAGGTTCTGGTAATTGAAGATGGACATGGAATCCGCCTGGGTCCGGTAAAAGAAGTATTTAATGCACCGCGCTATAAGACAGCGGCAAGACTTACCGGATGTAAAAATATTGCAGATGTTTGCCGGATGGATGCGCAGACGGTGTATGTGAAAGACTGGGATGTGCAGCTGACTTTTAAAAGACGCACTGTGTCGGAGAATGTGAAGGCGATCGGGATCCGAGCTCATGATCTGATTCCGGTGTATGGAACGATATCCGGTGCTATGCTGAAAGTTAAAGAATGGAAAAGTGTGGATTATCCATTTGAACGAAAATATTTTATCCGATGCGAGTCGGGATGTGAGGATTTCTGCTGGTTTGTCCAAAGAGAGATTTCTGCCACTCTGGAAGAAAAAGGAATGCCGGATGCACTCGCATTTCCGGAAGAAAAAGTGCTGTTCCTTGAAGGATAGCGTGACAGATGCTATAATGGACAAATAAGAAAACGGGCAGAAGGTGGCAGCATAAATGCAGAAAGAACAAGACAGGGAAGCGATTTACCGGAGCATTTTCTTCTGTGATATGGATCGGAAGAAGGCGGATGAGATCATTGACCGGTTAGGCGGCAGAACCGTAACCTATGACAAGGGCGAAATCATCATAAGAGAAAGAGAAAAACTGAACAATATCGGAATCCTGCTTGACGGGGGGCTCTGTAAAGTGCAGTATTACCGGGATGGAACCGAACAACTGGTCCAGAAGCTGGTCAGCTCGTTTGTTGTGGGAGTGGAGATTGCGGTCAGTGAAAAAAAGACGAGTCCTTATGATATTTATGCATCGGAACAGGCGCACATTTTCTGGTTCCCTGTACGGGCGATGGAAGAAGAGGGTGTTCTGGATCTACGTGAGAGGATTGAGTTTTACAAGAAGACGGTTCATTTCCTTGCAAATGAAGATATCCACAAGTGCAGGAAAATCGAACTGCTGTCAATCAGAGGAATCCGGGAAAGAATCGAGCGGTATCTGAGAGTTCAGCAAAGCCGCCACAAAAGCAGTGCATTTGATATTGAATTTAACAGAGAACAGATGGCGAATTATCTGGGAATCAACCGGAGTGTGCTGTCACATGAGTTGAAAAAAATGGAAAAAGAGGGGATTTTGAAGGTCAGAAAGAATCATTTTGAGCTGACTGATAAAGAATAAAACAGAATTTCTGCTGAAAATATCGAAAAGTGGTTGGTTTTTATCAGAATATAGTTTATAATGAAAAAAGGATTAGGCGGCAAGGAGGTTCTTTATGGCATCGTCAAAAAATTATACAGAAGTTTTGATAGGCGGCAAAGTATTCACCCTGAGCGGATTTGAAAGTGAAGATTATCTGCAGAAGGTATCCACTTATCTGAACCATAAAATCGAGGAATGTACAAGCAGCGATGGATATCGCAAGCAGAGTGCGGAAGCCAGAAGTGTGCTTCTTGCTTTAAATATAGCAGATGATTATTTTAAAGCCAAGAAACAGGGCGGCGCATTAGAAAGCGACATCGAGGCAAAAGACAAAGAGATGTACGATTTAAAGCATGAACTGATCTCAGTACAGATCAAGTATGAGAATGCTGAAAAAGCACTGGATAAACTCAAGGCAGAGAATCAGGAGCTTCAGATGAAGATCGTACAGCTTGAAACAGAAATGAAAAATCACCGTACAAAATAGACTGTCCTGAGGCAGTCTATTTTTGATACTCCGGTATACAAAGAGAAATGTCTGCAACACAGGGGCTTTGTATACAGGTTATTTAAAGATAGAGGAGTTATATGAAAGACAGAGTTGAAATCCTTGCACCGGCAGGGAGTATGGAGTGCCTGAAAGCGGCAATTGCAGCAGGAGCTGATGCGGTATATACAGGGGGAGCCCTTTTCGGGGCACGTGCTTATGCACATAACCTGACGGAGGAAGAACTTTTAGAGGCAATTGATTATGTGCATTTGCATGGAAGAAGACTGTATCTGACCGTGAATACACTGATCAAAGACCGTGAGATGGAAAAACAGATGTATGATTATCTGCTCCCTTATTACCGGCAGGGGCTGGATGCGGTGATCGTGCAGGATATTGGACTGTTCCGTTTTATCCGGAAGCATTTTCCAGATCTTCCGATCCACGCAAGTACCCAGATGACGCTTACGGGAGTGGATGGGGCGAAGTTTCTGGAAAAGGAAGGTGCACAGCGGATTGTTACATCCAGAGAACTGAGTATGGCAGAGGTGAAGAAGATTGCCGATGAGACAGAGCTCGAGATTGAAAGCTTTGTACATGGTGCACTCTGCTATTGCTATTCCGGTCAGTGCCTGTTCAGCAGCTTTATCGGTGGCAGAAGTGGCAACCGTGGACAGTGCGCACAGCCGTGCAGACTGCTTTACCAGACACCGGAAGCAAAGAAACCACAGTATCTGCTGAGTCTCAAGGATATCTGCACACTGGAACTGATCCCGGAGATGATCGAGAGCGGGATTTATTCCTTCAAAATTGAAGGACGGATGAAGAAGCCGGAGTATGCGGCAGCAGTCGCTTTCCAGTACCGGAAATATGCCGATCTTTATCTGAAATATTATGAAGAATGTCCGGCAGGAGAGGATCCGGCAGCGTATGCGATGAAGAAATACCGTGTCTGCGAGGAGGACCGGCAGATGCTGTTGGATCTCTACAACCGTGGCGGTTTCCATACGGGTTATTATCATACACAGAATGGACGGGAGATGGTTTCTTTAAACCGTCCGAACCATGCAGGAGTGCCGGCAGTAAAGGTACTTGCTAAAAAAGGCAGAACTGTGACTGCAAAAGCAATGACAGACCTGTCTCCGCAGGATATTATTGAGCTCCCGATGCGCAGAGGCAGGGAAAAAGCAGATAATTATACCTGTAAGGATGCAGTCAGAAAAGGAATGAATGTGCAGATCCCGGTATTTGCAGATACCCCGTTCAAGAGGGATGAAATCTGGATGCGTACAAGAAACAGCACATTGATTGACACGCTGCGTGAAGAATTTGTAAATGGAAAAATAAAAGAACGGATCTGCGGAACTTTCCGGTTGTATCCGCAGGAAGCGGCAACGCTTACAGTGAAGTGCCGGGATGCCGAGATTACGGTTACCGGTGAAAAAGCACAGGAAGCACTGAGCCAGCCGATGAGCAGAGAGCGAATTGAAAAGCAGCTGCGCAAGACGGGAAATACGGAATTTGAATTTTCTTTTTTAAAGGCTGAGATCGGAGAGAAAGTATTTCTTCCGATGCAGAGCCTGAATGAACTTCGAAGGGAAGCACTGGAGACACTGGAAAAAGTGATCTGTGAGAAATACAGAAGAAGTGGTGAAGTGAAAGAACCGGAAGAAAATAAGACAGAGCTTTCAATGGAGGAAGAGGTAATTTCCGGATGGACGGCATCGGTAAGAACCGCAGAACAGATGGAAGTGATCCTGGAAGAAGAAGCAATCGGAAGAATCTATGTGGATTGTACCATGTTCCCTCGCATCTGGGAGAAGGACAGCTATGTGGAGTGGATTACAAAAGTACATGCAGCAGGGAAAGAAATTTATCTGGTCATGCCTTATATTTTCCGGGAAAGAACCCGAAAACAGTATGAAGCTGCATATAACCGGATATTCGGAGCCGGATGGGACGGCATTCTGATCGCAAATTATGAAAGTTTTGCGTTTCTGAAAGAGCATGGTTATACCGGAAGGATTATGACCGATTACAATCTGTATGAATTTAATCAGGAAAGCAGGAAATTCTGGAAGGAAAAGGGAGTTTTTGAATTTACAGCGCCCGTGGAACTGACAGAAAGAGAACTCCAGGATCTCCGGGTAAAGGATGGAGAAGTGATCGTATATGGTTATCTTCCGATGATGGTATCTGCAGGATGTATTCAGAAAACGACCAGAGGATGTCAGAAAAAATCCGGACAGATGACAATAACTGACAGATATCGTAATTCATTTGTGGTAAAAAATGAATGTGATTACTGTTATAATATCCTTTACAATTATGTACCATTATATCTGGGAGACCGGATGGAAGAGGTATATCAGATCGGTCCTGGGCGGATCCGACTGATGTTTACTACTGAAAGGCAGCAGGAGGTAAGGCAGATTTTAAGTGCGTATTTTGAAGGAAAAGAACTTCCGGAGGGAACGTACACCAGGGGACACTGGAAAAGAGGAATAAAGTAGGTGGAATTTTGGTCAATATAATTGTAGAGCTGTCAAAATATCTGATGATAGCCCTGATGCTGGTCTATACATTTGAATGTTTTGCAGTATTTAATTACGCAGATGAGTATACACAGAGAAGTATTTTCAGAAAGCAGAATGTGCTGATGTTTCTGCTTCATATGATTGCATTTCTGGTGATGTATCTGCAGAAAAATGAAACAAAAATGATCGGATTTTACGGGATGCAGGTGGTACTGTTTCTGGCAGTTATTTTGCTGTATACAAAAATTTACCCGCGGGTGTCGCGGCTGGTTATAAACAATATGTGTATGCTGATGGCAATCGGTTTTATTATGATCACCAGACTTTCGTATTCGCTTGCGGTAAAGCAGTTTATCATTGTCAGTGCATCCGTAGCGATAAGTCTTGTGATCCCGGTCATCATCCGGAAGGTAAAAGCTCTGTCAGAATGGAAAATATTCTATGCAATTGCAGGTGTTGTAATGCTTGGGGTCGTTATCATTGTAGGACGTGTGACTGGAGGAGCGATGCTGAATGTTGCAATCGGAGGTTTTACCCTTCAGCCATCTGAGCTTGTGAAAATCATTTTTGTATTTTTCGTTGCGGCGAGTCTGAAGAATGACACTTCATTTAAGAATATTGTGATCACAACGGCAGTGGCAGCAATGCATGTACTGATCCTGGTTGTGTCAAAAGACCTTGGTGCGGCGCTGATCATCTTTGCTGTATATCTGGTGATGCTTTATGTGGCAAGCAGACAACCACTTTATGTACTTGCCGGACTGATTGCAGGAAGTGGGGCATCAGTTGTGGCATATAAGTTATTTAACCACGTCCGTGTGCGTGTACTGGTATGGAAGAATCCATTTGCCGTTTACAATGAAGGTGGTTATCAGGTGGCACAATCCTTGATGGCGATCGGTACAGGAAGCTGGTTTGGAATGGGACTTTTTCAAGGGGCGGCAGATCAGATACCTGTTGCAGAGTCAGATTTCATTTTTTCAGCAATTGCGGAGGAAATGGGACTGATTTTTGCACTTTGTCTGATCCTGGTATGTGTCAGTGTTTATATGATGTTTCTGAATATTGCGATGCAGCTTCGGGACAGCTTTTATAAACTGGTGGCACTGGGACTTGGAACCTGTTATATTTTTCAGACATTTCTGACGATCGGAGGTGTGACAAAGTTCATTCCGTCTACCGGAGTGACACTTCCGCTGGTAAGCTACGGTGGAACCTCCGTTCTCAGTACGATCATTATGTTTGCGATCATTCAGGGACTGTATGTATTAAGAGAGGACGAGGAAGAAGACATTGAAAGAAAAAAATTACAGAGAAGACGAACTTCCAGATCTGGATCAGCAGCTGGAGAGCCTGCCAGACGAGAGCGGGTATCACGACCAAAAGAAGAAGGCAGAAGGAAAAAGCCGCAGCAGACGAACGGATGGCGAACCGAAGAAAAAGGCCGAACGCAGCAGCCTAAAAAACGGACAGCGGCGTCCGAAAGAAGCACAGGCAGAAAGAAGCGGAGCCAGTAAGAAAAAAGAGAAGCAGATGACCAATAAAGAACTGACGAGAGTTACTTATATTTTTGTAACACTGTTTTTGGTACTGATGGGATATCTGGTTTATTTTAATGTGGTAAAAAGTAAAGAGGTTGTCAACAGCACGTACAATATCCGTCAGGATCTTCTTGCGGACCGTGTGCTGCGTGGCAGTATTACAGATAAAAATGGAGAAGTGCTTGCACAGACTGTGACAAATGACGATGGATCGGAAACACGGGAATATCCGGAGGGAGAAGTGTTTTCACATGTTGTCGGATATGCCGCAAAAGGAAAATCCGGACTGGAATCCTCACAGAATTTCAATCTTCTGACTTCAAATGCCTTTTTCCTGGAAAAGCTGGCGAATGAATTTAAAGACCAGAAGAATACGGGAGATACGGTGGTCACAACCTTGGATGCGAACCTGCAGAATGCAGCATATAATGCACTGGGAGATAACAAAGGTGCAGTTGTCGTGATGGAGCCAAGTACAGGGAAGATTCTGGCAATGGTATCGAAGCCGTCATTTGATCCGAATAATGTTTCGGAAAACTGGGATGCATTGAACAATGACGAGAACAGTTCGCTTCTTAACAGGGCTACACTTGGACAGTATACACCGGGGTCGACATTCAAGCTGGTGACAACACTTGCTTTTATGCGGCAGAATCCAGATTATAATAATTATTCGTTTGAATGTAATGGAGAATTTTCACAGAATGGGGCGACGATCCACTGTTATAACAGCACTGCTCATGGGGAAGAGAATCTGACGGATTCGGTTGCAAATTCCTGCAATTCTTCGTTTTCAAATATCGGGCTGCAGCTGGATAAGGCAGAATGGAGAAAGACTGCCAAACAGATGCTGTTTAACAGCAAGCTTCCGGGTGATGTGAAATATAATGAAAGCAGTTTCCGCCTGAAAACAGATGCAGGAGATGCAGATACGATGATGACTGCAATTGGTCAGGGAGAGACACAGGTCAGTCCGTACCATATGGCGATGATCGTTTCGGCGATCGCAAATGGTGGAAAGCTGATGAAGCCGTATCTGGTGGACAAGATTACAAATTATGCAGGCACAACGGTGAAGAAATATATGCCGGAAAGCTACAAAGAGCTTATGACATCATCTGAAGCTGCACAGCTTACGGAATACATGAAGGCGGTTGTGGATTATGGTACCGGAGCTGCGCTTTCAGGTGCGTCTTATACAGTGGCAGGGAAAACCGGAACTGCCGAGGTCAGTGAAGATGGAAATACAGTACATTCCTGGTTTGTCGGATTTTCCAATGTGGATAATCCGGAGCTGGCGATCAGCGTTTGTGTCGAGGATGCAGATACAGCGACCATTACTGGTGTCAGTGTCGCAAAGCAGGTGTTTGATTCTTACTATAATAATTAAAGGTCGGGGAGACAGCGCACATGAGGTTTTACAAAAATCTTTATGTCAGTGAGAGCATGGCAAAAAAGAAAGAAAAAGTGATTGCAAAACTGAATAAAAAAAAATATCCGTTGAAAACTTATGTGATCGCACTGATCGAAGAAGGGGAAAATCAGCTGGAATTTTATTCGACGTTGATGTTCCGCCAGGGAAGTGTGATCGATGATGATATTTTCGCAGTTGGTCTTGCAAGCGGATATGATGATGCGCTGTATCTGGTAGAAGAGATCGCAAAGGAAGTTTATGAAAAAACAGGGGATCTGGATATCCGGTCCTACATCAGAGAGCGGGAGAGGGAAGAAGCATGATTCTACATATCATTGGATTGATTTTGAAGATTATCGGGATTCTTCTTCTGGTGATTCTTGGAATCCTGCTACTTGTGATCGGTGTCCTTCTCTTTGTACCGCTGAGGTATGAACTGCGTGCCGAGTTTCCGGGAAAGCTGGAAGATGCAGAGGGGAATCTTAAGATTTCATGGCTGCTTCATCTGATTGCAGGAAGAGTGGAGTATCGGAACGGTGATGTGAAATGGCAGGGGCGGATTGCCTGGAAGAAGTTGGGAGATGTTCTGGAAGCGGAAGATAAACCGACGAGAAAGAAGGAGAAAAAGCCGGATGGCGGAAAAAAAGCCGGTGCGGAGAATGCCAGTGAGAGAACGGCAGAAAGAAATGATGCGGCAGATGTAAAGAAGCCGCAGACGCTGCCGGAAAAGAGAGCCGAAAGCGGAACGTATGCAAAGCCAGAGCATGCGGACGTGAAAGATGAGAAGTCCAAAACAGAAACACAGGGAAGTCCTGACACGAAGGTGAAAACATTTTCAGAAAAAAAAGAAGAGAATGCTACACCGGAAAAGGAAAGTGAATCCAGAGAAAAAAAGGATGTTCATGACGAGAGAGGATCCGGAAAGGCTCACAAAACTCCACGAAAGCGGAAGAAACCAGTCAAAGCATTTGGAAAACTGATCCGGAAGCTCAGTCAGAAGCTTCGGGAAATCCTGGAAAAGATCAAATGTACATGGAAGAATTTATGTGATAAAATAAAAAATATCGCAGATAAAAAAGATAAAATTCTGGAGTTCCTGGAACAGGAAAATCATAAAGCAGCTTTTGCACGTGGCAAAAAGGAACTGGTCTGGGTGAAGCATTTTCTGAAGCCGAAAAAGCTTCGCGTAAAACTGCATTTCGGTTTTGAAGATCCTTACCATACCGGACAGGTACTGGCACTTTGTGGAATGTTTTATGCATTTATCGGAGAAAATATGGATCTGGAACCGGATTTTGAAAAGCGGGTACTGGAAGGTTCCGTTTATGTAAAAGGAAGACTAAGAACAGTTCATATGGCAGTATTTGCAGCAAAGATGCTGCTGGATAAGAATATTCGCAGCACTTATCATGATATCAGGGAGTTTAAATGGTAAAGCATTCGATAGAAAATAACAGGAGGAATCGAAAAAATGGCAGTAGATAATCAGTTTAAAGAGACAGTAGATGCATTGTTTAAAGGGATGAACGGCGTGGTATCATCCAAAACCGTTGTAGGAGATGCGATCCACATCGGAGATACGATCATTCTTCCGCTTGTTGATGTATCTTTTGCAATCGGGGCAGGGGCATTTCATGCGGACAAAAAGGACAGAGGAGCCGGCGGACTTGGCGGCAAGATGATTCCAAGTGCAGTGCTTGTGATCCAGAACGGAACAACCAGACTGGTCAACATCAAGAATCAGGATACCATGACCAAGATCCTGGATATGGTCCCGGATGTGATTGACCGTTTTAAATCCCCATCTGAGGATAAAATGACCGAAGAGGATGTGGCAGATCTGTTAAATGAAGCAGATTCTCCGGAAAATCAGGAATAGACGTAGGTTTCTGGCATATATTTATTGTAAAAGAGGAAAAAGCAGGAACGAAGATGAAACGGGTATTTGGTTTTGCACTGTTTTTTGTGGCACTTGGTATGGTGATCATGATGTTTATTCCGAGCATATTTATCGGAATTCTGATCGTTCTGCTGTGCCTCCTTGTCGGATATCAGCTTTTTTGCTGCTGATTTTGAAAAAATATGAGAACCTGTAGGGGAAACCCTGAAAAAAGCCTTGCGTATGCAGGGCTTTTGTGATACAATGCTAGCGTTGCAAAAAAACACGTGTGTGGTTTATCCCGGTGGTGCCAAAGCTGACAAGCATGGTTCGCGGACATAAGCACACGGAAGTAAAAAACCAATGGAGGAAAGAAACATGAGCGTTATTTCAATGAAACAACTTTTAGAAGCAGGTGTTCATTTCGGACATCAGACAAGAAGATGGAACCCTAAGATGGCAGAGTACATCTACACAGAGAGAAATGGTATCTACATCATCGACCTTCAGAAATCTGTAGGAAAAGTAGATGAAGCTTACCAGGCAGTATCTGACATCGCAGCAGAAGGTGGAAAGATCCTTTTCGTAGGAACAAAGAAACAGGCTCAGGATGCAATCAAGACAGAAGCAGAACGTTGCGGAATGTACTATGTTAATGAAAGATGGCTTGGAGGAATGCTTACAAACTTCAAGACAATCCAGAGCAGAATCGCTCGTCTGAAAGAAATCGAAGCTATGTCAGAAGACGGAACATTCGATGTACTGCCGAAGAAAGAAGTTATCGAAATCAAGAAAGAATGGGAAAAGCTTGAAAAGAACCTTGGCGGAATCAAAGAAATGAAGAGAATCCCGGATGCTATCTTTGTAGTAGATCCTAAGAAAGAAAGAATCTGTGTTCAGGAAGCTCACACACTCGGAATCCCGCTGATCGGTATTGCTGATACAAACTGTGATCCGGAAGAACTTGATTATGTAATTCCAGGAAATGATGATGCTATCAGAGCTGTAAAACTTATCGTATCTAAGATGGCTGATGCTGTAATCGAAGCAAACCAGGGCGAAGCAGAAGAAGTTTACGAAGGCGAAGACGTAGAAACAGCTGAAGAAACAACAGAAGAATAATTCGAACAATCCAAAAGATCATATTGAAAGATGGAGGAAAAAATCATGGCAATCACAGCAAGCATGGTAAAAGAATTAAGAGAAATGACAGGCGCTGGTATGATGGACTGCAAAAAAGCTCTGAACGAATCTAACGGAGATATGGATGCAGCAATCGAATACCTCAGAAAGAACGGCGAAGCTAAGGCTGTTAAGAAAGCCGGACGTATCGCAGCTGAAGGTATTGTTATGGCAGACGTTAAAGAAGATAAGACAGCAGCTATCGTAGAAGTTAACTCTGAGACAGACTTCGTTGCTAAGAACGCTGATTTCCAGGCATTCGTAAAAGCAGTTGTTAATCAGGCACTTACTACAAAAGCTACAGATATGGAAGGATTCATGGCTGAAGCTTGGAACGAAGATGCTTCTAAGACAGTTAACGATGCACTTACAGAAAAGATTTCTGTAATCGGAGAAAAGCTCAGCATCAGAAGATTCGAAAAGATCGTTACAGATGGCTGTGTAGTATCTTATATCCACGGTGGCGGACGTATCGGTGTTCTTGTAGAAGCTGATACAGCAGTTGTTAACGATGCTGTTAAAGAAGCTCTGAAAAACGTAGCTATGCAGGTAGCAGCTTTAAATGCTAAGTATGTAAGCCAGGCAGATGTAGATGCTGATTACATCGCACATGAGAAAGAAATTCTTCTTGCTCAGATTATGAACGACCCGAAAGAATCTCAGAAACCGGAAAAGGTTATCCAGGGAATGATTTCCGGACGTATCAACAAAGAGATGAAGGAAATCTGTCTGTTAGATCAGGTATATGTAAAAGCTGAAGATGGAAAACAGTCTGTAGCTAAATACCTTGACGAAGTTGGAAAAGCTAACGGAACAACTATCACTCTGAAGAAATTCGTTCGTTTCGAGACAGGTGAAGGTCTTGAAAAGAAAAATGAAGATTTCGCAGCTGAAGTTGCAGCTCAGATGAACGCATAATCTTACAGTTCGCATAAGAATTTGAACCGTATTATTATCATGTAAATCAACGAAAAACCTTGAATTTCCTATGAAAATGGGATGATTCAAGGTTTTTTTGCGTATTGGGGAATAAATTTTGACTTATCGTAAATTATCGCTATTTATGCATGGAATTGGGTAAAAGTTGGGGAGTGAGTTGGGGAATTTCAATTCCCCAACTGTCGTATGAAACTTCGCCTCATTCTTCTGAAATAAGTAGGCGAAGATTGCCTGTTTTATTTTGTTGGGGAGTAGTGTAATTACCCAATATTTACCCAACTTTTAACGTATGATAGCGTAAGATTCCCCAACTTTTCATAAACTATCGTGGAAATATTTTCCGATTAATGAAAAGAGAAATTGAGATTATAATAGAGAAAAGTTAGATGGTGAGGTATATTATAGAATACTTTGTTTCCTAGCATGAGAAAGTCACAAAACAGGTGGTATAATTAAAAATGAAGAGCAAAAAGGCAGAATTGTGATATATTATATACGTTGAAAAAGTGTTTAATAAATTTGGAATCGTTGACTAAAGAATAACGAGGTAAAAGTATGGAAAAAGATGTTATATCAGAAGCTGATGATACAATAGTTATTGATGTTCCAGAGCAAAAGGAATATGTAATATCGATAGCAAATAATAGCTATAAGATAAAACCAATTTTTTCGATTTATGTTTATGAACAGTTAATAGAAGATATAAATGAGGAAAATTGGAAAAATAAAATTGCAAAAAT